>JAFTUO010000078.1 GCA_017466215.1 Oscillospiraceae bacterium | reverse complement strand
ATCGGTATCCTGCATCAGACCGATATGGGCAATGCCGGCGTTGCAGATCAGCACGTCCACATCGCCAATTTGGGAAAATACTTCTTTCACCGCTTGTCCGTCAGCAACGTCGCAGCAAAACGCTTGCGCGCCGGTTTTTTCGCTGACCGCCCGGGCGGCGGCGTGATTTTTTTCATACAGGAAGCAGACCCGGTGGCCTTTGGGCGCGAACAGCTCTACCGCCGCCGCACCGATGCCCCGGCTGCCGCCGGTGATCACAACGGTTGACATAACACACCTCTTGTAGGATCTTACTCATTTGTTTCTTGGCTCTCCCTCTGGGAGAGCTGGCGCGACTGAGAGGGTTTTGGATACTCACCCTCTTCGCAAAAAGCAAAGCTGCCGCTTGCGAGCAGCAGCTTTGTAAACCTTATCTTCTGCGGCTCTTGGTGCGATGATCCGCGCGAATACCGGACAGCTTGGAGTCCGATTCCGACATAAACGCCTTCAGCTTCTCCTCAAACAGCTGGTCAGCCGTCTTGGGCGCAGGCTGCGGCGTAGGTGCAACGTCCCGGCGGGCAGGTCTGGCCGCGGGACGGAAACCGCCCTCTCTGGGGGCTGCTTCCCGCTGCGGCTTGGCTTCCAGCCGCTTGATGGACAGGTTGATCTTGCCGTTTTCGTTGCCGATGACCACAACTTTCACATCCTGGCCCTCAGTTAAATGCTGGCGAATGTCGCTGACGTAGGCATTTGCCACCTCAGAAATATGTACCATACCGGTCTTTCCTTCCGGCAGGGCAACAAATGCGCCGAAATTGGTAATTGTCTTGATTTTGCCTTCTAAAATCGCGCCGACGGTTAACTCCATAGGTTTTCGCTTTCCTCCAAATTTGTTACGGTTTCGGTTGGATCACAACGTCGTTTTTATTGACGTAGCCCTCATCCCGGGCGGTATCCTCTGCGCCCTCTGCCGAGCCGAGGTTATCAATCTTGTCCTCCAGCTGGCTTTGCTCGTACTCCAGCCGGGCGGCCTCTTTTCTTGCCTCTTCTGCCCGGTCGCGCAGGGCGTTGATGGTCAAATTCAGCGTCAGAAGTGCCACCATAGACAATGCGGCCATGCAGATCACCATCGTCTTGGTGCGGCGGCTGCTGCGGACGAATTTCACGCGCACGCGGCGAAGCAGTCTTATCAGCTTTTTCATAACGCCGTCTCCTTCTATGTAAGGTACAATTTATTGTAACCTTTTTTCGCCCGGTTGCAAATAGTTTTTTTGCATTTTTTATAAAAAAAGCGAAAAATTTTTGGAAAGGCCGCCAAAAATACGCAAATGCCCGCCGCAAAAGCCGGGTTGCGGTCAGTTCCCAAAAGAGGATGCCCATTCCCAGCCCCGCCGTGTAGCCGAAGCGCAGGTCGCCCCGGCAGACGCCGAAGCCCAGATACACCCAGCCCGCCGCCAGCGCCGCCAGGAACAGCAAGTCCGCAATGGCGGTAAGCTTAGGCCGCAGCGGACGGAGGAAATCGTAAACAAAGCCCAGCTGCATGCCGATGAGGCAGGCCGCCAGAAAGCGGTCTGCCGCCAGAGCCGGAGCGGTCATGTTGTTAGGCGGCGAAACCAGCCGCCGGTCTGCCGGACCTCCTCGTATACAATGGCCGAAACCTGTCCGTCCACCGCCACCTGCCCGCCGTCCAACGCCAGCTGCCGCAGCTGCAGCTCACGACCGTGGACGGTCATACGCCCCTGCTCGGTGCAAAGCACCACGGCGTTTTCGTCGAAGCTCACCACCTCGGTAACACCGGTCATCGTCAGCTGCCGCCGCTCATTGAGAATCAGCTTGTGGGGCATCTGCAGTTTGTCTTCTCCCATACCCATCCCCTCCTGGGAAGAGTGTATGCGCAAAAAGATGGGGATATGAAAAAACTAAGACGCCGTCTTGGCTCTCCCTCTGGGAGAGCTGGCACGACACCCTCTCCGTCCAAAATCAAAGATTTTGGACACCTCTCCCAAAGGGAGAGGCAAGGGGGTGGCGTGACTGAGAGGGTTTTTAAAGGGCAATCCTTACGGATTGCCCCTTTGCATTACTTTATTTTCTTCAGGAAACTTTCCAATCTGTCCATACCCTTTTTCAGGTCTGCATCTGAGCAGCAGTAGGAGATCCGCAGATGGCCCGGGCAATCGAAGCAAGAGCCGGGCACGGTGGCCACCGCTGCCTCTTTGATCAGCCGGGTGCAGAATTCCTCGTCAGTCATTCCCAGATGGGAAATATCCACGAACACATAGAACGCGCCCTTGGGCTCGGGGAAGGTCAGTCCCATTTCCCGCAGCCGGGTGCAGACATATTCTCTGCGGCGTTCATAAACCTGAGCCATTTCCCGGGTGGAGGTACACAGCGCCGCCACGCAGGCATCCTGCAAAAACGTAGGCACAGCCGCCACCTCGGCAGCGTGCAGAAGCAGCAGCCGCTGCATCACATCCGCTTCGCCCACCAGATAGCCCACGCGCCAGCCGGTCATTGCCCAGGGCTTGGAAAAGCTCTGGCACAGCAAAATCTGGGGCTTGATGTCCGCATCCAGACTTAGATCCGGCACTTTTTCTGCGCTGAGGCCCTGGTACACATTGTCGCAGATGACAAAAATATCCTTACCCAGCACCGCCGATTTCACCGCGGCAAGAGAGTCTTCACTCAGCACCGCACCGGTGGGATTGTTGGGAGAATTCAGCACGACGGCCTTGGTTTTGGGCGTAATGACACCCGCCAGCGCTTCTGCCGTCAGCTGAAAGCCGTCGGACTTTGTGTCCAGCAGCACCGGCTTGCCGCCGGCCACCGTAACGATGGTTGCATACAGCGGGAACGCCGGGGTGGGGATGATGACCTCCTCGCCGGGATTCAGGATGCCCAGCAGCGCGGTAAACAGCGCGCCGGTGGCGCCCACGGTGATCAGCACCTGCTCCGGGGTGCATTCAAAGCCCCGGAAGGTCTCAAATGCTGCCACCTCCTGCCGCAGCGCTTCCACGCCCTGGTTGGGGGCGTAGTGGGTGCGGTTTTGGAACAGCGACGTCAGCGCCGCCGCCTTGACCTCCTCCGGCGTGTCGAAATCCGGCTCGCCTAAAGTTAACATAACACAGTCGTCCACCGTCTTGGCCAGGTTGGTATACAGCCGGATGCCGCTGCGTTTGAGTGTAGATAAATTTCGATTCAGAGGGATCATAATTCCACCTCCGTCAACTGTTCAAACAGATCAGCGCCGCTGCACAAAACGGCATCGTCGAAATTAAAATGATCACTGTGCAGGGCCGGCACATCGCCCAGGCCCAGGAAGAAGAACACACCGGGGATATAGCGCTGATAGAAGCCAAAATCCTCACCCGTCATACTGGGCGCATCCAGCTCGTCCCACTGCACCTGCTCCCGCAGAGCGCGGTAAAGCGCCGGATCGTTCATCACAGCGGGATAGCCGTCGTTGAAGTGAAGCTTGATCTCACAGCCAAACTGGGCCTCCACCTCTTTGGCAATGGCCATCAGCTTGTCCCGCATTTCCTCGAAAACGGAGGTCTCAAAGGAGCGCAGCGAGCCCTCGATATGGCAATGGGCGGACAGCGCATTTCTGACCGTGCCGCTGCTGAATTTGCCGAATTTCAGCAGGCGGTACACATCCGCCGGGTAGCTTCTTTCCATCTCATAGGCCCTGGTGTAAAAAGCAACCGCCGCCTCTGTGGCATCCACGCCCTGATCGGCTTTCGCGATGTGGGCAGATTTGCCGTAAACATCCACGGTAATCTCGGTGGCGCTGCTCATCAGCTCATTTTCCCGGCTGAAAACCTTGCCAAATGTAAGACCCGGCCACAGATGCAGGCCAAAGATCGCCTTTACCTTGTATTCCTCCAGCACGCCGCTTTTGCAGATGGGCAGCGCGCCGCCGGGAGCTTCTTCACCGGGCTGGAAGATCAGCAGGATATTATTCCTGTTTTCTTTCCTGGCATCCAAACGGCGGGCCAGCTCCAGCAAAATAGCCATATGGCCGTCGTGGCCGCAGGCGTGCATCTGGCCGGGATGGGTAGAAGCATATTCCGCCCCGCTCTGCTCGCAGATAGGCAGCGCGTCGCAATCCGCACGAAACGCCACCGTTTCCGGCGCGCCAAAATCAAAATAGGCGCACAGACTCTCTGCCGTGGGGGAAAACACCCGGCAGCTCAAACCCTGCAGGCTGCCTTTCAAATATTCCATTGTCTTGGGCAGTTGAAGCTCCAGTTCCGGGATGCGGTGCAATGCCCGGCGGTCAGAAACGATCTGCATAACAGCCTCCTTAATGGAGAAATTTTACTTATTATAGTCCATTTCCCCCGATGTGTCAATTTCCGGGGTTGTGTTTTTGCGAAAAAGGTGGTACGATAACAGAAATCAACAAAAGGAGCTATGGCTATGAACGCTCAGGAAATCATCGAATATATCCGCACCTCTGAAAAGAAGACTCCGGTGAAGGTATACGTTTGGGAAACCTCTCCCGTGGAATTCCCCGGCTGTAATGTCTTCCCCGCAGGCGACGGCTGCAAGATCGTTTTCGGCGACTGGAAGGACATTGCCCCGGTGCTGGAAAATAACACCTTCGCCCATCTGGAGATTGAAAATAACTGCAGAAATTCTGCCATTCCTATGCTGGATATGAAGGATATCCCCGCCCGCATTGAGCCCGGCGCAATCATCCGCGAGCAGGTGGAGATCGGCAAGAACGCCGTGATTATGATGGGCGCGGTGATCAACATCGGCGCTGCCATCGGCGAGGGTACGATGATTGATATGGGTGCGATCCTGGGTGGCCGTGCCACCGTGGGCAAGAATTGCCACGTAGGCGCAGGTGCTGTGCTGGCCGGTGTTATTGAGCCTGCATCCGCAACCCCGGTCATTGTGGAGGATAACGTGCTGATCGGCGCAAATGCCGTGGTGATCGAGGGCTGCCGCATTGGCGAGAATGCCGTCGTCGCCGCAGGCGCGGTTGTGGTGGGCGACGTTGCGCCCAACACCGTGGTCGCCGGCTGCCCCGCCAAGGTCATCAAGGTCAAGGACGAAAAGACCACCTCCAAAACCGCCCTGGTGGATGCCCTGAGAGAGCTGTAAAACACAATACCACACCCCAAAAATGAAAGCCACCTCTTCCGAGGTGGCTTTTTGTATGCGCTGAGGGAAGCCCCCTTGGCTCTCCCTCTGGGAGAGCTGTCAGCCTGATCGGCTGACTGAGAGGGTTATTGCAGGAGCGGCTATCCATTATTTTTTCTTCTCTTGAAAATTTCCTGCCAGGTAGCGGAGAGCAAACAGCCCCACAGAAACAGGCTGATCACCCAAATTTGTCCGCAGACCATCGGCGAGGACACCAAAATCAGCAGCCAGTACACGAATTTTCCCGCCGCTTCCGTAAAGCTGACGGACAGAAAATTCAGCGCCAGCATCACAAGGGTCAACCCCAGCCAGATCAGGCTGATGGCGCGAATCCGCTTTAATTCCGGAATATCTCCGCCTTTGATGGCCCTATAGATCAGAATCGTGGGCGGAACGAAGAAAAGCAGGGCAAGAATGAACAGCGCCGCATAGACCCCACCTCTGGGATTGGGAACGAAGCCCAGTCCGGCGCAAGCTGCATACAGCACCGCCCAGGCGATGTATAAATTCCGTTTGGTCATAGGTTAGCCCTCCTTTTTTTCTTCATTATAATCCAGTTCTCACGTCAAGGCAACCTTTTTCTGTCAGAGTTTAGGAACGCCCAAGCCTCCCCTGTGCAAGGGGAGGTGGCTTCGCCGCAGGCGAAGACGGAGGGGCTGTTACAATCCCTCAGTCAAAAATCAGAGATTTTTGACAGCCCTGCCGGGCCCGCGCCCCTTTTGTCCGCTTTGCGGACATTTTCCCCGCTAGCGGGGAAATCTGCCCTTTACACAAGGGAGCCTTTAAGGGCGGCCTTGCGGCCGCCCCTAATATTTTGTATTAACCGGTTACGCCGGCCAGGATCTTGGCCAGGTCGGAATCGGCGTCCAGAATTATGGTCTTATTGTCGCCGGTCAGGCTCTGCTCCAGCGCATCCAGCGCCAGGATGAACTCGTAAAAGTCCTTCTTGTCCGCAGAATCGTAGGCATCCGCCAGCTTCTGCATATATTCGGCTTCACCCTCGGCGATCAGCTTGGCAGCCTCGGCCTCGGCATTGGAAATGGTGATATTCACGGTCTTATCCACTTCATTGCGGATGACGGAAGCCTCGTAGTTGCCGTCGGCGGTATACTTTTCCGCCATCTGATTCCGCTCAGAGATCATACGGCGATACACCGCGCTCAGGTTGCTGTCGGGCAGGTCGAACTGCTTGATCTTCACATCCTCCACGAAGATGCCGTACTTGATGGTCTCCACATTGACGGTGGCGGCGATGCCGTCATAGATCTCGTTGCGCTCCGCGCCGTCGTTCATATTGATGATGTCAGCCTGGGCCAGCGTACCCATCGCCGTCTTCAGGGCGTTGTAGGTGATGGCGTTCAGGCGGGACTCGGCCTCCAGGGTCGTGCCCACGGACTGATAGAACTTCTGGGGATCTGCAATGTTCCACATAATATAGCAGTCCACGGTCATATTCTGCTTGTCAGAGGTCAGCACCTCAGAGGGCGGAATGTCATAGAGCATAGACGCCTTGGGGAACGCCTTGACAGAGTCGATAAAGGGGATCTTGAAGTGCAGGCCCGGCTCACTTTCCGTATGCACGATCTCTGAGAAACGGAAGGTGCAGGCGTATTCATTTTCCTGAACGGTATACATAGAGCTGGCCACAACAATGATCAGCAGCAGCGCGATAACGCCAAAAATAATACCTTTTTTCATAGCTTAGTTACCTCCTACCAAACTTTCCAGCGGCAGCAGCATATCCACAGCATTCCCGTCGCCGGTGTTGATATAGATCTTCACGCCGGGCAGGATCTTGGCAATGGCCTCATAGTACATACGGGCCCGGGTGATATCGGGATTTTCCATATATTCGGCGTACATCGCCTCGAACATCGCCACAGCTTCCGCCGCCTCGTTGATACGCTTCTGCTTCAGATACTGGGCATTCTGCAGCAGCTTGTCGGCCTGGGCCTCGGCATTGGGGACCTGGGCGTTTTCATAGGCTTTCGCCTCGTTGACCACCGCTTCGGCGGTCTGTTTTGCGGTTTCGACAGCCTTGAAAGCTTCGATAACTTCCTTCGTAGGGGGCTCGGCGTCCTGAATGCGGACGTCCACCAGCGTCAGACCGATATCATACTCGGCCAGGATCTCCGTAACCAGCTCCTTGACCTGCATCTGGATGTTCTCCTTGCCGTCGGTCAGCACGCTGTCAACGCTGGAAGAGCCCACCACGTTGCGGACCTGGCTCTGGATCAGATTGCGCAGGATCAGCTCCGGCGAAGTGGATGCGTACAGATACTGCACCGGGTCGGAAATCTTGTATTCCACATAGAAATCCACGTTGACGATGTTGTAATCGCCGGTGATCATCGTGCTTTCGCTGGTGTTGGTGTAGGTGTTGCCGTTTTCGTCGGTGGTGTAGCCCAGCTCGATCTTCTGATAGACGTTCACATCCACCTTATGGGCCTTCTGGATGCCAAAGGGCAGCTTGAAGTGCAGGCCGGCATCGGTAACATCCGTAACCTTGCCGAAGGTGGTAACCACCGCCTGCTGCTTGTCGTCGACTGTGTAGAAGCAGGTCAGAACGCCGATGAGAACAACCAGCGCCACCGCCGCAACGACGATCCATTTTTTGTACTTTTTGAAGTCTACAGGCTTCTTTGCGTTGGAATAACTGTAGAATCCGGAACTATTGTATTGCATTTTGCATTTCTCCTTTTCTTAATTTTTCTTGATGTCGGCCAGCATAAGCTGGGCCTTATGCTTCATCTGGGCTGCCGCCCAGGCGGTTAACATAATTCTGAGAACTTTTGCCACCCGCTGCTTTGCACCGGGGATGGGCTCTTCGTAAGAGAGCAGTACCTCGTTCAAATAAACGTCCTCTTCAAAGGGCGTATGGGTCCGGACGTGGCATTCCGTCAGTCGGATAAACAGAAAATACAGCTTCGAATCGTCGATCAGATCGTCGCTTTCGTCATC
The DNA here is from genome assembly GCA_017466215.1 of Oscillospiraceae bacterium. Classification (GTDB taxonomy): domain Bacteria; phylum Bacillota; class Clostridia; order Oscillospirales; family Oscillospiraceae; genus Faecousia. The sequence goes on along the minus strand of JAFTUO010000078.1, from coordinate 20,092 downwards.
CAGATGACCGTTGATATACTGCAGCAAGCCGCAGATATCCTCCATCGCCAGCACATCCTTCAGCATATTGATGTTGATGATCCGGCACAGCTGCCGCAGGGTATAGCGCTTGTTCACCGGCGCGGTCAAAAAGCCCCGCTTGACCCAATTCTGGACGGTATACGGCTCAAGGCCCGTAACCGCGGTAATCTGGCCCAGCATCATACCGCCGCCCAGAAACATTCCGCGAATCCGGTCCTCAATATGGGGGTCTTGGGCCAGATCCACCGGGATCACCGTGCCGGGTATATTCCACTGCATAAAAATCCCTCCTTCTTCGTGGTGGTTTGATTGTATCATATGGTTACGTGATTGTCAATAGCAATTTTATAATTTTTTTGAAATTGTATTTTCCTCTTTACTGCAAGGCAAAAAGGGTGTATAATAAAGTAACATTATTCTGGGACAGGAGGGGCAAAACCGATGAACTGCATCAAATGCGGCGTGAATGTGCCGGAAAATCAGGTTTTCTGCGACGCGTGTCTGGCGGATATGGAAAATTACCCGGTGAAGCCTGACATTACCGTAACCCTCCCCCAGCGCAAGGAAGCCCCCGTCAGTAAGAAAAAATCCCGCCGCCAGCGGAACATTCCGCCGGAAGAGCAGCTGCGGCGCGTAAAGACCAAGCTGCGGCTGGCCCATCTGACGCTGGCCGTGGTATTCATCTGCTTCCTGCTGGTGGCCGCAATGCTGCTGCAGTACTTGCAATCTTAATTGTTTCACGTGAAACATTGACACAGAGAGGTACACGATGGGTAAAATTATTGCCGTGGTCAACCAAAAAGGCGGTGTGGGCAAGACCACCACTGCCGTGAATCTGACCGCCGCCCTCCACGATCTGGGGCTGCGGACGCTGCTGTGCGACTTTGATCCCCAGGCCAACGCCACCTCCGGTCTTGGCGTGGATAAGCGCAGGGTCAAGCGGGATGTTTATGACGTGATTATTGACGATGTCCCGGCCCAGGAGGCCATAATCAATACAAAATTCGGCGATGTGCTGCCGTCCTCTGCGGATCTGGCAGGCGCGGCGGTGGAGCTGATCGGCATTGAAAATGCCAATTACCGGCTGGCCAACGCCTTAAACGCCGTCAAGGATCAGTACGATCTGATCCTCATTGACTGTCCGCCTTCATTGGAAATGCTGACGCTGAACGGTTTGGCGGCGGCAGAGGGCATTTTGGTCCCGGTGCAGTGCGAATACTACGCGCTGGAGGGCCTTTCCGACCTGATGTCCACCCTGCGGATGGTAAAAAAGCGGATCAACCCCGGTCTGGAGATCTTTGGCGTGGCGCTGACGATGTTCGACGGCCGCACCAATTTCTCCACTCAGGTGGCCCAGGAGGTGCGCAAGCATTTCCCCGGCAAGGTCTACACCGCCGTCATCCCCAGAAATATCCGCCTTGCGGAAGCGCCCAGCCACGGTCTGCCCGTAACGGCCTATGACCGCTCCAGCAAGGGCGCGCTGGCCTACAAGGCAATGGCGGCTGAAATCAAGGCAAAGTTATAAGGAAGGTGATCGAATGGCATCACAGAAGGGTCTTGGAAAAGGTCTGGGCGCGCTTCTGGGCGATTTTTCCGTGGATTCCCACGAAAATACCCCCTATAAGCTGCTGCCCATCTACAAAATAGAGCCGAATCCCGGCCAGCCCCGGCAGGATTTTGACGAGCTGGAGCTGGAGGCGCTGGCTGAATCCATCGCGCAGCACGGCATCATTCAGCCGCTGACGGTGCGGGAGCTAAGCTCCGGGTATTATCAGATCATCGCCGGCGAGCGGCGGTGGCGCGCCGCCAGATTGGCGAATTTGCAGGAAATTCCCGCAGTCGTCATAGAAGCGGACGACAAAAAGGTGATGGAACTGGCGCTGATCGAAAATCTGCAGCGGCAGGACCTGAATCCCGTGGAAGAAGCCCTGGGCTATCAGTCTCTGATGGAAGATCACGGTCTGACCCAGGAAGAAACCGCCGCCCGGGTGGGAAAATCCCGTCCTGCGGTGGCAAATGCCCTGCGGCTGCTGCATCTGTGCGATGCGCTTCTGGCAAAGGTACGCTCCGGTGAGCTTTCCGCCGGCCACGCCCGGGCGCTGCTTTCCCTGAAAACGGAGAAAAAGCAGCAGGAAGCCGCCCAGAAGATCATTGCTCTGGGCCTTTCCGTCCGGCAGGCAGAGCTGCTGTGCAAGAATATGGATAACCCGCCGAAGAAAGAAAAAGTACCCACCCTGGCGGTGGATTACATCGGCGAGTGTGAAAAGAGTCTGAGTAAGCATCTTGGCCGCGGCGTAAAGATCGTCAACGGCAAGCGCAAAGGCCGCTTTGAGCTGGAATTCTACGGTCAGGACGACCTGCAAACGCTTTTGGACGCCCTGATGCAGATCAAGAAATAAGGATTGTTTCACGTGAAACACCGACGGAAGGAGTTTTATTATGAATAAAAAGCTGTACCGTTCCAAGACTGATCAGAAAATTGCCGGTGTCTGTGCCGGTCTGGCAGAGTATTTGAACATTGATCCCACCATTATCCGTCTGATCTGGGCGCTGGTGGCGCTTTCCGGTGCAGGTGTGCTGGCCTACATCGTCTGCGCGCTGGTTATCCCGGAAAAGCCGGCGGAAATTGGCGATGATCACATTATCGACGCTGAATAATTACCACTAAGGAGTTTAGAAAATATGCTGGATATTCGTAAAATCAAGGAAAATCCCGACGCAGTGAAAGCTGGCCTGCGGGCAAAGGAAGTGGACTGCGATGCCACCGTTGACCGAATCCTGGAGCTGGATGTGCAGATCCGCGGTCTGAAGACCTCCACCGAGAGCAAGACCGCCGAGAAAAACAAGCTTGCCAAGGAAAACGGCAAACTGTTCGGCCAGAAGAAGGGCGCAGAAAAGCAGGGTCTGGATACCGCTGCTCTGGCTGCCCAGATCGAGGAAAATAAGCAAAAAAGCATTGCTCTGGACGCTTCCATCGCTGACGAAGCTGCCCTTTTGAAGGATCTGAGCGTGGAATTCCGCACCGCAATGCTGAGCCTGCCCAATCTGCCCGATGCCGATCTGCTGCCCGGCGGTAAGGAAAACAACGAGCCCCTGCGTTATGTGGGCAAAAAGCCGGAATTTGACTTTGAGCCGAAGCATCACGTGGATCTTTGCACCAACCTGGGTCTGATCGACTATGAGCGGGGCGTCAAGCTGGCCGGCTCCGGCAACTGGATGTACACCGGTATGGGCGCACGGCTGGAATGGGCGCTGCTGAACTACTTCATCGACACCCACACCGCCGACGGCTACGAATTTATTCTGCCGCCCCATATGCTGGAGTACCAGTGCGGTGAGACCGCCGGTCAGTTCCCCAAGTTTGCTGACGAGGTCTACAAGATCTCCAATCCCACCGACGACCGTATGCATTATATGCTGCCCACCGCAGAAGCTGCCCTGGCCAGCGTTTACCGGGATGAAATTCTGACGGAAGCCGATCTTCCCAAGAAATATTTCGCCTACACCCCCTGCTTCCGCCGCGAAGCCGGCTCTCACCGGGCCGACGAACGGGGTATGGTCCGCGGCCACCAGTTCAATAAGGTGGAAATGTTCCAGTTCACCACTCCCGAAACCTCTGACGAGGCTTTCGACGAGCTGGTTACCAAGGCAGAAAAGCTGGTTGAGGGTCTGGGCTTCCACTTCCGCACCGTGAAGCTGGCCGCCGGCGACTGCTCCGCATCTATGGCCAGAACCTACGACATTGAGATCCTGATCCCCTCGATGGACGGCTACAAGGAGGTCTCCTCCGTGTCCAACGCCCGGGATTATCAGGCCCGCCGCGGCAATATCCGCTATCGCCGCGCCGACGGCAAGATCGACTTCGTTCACACCCTGAACGGCTCCGGTCTGGCAACTTCCCGTATTTTCCCCGCTCTGGTGGAGCAGAATCAGCGCGCCGACGGCTCGATCGTCGTGCCTGAGTGCCTGCGCAAGTACCTGGGCGGTCTGGAGATTATTGAAAAGTAAGAAAGGAAGATAGAAAATGAAAAAAGGCAAGTCCCTGTGGAAAGAATTTACCGAGTTTGCCGTTAAGGGCAACGCAATGGCGCTGGCCGTTGGTACTATCATCGGCGCTGCGTTCTCCACCATCACCAAGAGCCTGACCGACGATCTGATTATGCCCGTGGTCAACATTTTCCTGGGCGGCACGGATTTCAGCGACATTAAGGTGAAGCTGCCCCGTATGCCCTGGGTGCCCGAGAAGTTTGAAATGGTAGTCAACGAAGCCGGCGAGGAAGTCCCCCAGCTGGTGGAAAACTACCTGACCGTAGGCAATTTCCTGTCCGCTGTCATCAATTTCTTCATTCTGGCTCTGGTGGTGTTCTTCATCGTGAAGGGCATCAACAAGCTGTCCGAGGTCGGCAAGAAGAAGGAAGAGGAAGCTCCCGCAGAAGAGCCCGCACCTCCCGCGCCCAGCGCTGAGGAAGTCCTGCTGACCGAGATCCGCGATCTGCTGAAGAAGGACTAATTACATATTATCGGTACACGATTTTGTGCCCCGCACGTTTCGTGCGGGGCATTTTCTTTGATGCGTACTTCTTTGTAGGGGCGAACGCTGCACCATGCCTTCCCCCGGGGGGAAGGTGCTGAGCGCTAGCGAAGCGGATGAGGAATGCGGGCAGCAATCTCAGATTAAGCACAATTATTGAGACCTTTACAGCATTTATCTGCACGCCATTCCACACCCGACACGGCTTGCGCCGCGCCACCCTCTCCCCGGGAGAGGGGTTTGAAAACGCCAAAAGGGTTACGCGTTAATTAAGTTATGTAAACTAAGAGGTTCTTTATGAAACCTATTTTTCTTGCCAGATGTGCCCTCTTTTCGGCGCTGATGTGCATCTGCGCCTGGATCAGTATTCCAATGGGAAATCTTAGCTTCACCCTGCAAAGCTTCGCCCTGCTTCTGGCACTTTTTGTGCTGGGCGGCAAGGGCGCGACGGTGTCCGTCGCGGTGTATCTGCTGCTGGGCATCGTTGGAATTCCGGTGTTTTCCGGGTTTCGGGGCGGCTTCAGTACACTGCTGGGCGTAACCGGCGGATATCTGTGGGGATTCCTACTTGCCTGCCTTGTATTTTGGGGTATTACCGCGTTTTTCGGTGAAAAAACCAAGATTTACGCCGGAATTACCGCAATGGTGAGTGTCTACATATGCGGCACTATTTGGTTTATGGTGTATGCGCCCGGCGGACTGCTGCCGATCCTTGCCCAGAGTGTTTTGCCCTACCTTTTACCCGATGCAGTCAAATTTTTACTGGCATTTTCCCTGTCCGGGAAACTGAAAAAGCTGCTTCCGGCATAACTCCTCTCCTATGGACATACTCTGTCCGCAGGAGGGGATTTTTTATGCGCAAACGTGATTTGATCCTGCTGATCGGCGCTCTGGCGGTAGCGGCTATTTTGACGATCCACCTAACGGTTAATAATGTTATGTCAACTGCAAACTGGGGGCTGAGCTTCCAAACAGAGGGCTCTGCGCCCCACGGCCCGGCGTCGGTGGGGCAGCTTGCAAAATACGACGCCGCGTATCTGGGCAACACCGATGAAAAGGTGATCTATCTGACCTTTGATGCCGGTTATGAGAATGGCTGCACGGAGAAAATTCTGGACGCGCTGAAAAAACACGACGTCCCGGCTGCGTTTTTTCTCGTTGGCAATTACATTCAGCAGAATCCCGACCTGGTGCGGCGGATGGTAAAAGAGGGGCATACCGTGGGCAATCACACTATGCACCACTACGATATGAGCAAAATTTCTGACCGGTCGGCCTTTGAAAAGGAGCTGACGGATCTGGAAAAGCTGTATTTTGACACAGTTGGGCAGGAAATGCCGAAATTCTACCGCCCGCCCCAGGGAACGTACTCCGAAAGCAACCTGCAGATGGCAAAGTCGCTGGGCTACAAGACGGTTTTCTGGAGCTTGGCCTACGTGGATTGGAACAATGACAAACAGCCCACGGCGGAATATGCCTATTCCAAGCTCCTGCCCCGGACACATGACGGTGCTGTGGTGCTGCTGCACTCCACATCGGCTACAAATGCGGAAATTCTAGACGAGCTTCTCACCAAATGGGAGCAAATGGGCTACCGCTTTGCACCCATTTCGGAGCTGTTTGCTGGAACTTGAAGTTTCCTGTAGTCTACTTGCCTCCCCCTTTGGGGGAGGTGGCAAAAATCTTTGATTTTTGCCGGAGAGGGTAACCCTCTCAGTCGCGCTTTTCAAGCGCGCCAGCTCTCCCAGAGGGAGAGCCAAGTTAAAAAGCCACCTCTTTCGAGGTGGCTTTTTACATTATTTCAGCCGTTTTTCCAGGGTGGAGGCATTAAATGGCGTCAAATAAACCCGCTCCAGGCCGTATTCCGCCGTTACCACATAGGATTTCGGCAAATCGTCGCAGGGAACGACCCGACCCTCCTGCTCGGCTTTTTCCAGATACAGCCGGCCGCGCTTGGTCACCGTGGTGTTATCCAAATCGAAAATTCCCACGATGGAGGTCGATCGCACCGCCATATCGTTACCAATGGATAAATACATAATTTTCCTTTCGCCGCATTTTGTTAACTCAAAACCCTGTCATTCTGAGGAGCGTCGAAAGACGCGACGTGGGAATCTCCTGGCACTATTCACCGAAATGCGGTGCAGTACCATACATCGTACCGGGAGATTGCCACGGCCCTTTGGGCCTCGCAATGACAGAACTCTTACGACGTTATTTCAACTTTTTCCACTCCGCTACTGCCATTTCGTCACAGCGGTTATTCTTGGGATTTTCCGCGTGGCCCTTGACCCAATGGTAGTGCAAGTGGTGAATTTCCGTCAGATCCAGCAGAATTTCCCATAAATCCGGGTTTAATGCCGGCTTCTTGTCGGCTTTTCGCCAGCCGTTTTTTCGCCAGGAAACCGCCCAGCCTTTTTCCAGGCCGTCGATGACGTACTTACTGTCAGAATACAGCTCCACGATGCAGCTCTCTTTCAGCGCCTGCAGGCCGCGGATCACGGCGGTCAGCTCCATCCGGTTATTGGTGGTGCTGTTTTCGCCGCCAGAAAGTTCTTTTTCGTGGCCCTCATATTCCAAAATCGCACCCCAGCCGCCGGGGCCGGGATTGCCGGAGCAAGCACCGTCGGTGTACAGCGTTACCGTCTTCATTCCTCGGGCTCCACTCCATCCACGCGCTCCATCGACACCAGGCGGTTTTCTTCCTCGATGCGCATCACGATAACGCCCTGAACATCCCGCTTGTAGATGTTGATGGTGTTAGCGGGGATACGGATGATAACGCCGCTGCTTTCAATCAGCATCACATCGTCGGTCTCGCCGACCACACGGCAGCCGGCGATCGCGCCGGTCTTGGCGGTGATATTGTAGTTCTTCAGACCCTTACCGCCGCGCTGCTGAGGCTGCTTTTCGCCATCGGGGCCGGTACGCAGGTACTCATTCAGCTCGGTACGCTTGCCGAAGCCATTTTCTGTAACCGTCAGCAGGGTCTTGCCCTCCTCGGCCTTTTCTGCACCGATGACCACATCGTCGCCGGACAGCGCGATGCCGCGGACACCCATAGCATCTCTGCCCATCGGCCGGACATCGTTTTCGTTGAAGCAGATGGCCATACCCTGACGGGTCGCCAGAATGATATTATCATTGCCGTTGGTGCGGATCACGTTGATCAGCTGATCACCCTCGTCCAGCGTCAGCGCCCGGATGCCGCCCTTGCGGTTGGTCTTCAGCGCAATAAACGGGATGCGCTTGACGGTGCCGTTCTTGGTGCACATCATCAGGAACTCGTCCTCGTGGAACTCCCGGGTGATCACCATTGCGGTTACACTTTCGCCGGGCTCAAGAGGCAGAATGTTGATGATAGCTGTACCGCGGGCCGTTCTGCCGGCCTCGGGGATCTGGTAGCCCTTGCGGTGGTGGACACGGCCATTATCCGTGAAGAACAGGATATGATCGTGGGTCGAAGCGATATTCAGGGACTTGACGTAGTCCTCTTCCTTCAGATTCTGGGCGTTGACGCCACGGCCGCCACGAGCCTGGGTACGGTAAATGTCAACGGGCATCCGCTTGATGTAGCCGTGCTTGCTGATGGTGAAGGCGCAGGTCTCTTCCTCGATCAGATCCTCGATGTCGATCTCGTCCTCCACGTCCTGGATCTCGGTCTTGCGGTTATCGCCAAACTTGTCCCGGATCTCGATCAGCTCATCACGGAGAACGCCGCGCATCTTCACGGCGTCAGCCAGCAGCTCCTGATAATAGGTAATGCGCTGCTGCAGCTCGTCGAATTCTGCCTGCAGCTTTTCACGGTCAAGGCCCTGCAGAGCCTTCAGCCGCATATCCAGGATCGCCTGAGCCTGGATATCGTCCAGACCGAAGCGGTCCATCAGCTTCTGCTTGGCATCGTCATAAGCGGAGCGGATGATGTGGATAACCTCGTCAATATTATCCTGGGCAATCAGCAGGCCCTTCAACAGGTGTGCCCGCTCCTGGGCCTTGCGCAGATCGTACTGGGTGCGGCGGGTCAGGACCTCTTCCTGGTGATGCAGATACTCGTCGATGATCTGCCGCAGGGTGAGAATTCTGGGCTGCTTCTGGTCGTCCACCAGCGCCAGCATAATGATGCCGAAGCTAGACTGCAGGGCGGTCTGCTTGAACAGATTGTTCAGCACCACCTGGGGATTGGCGTCCTTTTTCAGCTCGATGACCATCCGCATACCGTTGCGGTCGGTCTCGTCGCGCAGGTCAGAGATGCCGTCCAGCCGCTTTTCCTTCACCTGCTCGGCGATGGTCTTGATCAGCTGGCGCTTATTGACCTGGTAAGGCAGCTCCGTAACGATGATTCTGGTACGGTCGTTGCCGAATTCTTCAAATTCTGTCCGGGCGCGGACAACCACCTTGCCGCGGCCGGTGGCGTAGGCGGCGCGGATGCCGCTGCGGCCCATAATGATGCCGCCGGTGGGAAAATCCGGGCCGGTAACATGCTCCATCAGATCCACCATCGTAACCTCGGGATCATCCAGCACCGCCACGCAGGCATTGATGACCTCGGTCAGGTTATGGGGCGGAATGTTAGTGGCCATACCGACGGCGATGCCGGTAGAGCCGTTGACCAGCAGATTGGGGAATCGGCTGGGCAGAACCCGGGGCTCTTTGCGGGATTCGTCGAAGTTGGGATCCCAGTTGACGGTATCCTTGTCGATATCCCGGAGCATTTCGTTGGAAAGCTTACTCAGTCGGGCTTCCGTGTAACGGTAAGCCGCCGCGGGGTCGCCGTCCACAGAGCCGAAGTTGCCGTGGCCGTCCACCAGCATATAGCGCATGGAGAAATCCTGGGCCAGGCGGACCATCGCGTCGTAAACAGAGGCGTCGCCGTGGGGATGGTACTTACCCAGCACATCACCGACGCAGGTTGCGGACTTCTTGAAAGGCTTGTCCGAGGTCAGGCCGCTTTCGTACATCGTGTACAGAATGCGGCGGTGAACGGGCTTCAAACCATCACGAACATCGGGAAGGGCACGGCCGACGATGACGCTCATGCCGTACTCAATGTAGGCCTTTTCCATTTCGCTGACCAGATCGGATGTGGTAATGTGCTGATCCGGGAAGCGAATATCATCAGGGGTATAGCTACGATTGTGCTTTGCCATATTTGGCACCTCCAAGGTTTTTTTCGCTTCTCTGTCATTGCGAGGAGCGAAGCGACGTGGCAATCTCCCGGTAGAATCTTTTATCCCAGTAATCTGTTATAAAGATCCACCCAATGAGGATTTTGCTGAAAAATCAAATCTGTTTTTCGGTCTCTTGACCAACTTTTAATTTGTTTTTCCCGCGATATTGCCGAATTTACATCATTTGTTACTTCAAAATATACTAATTTGCAGATGTTGTATTTTGCGGTAAAGCTATCCTTATCTGCGTGGGTTTTATGCTCATATACCCTTCGAATCAAATCTCGGGTAACTCCGGTATACAGTACGGTATTGTATTTATTTGTCAAGATATACACATAGTAAGACATGCGTCTATCCTCCAACATTTTACCGGGAGATTGCCACGGCCTTTCAGGCCTCGCAACGACAGCGGTGGTCAAATATGTCATTCCGAGGAGCGTCGAAAGACGCGACGTGGGAATCTCCTGGCACTATTCACTAAATGCGGTGCAGTGCCAAACATCGTACCGGGAGATTGCCGCGGGGCTAACGCCCCTCGCAATGACAGAAGTTTTCTGTCTGCTCCGGGTCAAATATCAATGTTAATCGCGTATTTTGCGTTGCGCTCGATCCATTCCTTACGGGGCTCGACCTGCTCGCCCATCAGGATGGTGAAAATCTCATCAGCCCGGCGGGCATCGTCCAACGTAATACGGCGCAGTGTCCGCTTTTCCGGGTCCATCGTGGTCTCCCACAGCTCGTGGGGGTCCATTTCGCCCAGGCCCTTGAAGCGGGAAATTTCCACCTTTGCGTTGCCTTCGCCACGCAGCTCGGCAGAGACCTGGTCTCTTTCCTCGTCAGAATATGCCACCCGCTCGGTCTTGCCGCGCTTGAGCTTATAAAGGGGCGGCACAGCGGAGTAGACATAGCCGTGCTCGATCAGCGGCCGCATATAGCGGAAGAAGAAGGTCAGCAGCAGCGTCCGGATATGGGCGCCGTCCACGTCCGCATCGGACATAATGACCACTTTGTGGTAGCGCAGCTTATCAATGTCGAAATCCTCGCCGATGCCGGCGCCCAGCGCCACGATCAGCGGGTACAGCTTGTCGTTGCCGTAGACCTTGTCGGCCCGGGCTTTTTCCACGTTCAGCATTTTACCCCACATTGCCAGGATGGCCTGGAAGCGGGAATCTCTGCCCTGGATGGCAGAGCCGGCAGCGGAGTCGCCCTCGACGATGTAAATTTCGCACAATTCGGGGTCGCGCTCGTTGCAGTCCTGCAGCTTGTCGGGCATCTGGCCGGATTCCAGACCGGTTTTACGGCGGATGGACTCCCGGGCCTTGCGGGCAGCTTCCCGGGCGCGGTTGGCCATCATTGCCTTCTCAAGGATGGTTTTGGCGGTGGCAGGATGCTCCTCAAAGTAGGTTGCCAGCTGATCGTTGACGATCTGGTCCACCAGGGTACGGATGTAGGCGTTACCCAGCTTTGCCTTGGTCTGGCCCTCGAACTGGGCGTCCGTCAGCTTGACGGAGATGATGGCGGTAATGCCCTCGCGGCAATCCTCGCCGGAGACCTTGTCGTCGCCCTTGATGATGCCGTTTTTCACGCCGTAGTTGTTCAGCACGCGGGTCAGTGCGGTTTTAAAGCCGGTTTCGTGCATACCGCCTTCCGGGGTGCGGACGTCATTGGCAAAGGAAAGCATAAATTCGTTGTAGCCGTCGTTATACTGGATAGCCAGCTCCGCGGAAGCATCGCCCTTGGTGCCGCTCATATAGATCACGTCGCTGTGGATCGCAGTCTTGTTGCGATTGCACCAGGTGGCAAACTCCCGGATACCGCCCTCGTAGCACATCGTCTCGCTGACGGGCTCGTCGCCCCGGGCGTCGGTGATTGTGATGGAAAGACCGGCGTTCAGGAACGCCTCCTCACGCATACGCTCGTGGAGGATGCTGTAATCATATTCGGTAGTGTCGAACATTTCCGGATCGGGCTGGAAGGTAACCTCAGTTCCGGTTTTGTCGGTAGTGCCCACGATCTGCATTTCCTGGACAATGTGGCCACGGGAGAATTTCATCTCGTGGATTTTGCCGTTCTTGTAGACCCGGACCTTCAGCCATTCGGACAATGCGTTAACCACGGATGCGCCCACGCCGTGCAAACCGCCGGATACCTTGTAACCGCCGCCGCCGAACTTACCGCCGGCGTGAAGCACGGTGAACACGACCTCCAGAGCGGGCTTGCCGGTCTGGGGCTGGATATCCACGGGGATACCGCGGCCGTCATCGGTTACGGTGATGGAATCGCCGGGGTTGATGGTAACGGTGATGTGCTTGCAGTAGCCTGCCAGCGCCTCGTCGATGGAGTTATCCACGATTTCGTACACCAGATGGTGCAGACCGGAAGACGAGGTAGAGCCGATATACATACCGGGGCGCTTGCGGACAGCCTCCAGGCCTTCCAGAACCTGGATTTGCTCCGCGCCGTATTCCTGCGTTACTTTCATTTCGTCAGACATGCATAGTCCTCCTGACTGTAAAAATTCAAGCTGTCATTGCGAGCCAGTGCTCACACTGGCGTGGCAATCCCCAATTCAAAGGATACTATCATAGATATCTATCCAATTAGGGTTTTTCTGCTCAATTAGTTTATTTTTTCTTTTTCTGTTCCAGCCTTTTATCTGCTTTTCTCTGGATATTGCAGACTCGATATCATTAGTTACTTCAAAATATACCAAGTATTCAACATTATATTGGGATGCAAAACTTCCTTTGTCTAAGTGATTCTTATGCTCATATATTCTTCGCTTAAGGTCATTCGTGACACCTGTATATAACACAGTTTTGTGTGCGTTGGTGAGAATATAAACGTAATAATTCACATTACTCCTCTTTCCGGGGGATTGCCACGCCAGTGTGAGCACTGGCTCGCAATGACATAGTTATTTTACATTACCGCTTTGTATTTCAATGGTCTTGCCCAGCTTGGTGAATCTACCGGGCTCGCAGCAGGTGATGAACACCTGTCCCGAAACAATCTGATTGAGCACAAAATCCTGCCGGCCGGGGTCCAGTTCCGACAAAACATCGTCAAGAAGCAGCACCGGCTCTTCGCCACTTTCCCGCTTCATCAGCTCCCGCTGGGCCAGCTTCAGGCTGATGGCCGCCGTCCGGGTCTGACCCTGAGAGCCGTAGGCCTTCAGGTCGATGCCCGACAAAGAAACGGAAAAATCATCCTTATGTGGGCCGGTCAGGCATTGGGCCGTTTCCAGCTCTGCCCGATAATGGCTTTCCAAATGATTTTGCAGATCCTCGGTCAGCTTGTCCACCGGGGCAAAGGGGTCTGAAACGGTGGAAACTGTCTTGTACTGCAGGTCAAAATCCTCAGCACCGCCGGAAAACTGTCCGTGATACTGGGCAGCCGCCTTGCCAAGACCCTCATAAAACCGGGCCCGGTAGCTGATCAGCAGCGCGCCAACCTGGCACAGCCGGGTATTGTACTCCGGCAGGATCTCCAGCACCGCGGTATCTTCAAAATGATCCTTCAAAATGCGGCCCTTGATCTCCAAGATCCGGTTGTACTCCGTCAAGGCTGCGTCGTAATTCGGCCGCAGCTGGCACAGGGCATGGTCGCCCAGCCGTCTTCTTGCAGAAGCGCCGGATTTTAACACCATCAAGTCCTCGGGGCAGAATAGTACGGTTGACATAATACCTGCAATATCCGCCGCGGTTTTCTTTTTTGCGCCATTTTTCCAGATCTGCCGGGGTCGCGAGCCGGAAAACAGCACCCATCTAAGGGTCTGCAGCCGCTCCTGAGAGAACACATTTCCCTCAATATCCGCAAAATCCGCGCCGAAACGCACCATTTCCCCGGTTTTCTGCGCCCGGAAGCTTTTTCCCGCGCCCAGATAGCAGATGGCCTCCAGAAGATTGGTCTTTCCCTGGGCATTGTCGCCCACGATCAGATTCACACCGGGATCAAATTCGATCTTCTGGTTTACATAATTACGAAAATCCCGGAGGGTGATATCATTCAGCCGCATGGATGCACCAGGTATCGCCGTCGTAGCTGAAGGTGTCGCCGGGGTACAGCTTTTTGCCCCGCATCGTACACACCTCGCCGTTGACCGACACGAAGCCTGCCTGGATCTCCTGCTTTGCAAAGCCGCCGGAGGGCATAATGTTGGCCAGCTTCATCGCCGATTCCAGCTTGATAAACTCTGTGCCGATCACAACGGGAATATTGTTATCTTTCTTTCTTACTGTAACTTTCATAATTAACTCTTAATGCGCACCGGCAGGATCATATAGGAGAAGTCATACTTTTCCTCCGCAGAGGTCAGCACGATGGGGCTCAGGCCGTTGGTCAGCTCGATAACCACCTCTTCCGAGGGAATCACCCGCAGAGCATCGGCAAGATACCGGACATTGAAGCCGATCTCCAGCTCCTTGCCGTCGCCGGCGATGGAGCAGCGGTCCTCAGCAGCGCCGATGGTGGTCTGGGTGCGCAGCTGCAGCACCTGGTCAGAGAACACGCAGCGCACCGGGCTCTTGTACTTTTCAGAAACGATCAGACCCACACGCTCAATGGAGCTGGCCAGATCGCTGACGTGAGCCGTCAGCTTCACGGGGCAGTTGGTGGGCACAACTCTGCGCCAATCCAGGAATTCACCCTCCAGCAGACGGCAGATCAGAGTTGCATCGCCGATCTGGTAGAGAATGTGCTTGCTGCCTAGGGTGAAGAATACATCCTCATCGCTGTCGGTAAGGATCTTTTCCACTTCCTTCAGTCCGGTGGCGGGAACGACAAAGTTTAAGTTCCAGCCGGTTTGATCGGGGGTATGGTAGGTCTTTCGGGCCAGACGGAAGCCGTCCACCGCAATGGCGGAGATCTTATCGTTTTCCACCTCGAACTTCACGCCGGTGTGGATGGGTCTGCCCTGATTTTCAGAGACGGCAAAGATCGTGCCGGAGATCAGATCCTTCAGCACATTCTGGGGGATCTGGACAGGACGGCCCTCACCTACCTCCGGCAGCTCCGGATAATCCTCAGCGCTTTCTGCGCTGATGTTGAAGGAGGCATAGCCGGCCCGGATGGAGATCTTGAAATTGTCATCCACCAGAACGGTAACCGGGCCTTCCGGCAGACGGCGGATGATATCGCCGAAGAGTCTTGCAGGCAGAATGCACTGACCTGCTTCACTAACCTCAGCGTCGATCTGATAGGAGATGGCGGTTTCCATATTGTAGCCGGTCAGCGTCAGGCCGTCGCCTGCCCGGCAGAGGATACCCTCGATAACAGAAAGCGAGCTCTTCTGAGCCACGGTACGGCTGGCAATATTCAGTCCGGTAACCAGCATACTTTTTTCACAGGTAAAACGCATAGCAATTTTCCTTTCTGTAAAAAGATTAAAATAATTATATAAAAATAAGATATTATGCAGTAGCAATAGTAGTAGTAGAAATTTATGTGGAAAAGTGGGTTTCGCCTTAGTGCCGCGGGCACTTTTTATCCACAGGGGAGTTTTGATGGATGATAACTTTTCAACAGCCAAAATTTATGAAATTTTTACGAGCAGTTATGAACAGGTTATCTTTCAACATTCCACAGGTGCTGTGGATAATTTTACAGGCAGGAATTGATGTTTGCGGTGATGTCGCGGATGTTGTTTTGCATCGTGGTATCGCCGCCCTTGAGGCCCATTTCCACCTTATTGATGGCGTGGTGGACGGTGGAGTGGTCTCTGGCAAATTCCCGGCCGATATCCGGCAGGCTCAGATTTGTCAGCTTGCGCACCAGATACATCGCCACCTGCCGGGCTTCGGCAGTGCCCTTGTTCTTCAGCGAGCCGCGAAGCGTTACCTCGTCCACGCTGTAGAACTTGCAGACCTGGCTGATGATCAGGCTGGGCGTGGGCAGGGCGTTGCCCTCTGCCTTGAACATATCGTTGATGGCCCGGGAGATGTTGGGCAGATCCAGGGGCATATCGTTTAAGTCGCGGTAGGCCAGGATCTTTTTCACCGTGCCTTCGATCTGACGGACGTTGTTGGTGATATTGTTGGCAATGTAGTTGCAAACATCGTCGCTCAAGTTAAGGCCCAGCTGAGTCGCCTTGTTTTTCAGAATGGCCATACGGGTCTCATAATCCGGCGGCTGAATGTCCGCCAGCAGACCCCACTCAAACCGGGTGCGCAGACGATCCTCCAGCGTCAGCATATCGCTGGGCTTCCGGTCTGCGGTCATCACGATCTGCTTGTGATTTTCGTAGAGGGTGTTGAAGGTATGGAAAAATTCCTCCTGGGTGGACTCCTTACCGGCGATGAACTGCACGTCGTCGATCAAAAACAGATCCGCTTCCCGATATTTGCTGCGGAATTCGATGTTCTTGCCGCTTTGCAGTGCGGCGATCAGCTCGTTGGTGAATTGGTCGCCCTTGATGTATACGATCTTTGCCTCGGGATTCATTTTGCGGATGCCGTTGGCGATGGCGTAGAGCAGATGGGTCTTGCCCACGCCGGGAGGGCCGTAAATGAACAGCGGGTTATACACATCGCCGGGGTGATTGGCCACCGCGATGGCCGCGCCGTGGGCAAACCGGTTGGACGGGCCTACCACGAAGCTCTCAAAGGAGAACTGGGGGTTGAAGTCCATAGCATTGTCCTTTTTGTCCTTGGAACGAAAGGCCTCCAGCTCCTCGTCGCCAAATACGATCAGCTTGGCGTCAGAGTTGAATACTTCCTTCAGCGCGTCGCGGATATATTCGGTGCAGCGCCGGCGGATGATCTCCCGACGGAAGTCGGAAGCGGAGTACAAAATCAGGTGTTCTTCGTTAAGTTCCACGACCTCCGCGTCGTCAAACCAGGCCGATACGGTAACGGCGCCCAGCCGTTCCTCCATATGGCTCAGAACCTTAGCCCAAACATAGGCGGATGAGTACATAATTTGACTCCTTTCGTTGCAATTTCTCTCAAATTCCGGACTTAAAACCGTAAAAATAGTGATATTTCCTCACCGTAAATTTTACCACATTTGCGTTCAAAAAACAAGGTTTTTTTCACCGGAAACCATAGAAAAATGCAGCACAAAAATAATGATATTTTTGGGTAAAGGCAAGCCCTCCCCCGCAGGCTATTATACACAGTTTGTGTAGTTAAATTTTGTCATAAATTGTTGGCAGAAAAATAAAAAAGTATAGGCTATAGTACGGACAAACTTGCCTCTCCCTTTGGGAGAGGTGTCAAAAATCTTTGATTTTTGACGGAGAGGGTTGCCCTCTAAGTCGCGCTTTTCAAGCGCGCCAGCTCTCCCAGAGGGAGAGCCAAGAAAAAACACCCAAGCAGAAGCTTGGGTGTTTTTTAAAACAATTTAATTAACCAAACACGCTGAGCAGGAAGCCTGCTTGTGCAGTCTTCCTGCCACGTTTGGTCTTAAAAAGTGCATAATCCCCTGCCAAAAGGCAGAATGCCGCGTTTGTTCTTTTGAAATGCATAATCCCCTGCCTTTTGGCAGGGGATTGGCATTTAATTAACCAAACACGCTGAGCAGGAAGCCTGCGGCGATGGCAGAGCCGATAACGCCGGCCACGTTGGGGCCCATAGCGTGCATCAGCAGGAAGTTTGCGGGGTTGGCCTTCTGGCCTTCCTTGTTGGCAACGCGGGCTGCCATAGGAACGGCAGACACGCCGGCAGAGCCGATCAGAGGATTGACCTTGCCGCCGGTGAGTTTGCACATCACAACGCCGCCAATCAGACCGCCGCAGGTGGACAGAACGAATGCACACACGCCCAGAACAACGATCTTCAGAGTCTCGGCTGTCAGGAAGGTAGAGCCGACCATAGTTGCGCCCACAGCAGTGGACAGCAGAATGGTAACGATGTTCATCAGCGCATTCTGCACGGTATCACTCAGACGGTCGGTAACGCCGGTTTCCCGGAACAGGTTACCCAGCATCAGGCAGCCGATCAAAGGCGCAGTATCGGGCAGCAGCAGCGCCACAAATACGGTAACCAGGATGGGGAAGATGATCTTCTCCGTCTTGGAAACGGTACGGGTCTGGACCATCTTGATCTTGCGCTGCTCGGCTGTGGTCAGCATCTTCATAAAGGGCGGCTGGATCAGGGGGATCAGCGCCATATAGGAGTAAGCTGCCACGGCGATGGCGCCCAGCAGATGGGGAGCCAGCTGTGTAGTCAGAAAAATTGCGGTGGGGCCGTCTGCGCCGCCGATGATACCGATGGAAGCGGCTTCACTGCCGGTAAAGCCCATAGCAACAGCGCCGAAGAAGGCGGCGAATACGCCCAGCTGTGCGGCAGCACCCAGCAGCAGGCTCTTGGGGTTAGACAGCAGAGGACCAAAATCGGTCATCGCGCCAACACCCATAAAGATCAGGCAGGGATACAGGCCGGCCTTGACACCAATATAGAAGATGTCCAGCAGGCCGCCTTCACGCATAATTACGCCGTAGCTGTGATAGGCTTCGTGGTTTGCATCCATAAAGTTTGTCCACAGCTCCTGGTTGTACAGTCCTGCGCTGGGCAGGTTGCTCAGCAGACAGCCGAAAGCAATACCCACCAGCAGCAGGGGCTCAAACTGCTTGACGATGCCCAGGTACAGCAGCACGCAGGCGATGATGATCATCACCAGGTTCTGCCAGCCGCCGGAGCTGAGGAATCCGCTGAAAATCGCTGCAAAACCGGAATCGTTCCACAGATTCAGCAGAATTTCACCAACGTTGATACTCATGCCGGTGCCCCCTTAGTTAAGGACCACCAGAACATCGTCGGTGTTGACGGTAGCACCCTTCTGTACCAGCACCTGTGCAACAGTACCGGCCTTGGGGGCCATAATTTCGTTTTCCATCTTCATTGCTTCCAGCACAACCAGCACTTCGCCTGCATTGACGCTCTGGCCGGCGGCAACGTTGACCTTCAGAATGTTGCCGGGCATAGGAGCCTTGACAGCCTCGCCGGCTACGGGAGCAGCAGCCACGGGTGCGGGAGCGGCAGCAGGTGCAGGAGCAGCCACAGGTGCGGCCACGGGTGCAGGAGCGGGGGCAGCAACAGGAGCAGCAGCGGTAACCGTGCCGCCGATGGCTACCAGCAGATCGCCGGTGTTGACGGTAGCGCCCTTGGCAACGGGAACAGCGGAAACTACGCCGTCGCAGGGAGCCATAATCTCATTTTCCATCTTCATTGCTTCCAGAACTACCAGCACATCGCCCTTCTTGACGGACTGGCCGGCGGAAACATTGACCTTCAGGATGTTGCCGGGCATAGGAGCGACAACGCTCTCACCGCCGGAAACGGTAACACCGGCGGCTGCGGGAGCAGCGGCAGGTGCAGGAGCAGCCACAGGGGCGGCTGCGGGGGCAGCAGCTGCGGGAGCTGCAGCAGGCGCAACGGCGGCATACTCATTGAGCAGCATAGCCTTGCCTGCCTCGACTTCGACCTCGTAAGTACGGCCATTGAGGGTAACCTTATATTTCATAATTACTTGACCTCCTTAATGGAAATGAAGCGCAGCTCGTTCAGGGGCTTGCCCATCTTGTCAGCTACGATCGCCATCAGCATGGCGGCAGTTTTCGGGGGAACATCGTGGAGCTTCAGCTGGCCGGCAGAGCCGGGAGCAAGCTGGGGCTCCTGGACCACAGGCGCGGGAGCAGGGGCAGACTCAGGTTCTTTCTCAGCCTTCTTGTTGCCGGAAGTGAACGCCTTGCCCAGGATCGCAACGACGATCAGCAGCAGGATCAGTCCCAGAAAGACCACGCCATAGCCGAGCAGAGCCACGATGCCGGCATCTGCGATGCCGATTTTTTCTGCAAGGGCAGTAAGCATCATCATAATACTGCCTCCTTAGCACTCCACGATGGAGTAGGTGGCCACATTCTCTTCCTTAGCCTTGCGCTCCTCCAGGAACTTCTCGGCCAGGTTGGGGAATGCGATGTAGCTCAGGACATCCTCGTCGGTCTTGGCAAGATCGCCCAGCTTTTCGCGGGTGGTCTCCACAACGGGAGCCAGTGTGTCGGCATAGCGGCCGGTGATGGGCTGCTCGTCGCCCAGGATCAGCTTCTGCACATCGGGGTCGATGGGAGCGGGGGTACGGCCGTACTCACCGCGGCAGTAAGCCTTGACTTCCTTGGAAACCTTCTTGTAGCGCTCACCCTGCAGAACGTTGGTAACGGCCTGAACGCCGACCATCTGAGAGGTGGGGGTAACCAGAGGGGGATAGCCCAGATCCTTGCGGACCTTGGGAGTCTCGATCAGCGCCTCGTCAAACTTATCCAGGGCGTTCATCTGCTTGAGCTGGCTCAGCAGGTTAGACAGCATACCGCCGGGGATCTGATAGGTCAGGCACTGGGTATCGGTGGCCATAGACTTGGGCATCAGCGTGCCGT
>JAFTUO010000077.1 GCA_017466215.1 Oscillospiraceae bacterium | reverse complement strand
GGACGATCTGATCACCACCCCCGGCATCTGCCTGGCCAACACCAGCTTCCTGAGAGATTTCTTCGCTGCCAACAATGTTCCTGTTCACCTGGAGACCCGGCTGGGCGAAGTTCACGACGACGGCGTTACCGTTACCGATAAAGACGGTAAGTCCTTCAAGATCAGCGCCGATTCCGTGATCCTCTCCACCGGCTACCGCAGCGCACCTCTGGCAGCTAAGGGAAAGCATATCCACATCGTCGGCGATGCCAATAAGGTGGGCAATCTGCGCACCGTTATCTGGCAGGCCTGGGATGTGGCGATGAAGCTGTAATGAAAGGAGAAAACTATGTTTCTTACTGATGAACAACAAGCCATATTAAATGGCTCGCAAGGCGAGACCGTCGCTAAGGTCTGGAAGACCCTGGTGATGTACGGCGATGCCTTCGGCGCGGACAAGATGGTACCCGTTACCTCTACATACAACCATCTGGTAACATCCTTCGGCCTGAAGATGATGAAGCCGGTGTTTGACCTGATGCAGCAGCTGATCGACGCCGGCGCTGTTTCCGGTCAGCAATTCTCCGTTGACCCCCGTCCTGTGGATAAGAACGTGCCTGCAAACTTCCTGCAGAATCTGATCTTTAACAAGATTATGTACGCAACCCAGGATATGTACGAGGGGCAGCTGAAAGAACTGGGCCTGATGGACGACAATGCCTTTACCTGCGCCTGCTATCTGGATCAGGTGGGTAATAAGCCGAAAAAAGGCGATATCCTCAGCTGGGCTGAGTCCTCCGCTGTTGTCTACGCCAACTCCGTGCTGGGTGCCCGGTGCAACCGCAACTCCGGTATTATGGACATTATGGGCTCTATCGCCGGTTACGTTCCCAATTTTGGCCTGCTGACCGACGAGGGCCGTAAGGCCACCTGGCTGGTAAAAGTCGAGACCACCAAGAAGCCGGAGGCGCAGCTGCTGGGCTCTGCCATCGGCATGAAGGTGATGGAGGATGTGCCCTATATCGAGGGTATGAACAAGTGGCTGGGCACGGAGCTGACAGACGAAAATTGCTCCTACCTGAAGGATTTCGGCGCTGCCACCGCATCCAACGGCGCTGTGGGTCTTTATCACATTGACAAGCTGACCCCCGAAGCCAAGGAGCTGGGCGCAAATCTGCTGACCGAGAATGTCAAGGTGTACGTCATTGACGATGCAGAACTGGAACGGGTGAAGGAAAACTACCCCGTTATGTGGAAGAATCCCGCGGCAAAGCCTAAGCTTTGCTTCGTGGGCTGTCCCCATATGAGCCTGCAGCAGCTGAAGGACTGGACCGTGGCTGTGGAAGAGGGCTTAAAGGCAGCCGGCAACAAGAAGGTGCTGATCCCTACGGTGTTTACCACCGCACCTGCAGTTAAGGCAGAGTTTGAAAAGACCGAGTATGCCGAGCGCCTCGCGGCCACCGGAGTGATCCTTAGCTACATCTGCCCGCTGATGTATATGAATAACCCCCTGTGCAAGGCAATGCCCGTAATGACTTCTTCCAACAAGCTGCGCACCTACACTACCGCCCGCTACTATACGGAAGAAGAGATCCTTGCCAAGATCACGAAAGGAGGCTGCTGATATGAAGAAGTTTCAAGGTCGCGTAATCGCGCCCGGTACGGTTACCGCGGAAGCTGTGGTCTCTCACGGTGGCTTCAATACCCTGGCATCCTTGCAGGGTGCGCTGCAGTTCGGTGACAAGAAAGCTACCTGCGGCGATCAGAATAACCCTGACCTCCACGGAAAAGAATTGGCCGGCAAGGCTTTGTGCCTGCCCCAGACCATCGGCTCTACCACCGGCGGCCTGGTCATCTACTGCGCCTGCGCAATGCAGCGCCAGCCGGCCTGTATGCTGTTCTCCAACCCCATCGACTCTCTGGCGGCTGCCGGCTCTATCCTGGCTTCCGTATGGCTGCCGGATGTGCAGATGCCGGTCATTGACAGCCTGGGCGAAGAATTCCTGAACTACGTCCAGCACGGTATGACCATCACCGTAGACGAAGACGGCACAGTAACCGTTGACGGCTAAAAGAATAGAGAAAGCGCGCTGCCGATTGGCAGCGCGCTTGTTTGTTGTTGCTTAGTCCTTCAGGTTGAATGCAACCTTCAGATCTTCCACTTCGTCCTGGGTGATGTGGACGATGTCGCCGATGGCGGTGGAATTGATGATGGAATGTGCGGTGGACTCCATAACCTCCAGGCGGTCAAAGGCCTTCAGCAGGCTCTCGCCGGTAACGATGACGCAGTCGTTCTCCACCATCACTGCGGGGCAGGATTCGGTGAAGACCTTGGCGGTCTCTTTCTGGTCGGTGTAGATCTTGCCGTAGGGAATGCGCTTGACGTCCCGCAGCAGAATGTAACTTTCGGGGATCGTTCTGGGGTCAAACTTGGCATCGGTAACGGCAAATGCCATTGCGTGTACCGGATGGGCCAGCAGGACCGCACGGATATTGGGATTGGCATCATAGATCTCCTGGTGCAGACCAACAGCACGGGAGGGGGTCTTGCCCAGCTCCTTCATACCGCTCTTGACCCGGACCAGATTGTCCTCTTCCAGATAGGCCCGGTCCATACCGAAGGGGGTGATGAGGAAGCTGCCGTCAGACAGCCGGACGGAATACGTGCCGTGGGTGGCGGTGAACAGACCCTGGCGGTAGCTGCGGCGGATCAGGGTGATCATATCCCGGCGGGCAGCCAGCTCCTCAGAGGTGTGGCTGTTGGGGATAAAGTCGTCCATCTTCAGATGGGTGGTGGTCTCGGTCATACGGATAGCTTCATCCGGCAAGGACTTGACCTTGCCGATGCGCTTGGCCAGAATTTCCAGATTGGCGGTGTAGTCCAGAGTTTCAAACTTCTGGAATGCGGCGAACATCGTTTCTGCACCGATGCAAACACCGTGATTTTCCAGGATCACGATATCGCTGCCCTCAGCAAAGCATTTGCCGATGTTGTCGCCCAGCTGATCGCTGCCGGGAACGGCATAGGTGGCGATCCGCAGGTCGTGGCAGACCTTCTGGACGGAGGGCAGCAGCTCCATATCCGGCAGCTTGCGGACGATGGAGAAGGACACCAGTGCCGGGGGGTGGGCGTGGAGCACAGCCCGCAGGTCGGGACGCATTTTGTACACAGCTGCGTGGAAGGGCAGCTCAGAGGAGGGCTTGTGAGGGCCGACGCAAGTGCCATCGGGCTTCACGCAGATGATGTCGCCGCGGTTGAGCGTTCCTTTATCCACACCGGCGGGGGTGATCCAAATATTGCCGTCATCGTCGATGATGGACAGATTGCCGCCGGAGGTGGTGGTCATACCTTTGTCATAGATGCGCTGCATAAACATAACCAGTTGGTCAGCGGGATGGATATAATTGATATTCATAGAAATCCTCCTTTGAATAGAAATTTATTCAATCATTCACTTTGTATACGTACACTATAGCATATCCGGGATTGGAACGCAATGCTTTTCTGCCGAAAAATAAAACCACACCGGCAGGTGTGGTTTTATGGATGAAATTATTTTTCTGCAACCGGCTGCTTCTTGCCAAACAGCTTCTTGATGTCTGCGACGAGATTCTTCCGGTCGGCGATGGCCGCAATAATAAAGGACAGCGGCGTAACCAAAATATATGCGGGGCAGATGATCCAGAACCAGGGCCAATACTTAGCCTGACCGGCATACGCACCGACGGGAACGGTTTTGAAAAGGTTCGGCGTGAAGGTGGCAAGGAAATTGCCGATAGCATCATTTTCACCGGGGCCCCAAATGTAGGAAGTGTTTTTGAAGTGGATAGCCAGGAAATTATCTTCATTCCACAGCGTGAAGAAGCCCAGCTCCCACTGAAATACCTGATTGAGCATAATAAACAGCATCACCAGCAGCAGACCGGTAGGGGCGCTTAGCAGCCGCTTATAGCTGGGCTTATGCAGACCGAAGCAGCCCATCAGAAACGGAACCGCAAAGACCATCCAGTGGTGATAGTAGAAGCGGATAATGTCCAGCTGCTCTGCAGCCTGATCCGCCTTAGCGATGGGCTCTTCCGGATAAAACAGTGCCAGCAGACCGCTGATAATGCCGATGTAGAACATATAGTCCCGGACTTTGGTGTTCTTGCTAAGGAAGAAGAAGGGGAACAGCGCAATATTTGCGCCGCAGATGTTGACAAACCAGCTGTCCCGAAGCATTCTTGCTTCATCTACGCTGTAGGGCGGGATGTAGATCTTCAAAAAGTGGAGCAAAAGACCCAGCACCAGCAAGGAGAAGAGAACGATCTTCTGGGTCTTTGCGCTTTTGTTGCGCAGCAGGAAATACAGACCTGCAGTAACGCCTGCGCACAGGATCAGCCAGAAGAAATACCAGCCGTTGAACATCGCAATATGCATATTGCATCCTTCTTTCTCTGGAAGAATTTGATAATTCCATCCTAGCGAAAGAGCCTTGCTAAGTCAATAAAAGCAAGGCATTATTAAGCAATTCTTAAGCTTTGACAAAGATAAAGGTAAAAAGCACCCCGCGGGGTGCTTTTTACTATCTATTAAAAGGGAATAGGGCCGCCGCTGACATTCATTTGAATATCTTTAACGATCGTTTTAGGAAGCTCCATTTGCTTATATCCACCCATACCTACAAAAATCCAGGGGATCCAGCACAGGAACCAGCCAATCAAAAAGCCGACGATCTTTCCCATCCACTCTGCATCGGTAAAGTTAATAAGCATAGTTCTGTCATTCATAGAGATGTTTGCGGTAATAACCTGTGCCATACCGACAAACTTTTTGATGCCTTCATCATCCTTGGAAAACGTGATGGAAACACCATTGCCAGCCTTCAATGCAGATACATTAAAGCCTTTCGCCTGATATGTTTGCTTCAGTTTCTCAACAAGCGCAGCCAAGTCGAAATTCTCATCGACCTGAATCATTTTTGTTTCTGCCATAATAATTCCTCCAAGTTTGTTATTTCTATTGTTTAAAACATTTTACAATGTAAACAATCAAAAAGGATGCAATGATTGAAAAGTATAGGATGGATTCAACCTTGGCATTCAGCCGTCTTGGCAGCAAATTTCGATGTGCTGCATAGAGAATTGTAGGGCCTACAAGAAAGAAGAGAGGATGATATGCCCACGCAGCATGAAAATCCAAACGAGCCGCAGCAAGGCAAGCTCGTGTAATCCCACAGCCAGGACAGTTAACATTGAAAAAATAAGAAAAGGGGCACCTATAAAATAAGATTACCGCAAGAAAAAACAGCAGCACACAAAAATGTATAAGCAGAGTTCTTTGGTCTTTTTTCAAGCGCATTAGTATGCTCCTTACGGATTGTCCAAAATGTCTATTGCTAGTTTAACCTAATTCAGGTTAAAAGTCAATACCCTGTTTCAGGTTATTGTAAGGTATTGTTATATAATTTATCGGAGGTTTATTATGTACTCGAGAATTAGAGATTTGCGCGAGGATCACGATTTAACGCAGACTGCGCTGGCAAAAATCTTAGGAATGTCGCAAACCGGTTATTCTAAGTATGAAACGGGAGAAAATGATGTACCCACTACAATATTAATTAAGCTGGCTAGGTATTATGGGACTAGCATTGACTATCTTTTGGGCGAAACAGATATTCGAGAACGATATAGAAACAAGAAAAAATAAAAGGGAGAGGCATAAGCCTCTCCCTTTTGTGGTGGTGCCGGTGACCGGACTCGAACCGGTACGCTGTCGCCAGCGGTGGATTTTGAGTCCACTACGTCTACCATTCCATCACACCGGCAGATGTGATATGCTATTATAGATAATCGACCGCTGTCGACAATCTTTTTAAGATGGCCGCCTGCGGCGGCAGATGTCGCCATCGTTTGCGGTGCCCGCCG
>JAFTUO010000007.1 GCA_017466215.1 Oscillospiraceae bacterium | reverse complement strand
AGGGCAGGGAAGCTGCCCAGGTGGTCTCCGCGCTTCTGCACAGAAGCAAAAAACCGGAATCTGAAGATTCTGGATGGCAATAAATTGAATAAAAACTCCGGAATGCTTGACATTCCGGAGTTTTTGTTACGGACGAGCGATGCTCGCCCCTACAAATATGCACCGTGCTCTTGGCTCTCCCTCTGGGAGAGCTGTCAGCCTGAAGGGCTGACTGAGAGGGTTAAATGAGAAACCCTCTCCGCCCAGTGTGCGCACTTGGCACCTCCCCCAAAGGGGGAGGCAAGGGTCGCCCTGCAAAATTTGCCTATAAAACACAAAAACGGCATTGCCGAAGCAATGCCGTATTGGTGGCAGAATGCATATCAGACAGCCCGCTCAACCTTGTTGGAACGGAGGCATCTGGTACAAGCATACACATGGCACGGAGTACCGTTGACAACCGCCTTAACGCGCTTAACATTGGGCTTCCAGGTACGGTTGGAGCGTCTGTGGGAGTGGGAAACCTTAATGCCGAAGGTAACGCCCTTGCCACAATAATCACACTTAGCCATTCACTGCACCTCCTATCTCCATAATAATCTCAAAAATGCCGCCTTTTGCAGGCGCTTTCATATGATACCAAAGTTTGCCGAAAAAAGCAAGTCTTTTTTTCGATTTTTTAAAATTATATTGCTATTATTTCAAAACGCAGGTATAATGGGGGTATCTTAGAGGGGAGTGATCGCTTTGGACGAGATCTACAGTGTGCCTCTTGCCGATCTGGTGGAGGAATTTCATCTGGATATTGCTTATGAAGCTACGGATTATGCAACCATCCGCCTGACGGTGCAGGATGTGTCCAGACCCGGTCTGCAGGTGGCAGGTTATTTTGACCACTTTGAGCCGGTGCGTCTGCAGGTGCTGGGCAATGTGGAGATGAGCTATCTGGATAAGCTCTCTGAGGCAGAGCGGCTGATCACGTTTGACCGTCTGTTTTCCTATAAGTTCCCGGCGCTGCTGATCGCCCGGGATATTCCGCCGTCTGCCGAGTGCCTGGAGATGGCGAAGAAGCACAATGTTACCCTGCTTCGCACCAAGGAAGCCACCAGTACCATCGTTTCTGACATCATTACCTATCTGCAGGCGGCACTTGCGCCCCGTATCACCCGCCACGGCGTGCTGATGGAGGTCTACGGCGAAGGCTTGCTGCTGATCGGCGAGAGCGGTATCGG
Organism: Oscillospiraceae bacterium; assembly: GCA_017466215.1. GTDB lineage: Bacteria > Bacillota > Clostridia > Oscillospirales > Oscillospiraceae > Faecousia. Next base: position 14,067 of record JAFTUO010000007.1, on the reverse strand, counting down.
TAAGAGCGAGACTGCTGTGGAGCTGGTCAAGCGCGGACACCGTCTGATCGCTGACGACGCGGTGGAGATCCGCAAGATCTCCAGCAACTCCCTGTCCGGTACAGCGCCGGCGCTGATCCGCAATTATGTGGAGATGCGTGGCATTGGTATTATCAATGTGGCGAAGCTGTTCGGTATGGGCGCTGTCAAGGCCGAAAATGAGATCAATCTGGTGGTCAATATCGTACCCTGGAACAACAATGTGGCCTATGACCGTCTGGGTGTGGAAGATAATTATATGGAGATCCTGGGTGTCAAGATCCCGATGAACACCATCCCCGTTACCCCCGGCCGTAATCTGGCGGTGATTTTGGAGGTGGCGGCGATGAACAACCGCCAGCGCAAGATGGGCTACAATCCTGCCCAGGAATTTACCGAGCAGATCAACCGCCACTACGAGGAGAGCGCGAGGCAGCAGGAATGAAGGAATTTACCATCGGCGCAAATGATGCCGGCCAGCGATTAGACCGGTTTCTTTCCAAGGCCGTGCCGCTGCTGCCGGCGTCGCTGGCGCAGAAATATATCCGCCTGAAGCGAATTAAATGTAATGGCGGCCGCGCTCAACGGGATACCAGATTGCAGGCCGGCGATGTGCTGCAGCTGTATATCAATGATGAGTTTTTTGACAAGCCCCGGGAGGACAATGCCTACTTAACCGTTGCCGTCCCGAAGCTGAATATCGTCTATGAGGATGACCAGATCATTCTGGTGGATAAGCGGCCCGGGCAGGCTGTCCACCCCCACGATGGCGCGGAATACGGTCGGACATTGATCGACCATATTCAGGCCTATCTGTACCAGAAACGGGAATGGAGTCCCCGGGGAGAGAATGCCTTTACGCCGGCGCTGTGCAACCGTATCGACCGCAATACCGGCGGCATCGTCATCGCGGCAAAGACCGCGGAGGCGTTGCGAGTGATGAATCAGAAGATCAAGGACCGGGAGCTGGACAAGCGCTATCTTGCCATCGTGGAGGGCATGCCCAAGCCCAAAGAGGGAAGCCTGAAGGGCTACCTTTTCAAGGATGCCAAGAAAAATCGGGTATTCGTAACGGATACGCCCCAGACCGGCGCAAAATCCTGCCAGACCAATTACAAGGTGCTGGCGTCAGAGCGCGGACTGTCGCTGGTGGAATGCGAGCTGATCACCGGCCGCACCCATCAGATCCGTGCCCAGTTTGCCCACGCCGGACATCCCTTGCTGGGGGATGGCAAGTACGGCAAGCTGGACAAACAGTCGGGAAGGTCCTATCAGGCGCTGTATTCTTACAAGCTGACCTTCACCTTTACCACCGATGCCGGCGCGCTGAGCTATTTAAACGGCAAAAGCTTCAAGGTTAACGATGTGGATTTCGTAAAAGAATACTTCCCCACTGCGATGAAATAAAAAAGCACCCCGTATGGGGTGCTTTTTTATGCCTCTTCGTAGGTAATGACTACGCTGTTGCGGGGGTTATCAATGCAGATCTGCAGGCCGGAGAGCAGATCCTGACCGCTGTATGTTTCTTCCCAACTGTTATAATTCTCATCTGTAAAGGTCAGGCGATACTGCTTGCCGGAATCTATGGCATTGAGGGCAAAGGTCATTGTGCCTTCAGTGCTTTGATCTCTACGGAAGATATACACAGCACCGGAATCCGGAAGTGCCAGCTGGTAAGCGGTCCACACAGTTTCGTCCAGCGTGGCTTCACAAAGGGGATAGAAGTCGCCATTCCAGTAATGCTTCAGCCGCTGGACTTCTTTGGCGCTCTTTCCGGCGCGTTCAAAATCAAACTCCGGGTTAAAGATATCGTAGTTAAAAGCAATGCCCTGGGTGGCGGTGGAGCGGACGGTATAGGCATCCGGCTCCCAAATGGCGCAGGCGTGGTAGGGCAGGTATTCGCTGAGCGAAAGAATTTGGTTGTGATTCCAAATGGTATTGCGGTATTCCTCGCTGTCCGGATGGCAGCCGGTGTCGCTGCGCCAGAGTGATACGGAACGCATACAGGTTTCCAAATCCAGCCGGCGGCCGCCGCTGGCGCAGTTGTCGATTAGCAGGTCGGGGAAGGTTTGAAGCAGCCGATCCCACAGCTTATACATTCCATCCACATACTTCATTTCGGTGATGCCTTTGCGGCCCTCTGTGTCATTTGCGCGCCAGAACATCAGGGATTCCACATTGAAATCCTGCCGGTAAATGTCGATGCCATATTCGCTGATAATGCGGATCAGATTCTCCTCCATCCGCTGCCGTGCACCAGCATCACCCAGATTGATCAGCGTGTGAGGGAAGGCTTCGTTGATCTTTAAGAGATTGGGCTCTAAATCGTGCCACTCGGTTCCAATATCCGCACGCTCCATTTCAAACCAGACCAAAAAGCGCATACCGTTTTTATGGGCGTAGTCGGATACCGGCCGCAGGCCGTTGGGGAAGCCCTCGCTGCAGGAATAGTTGCCCACGCCACCGGCGTAGCCCTTTGTAAACCAGGCAGCGTCGATCCAGAATGTGTCGATATTGCCGATCTTTTTGGCGGCATCCACCGTGCGGATCTGGCCCTGCTCCGATGCCCAGCTTTCATCTACGGGAATATCCGGTGAGGACGGGCAGAAATAGCGGTCAAAGCACTGCACAGCAACCGGTAGCTGGGGGTCAGTTCCAAAGCGCTTCTTGGGTGAAAACTCCTCCCGCAGCGTGCGGCGAAATGCCCGTCTGGCAGATGCCGCATCTTCACCGTGGACGATCAAAACAGAGGGGAAACGGACCTCCTCGCCCGGCAGCAGATAAAAATCGCAGTCGCAAAGGCCGATCTGCACGTAAAAGCCGGAATCGGTGGGAATAATATCCTTGCTCCACTGTCCGGTCCAGCCAATGGCGAAAACATCGGTCTTTCCCTCATAGCTCAGGTCAAAGTAGGGAAAACCCGTGGTGCAGGAGGAGCGTCCGCCTTTGGGCTCTTCGTGATAGCTTTCCGTCAGCATAAAGTCGACGGGCATAAAACTTTCCGCGCCCTTGGAATCGCCGCGCAGGCTGTGATACTGGGGCTTTTGTGTGGCAGCAATTTCCAGGTCCAATGTTTTGACAGCGGTAATTTGCCCGGAGTTGGCCGTGCCAGTGTTTTTTAGCTTCAATACGGCGAATTCTGCATTGTCGCTCACAGTGCGGTATTGCAGATCGGCTACCAGATTTTCGGCGACAGTCTGCTCACCGGGGGTGAGGATGATTTTCTTTCCGTTATAGCAAAGGCTTCCTGTAATGGACATAGGAGCTACCTCCGTTATTTTTCTTTGAGATTATCACACCAAAGGTCCATAGTCAACGCAAAAAAGGAAAAAGAGGAAGGTAAATTACCTTCCTCTTGTATTTTTCCTGCCTTAGTCAGCCTTGGCGGCCAGGACCTGACGGCCGTTGTAGTTACCGCAAGCCTTGCAAGCTCTATGGGGCATAACGGGCTCACCGCACTTGGAGCATACGGTTACGCTGGGAGCGGACAGCTTCCAGTTGCCGCCACGGCGCTTATCGCGACGGGCCTTGGATACTTTACACTTAGGGACAGCCATGGATGACACCTCCTTGATCAAACTGCTTTTGACAGCATTCGTTTATGGGTTTACTTCTCGAGAAGCTGCTTCAAAGCAGCGAAACGGGGATCCAGCTCCTTCTCGCAGATGCAAGGCTCGATATTCAGGTTCTTGCCGCAGCGGCAGCAAAGACCCTTGCAATCGCTCTTGCACAGCAGCTTGGAATCCAGGTTCAGCACGAAGATCGTGCGAACGATTTCTTCCAGGTCGGCGCTGTCTCCCACTAAAGGGAATACCGATTCATCTTCGTTCTCTTCATTGCTTAGCTCCGTAACCAGGACCACATCGACGGGGAGGGAAACCTCCTGATCGAAAGGTGAGGCACAGCGGTCGCAAATGCCGTGGATGGTGGTGCTGATGTTGCCGGCCATAACCAAGACACCGGCGGTATTTCGCACCGTGCCGGTGATCAGCACCGGCTCAGACACCGGATAGCATTGACCGTACTGAAGATCGCTCAGATCCACGCTGGTGGAAAACGGAAGCGATGCACCCGGACAGTCGATAATGCCGGACAGTCCCAGAAGCATACTTTCCCTCCTCTACGCAGTCGTGCTTTGATATTATAATGGCTTTTTCCCCATTTGTCAAACATTATTTTTCCTTTTTTCTGCGGTTTTGTGGTGTAGATGATTGTATATTTTCCTTTTCATTTTTCCCATTTTGTGGTATGATAGACACACAAACCAAACGGAAGGAGCAAGCTATGCTTTCGATTGCTGAAATTCTGTCCCAGGAACTGGGCCAGAAGCAAGAATATGTGGAAAATGTCATCACTTTGATCGACGAGGGAAACACCATCCCCTTTATCGCCCGTTACCGCAAGGAGATGCACGGCGCGATGGATGATACGGTGCTTCGGTCTCTACAAACACGGCTGGAATACCTGCGCAATTTACAGCAGCGCAAGGACGAGGTCAAAAAATCCATCGAAAATCAGGGAAAACTGACCGAGGAGCTGGCACTTGCCATCGACAATGCGGTTACCCTGGCAGAGGTGGAGGACCTGTACCGTCCCTATAAGCAAAAGCGCCGCACTCGCGCCTCTGTCGCCCGGGAGAAGGGCCTGGAGCCTCTGGCGGCGGCAATTTTTGCCCAGGATGGGCAGGACCCTGCTGCTCTGGCGGAAGCCTTTGTTGATCCGGAAAAGGGCGTAAACTCCGTGGAAGAAGCGCTGGCCGGTGCGTCGGACATCATTGCGGAGGATCTTTCTGACGATGCTGCCATCCGCAAAAATCTGCGGGGTCTTATGAACCGCAAGGCGGTTCTGACCTGCAAGGCAGAAGACCCGGATACCGACAGCGTGTACCGGCTGTACTACGATTTTAATCAGCCCATTTCCAGATTGCTGGATCACCAGATCCTGGCGATCAACCGGGGCGAAAAGGAGGGCTTCCTGAAGCCCAATATCGTCCTGCCGGGCAATGATGGCGCGGCGATGGTATGCCGCGCGGCGCTGAAGCCGACCTTAAACATCAGCACATTCGTCCGCGCTGCGGCGGAGGATGCCTATGAGCGGCTGATCTTCCCGTCGCTGCAGCGGGAAATTCGCAGCGACCTGACGGAGCGGGCTGCCAAGGGCGCGATCCATAATTTTGCGCTGAACTTGAAGCCCCTGCTGATGCAGCCGCCGGTAAAGGGCTTTGTTACGATGGGTCTCGATCCCGGCTACCGCAACGGCTGTAAGGTGGCCGTCGTTGACCCCACCGGCAAGGTGCTGGACACCGCGGTGGTGTACCCCACCTTCAGCGAGCGGAAGAAGCAGGAGGCAATCGCGGTGCTGTCCGGCCTGATGCGAAAGCACGCGGTTGTCCATATCGCTATCGGCAACGGCACGGCATCCCGGGAGACCGAGGCGATGACCGTGGAAATGCTCCATTCTTTCCCCAATGCCAGCTATATGATCGTCAACGAGGCCGGTGCATCCGTCTATTCCGCATCGCCTTTGGCGGCGGAGGAATTCCCGGATTACGATGTAAATCTGCGCAGTGCGGTGTCCATTGCCCGCCGTCTGCAAGACCCGCTGGCAGAGCTGGTAAAGATCGACCCCAAGGCCATCGGCGTGGGCCAGTATCAGCACGATTGCCCCCAAAAAGAGCTGGATACGGCTCTGGGCGGCGTGGTGGAGGACTGCGTCAACGCGGTAGGCGTGGATGTGAATACCGCATCCCGCAGCCTGCTGGAGCAGGTCTCCGGCCTTAGTACCGCGACGGCAAAGAATATTGTTGCCTTCCGCGAGGAAAACGGCCCGTTTACCAATCGCGCGCAGCTGAAGAAAGTGCCCAAGCTGGGCCCCAAGGCCTTTGAGCAGTGCGCAGGCTTCCTGCGCGTGCCGGAAAGCAAGGAACTTCTGGACAACACCGGCGTCCATCCCGAATCCTACACCGCAGCCAAGAAGCTGCTGAGCGTGCTGGGCGCTGAACTGACGGAGCTGCCGGCAAAGCTGGAAAGCTACGGCGTTGCCAAGGCGGCGGCCGAATGCGGCGTCGGCGAACATACGCTGACGGATATTGCCAAGGAGCTGAGCAAGCCCGGCAGAGACCCCCGTGATGAGCTGCCCCAGCCGATCCTGCGCAAGGATGTGCTGGAGCTGAAGGACTTAAAGACCGGTATGGAGCTGACGGGTACGGTGCGCAATGTCATCGACTTTGGCGTGTTTGTGGATATCGGCGTCCATCAGGACGGCCTGGTGCACATCTCCCAGGTGGCAAACCGCCGGGTAAATCACCCCAGTGAGGTGGTCAAGGTGGGTGACACCGTAAAGGTCGTGGTGCTGGATGTGGATGAAAAGCGCCAGCGCATCAGCCTTTCGATGAAGCAGGCGAAGAAATAAGCAAAAACCGCTTCCATTTGGAAGCGGTTTTTCCTTGCAGGAAATGTTGTAAAAACCCACCGATTTGGCGCGTTGTTGACATTTTTAGCGGTTTCTGGTATACTATTTGATACGAACGCATTCGACTTCGGTCTTTGACAGGAGAATGAATTATGAAGAAGCGAACCAGATTTATGGTTGCAATATTGTGCATAGCGCTGCTTCTGACTTTGCCGGCCTGCGCCCAAAAAGAAGAAACTCCCTCTGTTTCGGCGCAGGAAGAGGCGCTGCAGCGCTATCAGCAGACCTGCGCCATTGTGGCGCAAGTGCCCGACCTGACGGTTGAGGTGGAGTATGCGCTTAGCCGCATTGTGGGCGGAGAAACCTACAGTGAAAAAATGACGGAAATTGCAACCTATCGCGGCTTGGGTACTGCCGATGCGGTGGCCTGCGTGAAGCAGCAGGTGGCTTTCGGCCCTTATGAGACCCAGTATGCGGAATACTATAAAAACGGTATGGCCTGGTGCAAAACCGAGGATTCCGCATTCCGCGGGAAAATGGAGCTGCAGGATTTCCTGAATCGCCACATCCCCGCGATCTTGGTGGATGCATCGCTGTATGCCGGGGTAGACGTGGATAAGCTCTTTGGCAATACGGCCATCACATTTTCCCAGCCTGAAAAGCTGGAAAGCTGGGCGACGGATTACGCCGGTGCGGTGCTGGTCAGCGCTACCGGTACAGTTGTGCTGGATAAGGACGGGAATCTGACCAAGTCCACCTATACTGCCGAATTTACCTGCGACAAAATCGCCTACAGTCTGCAGGTCGCGGCATCGGTGAAGCCGGAAGTGGCGGAAAGCTTGGACACGGATCTGGCAGACCTTCCTGCCAAGTGCCCTGCTTTGACCTATTTCGATGCGCCCAGAAAGATTTTGCAGGTAGTCGGCGATGTGTATACCGCCCAGGCGATGTCTGCTGCGTATACCGAATCGGTTTACAGCGCGGCATTTTCCCGCAGCCGCAGCCAGACCAGCTCCTTCGATACATACGGCGCGGGGGAGGACTTTATGGCGCAGAGCAGCTATGAAGTCATCAACACCGACTATTCCAACACCCCGGTTACCAATTCTGAAGTGGTGATCTTCCGCAGCGGTAACTGCACCTCCAGCCTCAACGGCGCAGAGCCTACGGTGCGGGAGGGGATTACGGCAGAAGCTATGCGCACCTACTGTGAGGATGCGGTCCTCGCGGCGCTGTTTACCCCCAATCATCTGAAAAATGCCGAGCTGACGGAAGAAAAGAATCAGCTGCGCATCGAATTTACCGGCAATACGGCGTTTGGCGACAATCTGTGCAGCAGTATCTATTCCATCTTCAATGCGAATCTGGATACCTATGCCGAGTCCTACACCACACCTACCGCCAGCGGCTATCTGTGCATTGATAAGGCTACAGGGCTGCCCACGGCTTTGGGTGTTAAGCTGGAGCGTGTTCACGTGGCGGGGGAGATCTCCTATCCGCTGACCTATCAGCTGGATCAGACGATGCAGTTTTCCGCAGCGCAGGCTTATGAAAACATCACCGGCGAGCCGGAACCCACGCCTACAGAGCCTGCAACCAATCCTTAATAAACAAACCGCTCGGGTAGACCGAGCGGTTTTTGTTATAGAATTTCTGTGATTGTGCCGCCGCCGATGACGGTATCGCCGTCGTAGAGGACAACGGCCTGCCCAGGGGTCAGCGCCCGCTGGGGCTCGTCAAAAACCACCCGCGCAAATCCGTTTTCTTCCGGATATACCGTGGCGGGCTGCTCGGTCATCCGGGAGCGGGCTTTGGCGGCCACCCGGATGGGTGCGGTCAGGCCCTCTATGGCGATCCAGTTCCAGTCATTGGCCAGCAATTCCTTGCGGTACAGCGCTTCATTCGGGCCGACGGTTACGGTATTCTTTTCCATATCCTTGGCGCAGACGTACACCGGCTCACCCATGGCAAGATTCAATCCCTTGCGCTGTCCCAGAGTATAGGCCACCGCGCCCTTATGGGTGCCGACGGTGTTGCCGTTTTGGTCAAGATATGCGCCGGCAGGATAGGTTTTTCCCGTATAGCGCTGCAAAAATGCCAGATAATCGCCGTCGGGGATGAAGCAGATGTCCTGGCTGTCCCGCTTTTTGGCGTTCAGGAAGCCCTGCTGCTCGGCAATGACGCGGGCGTCTGCCTTGGTCAGCTCTCCCAGAGGGAAGCGGGTATGCTGCAGCTGATGCTGGGTCAGGGAGTAGAGGAAATAGGTCTGATCCTTGCTTTCGTCCGCCGCCTTGCGCAGAAGATATCTGCTGCCGTCTTGCACGATCCGGGCGTAGTGACCGGTAACGATGCAGTCGCAGCCCAATTCCAGAGCGCTTTGCAGGAAAAGGCCGAATTTCAGATGGCGGTTGCATTCAATGCAGGGGTTGGGGGTCAGACCGGATTCGTAGCTCATTGTAAAATGATCCATCACCCGGGCGCGAAAATCCTCCGAGAAGTCCAGCACGTGGAAGGGAATGCCCAACCGGTCTGCAACTGCCCGGGCATCGTCTGCATTGGTGGTGTCGCAGCAGCCCTTATCCTGCCCGGTATAGAGCTGCATAGTCGCACCGACGCAGGTATAGCCGTCTTCCATCATTAAATACGCGGCAACGCTGCTGTCCACGCCGCCGGACAAACCGATCAATGCTTTCATCCGCCACAACTCCTTTCTTTGCCATTAGTCTATCACATTGCCGGGCGGAAAGCAAACAGTTTCCTGCGAGGTATATTCTGGAATCGGCAAAAGCGCTCTTGTATTGTCGAAAATCATCTGCTATAATATAGTCGATAATTATCGGGAGGAGGTTTGCCTGTGAATAAACGTAAGATATGCGCTTTTCTGGCGGCGGTGATGCTGCTGAGCTTGCTGCCCGTTAGGGCCAATGCCACTGAGCAGGACCCGGGCGAAGCTCTGACCGAGGAAACGACACCGACTACTGCGCCCACACAAGCGCCCACTACCGCGCCTACGCAGGCGCCCACTACCGCACCGACGGAAGCACCCACCACAGCACCCACCGAGCCGGAAGAGGAAGGCCCGATGACGGTGTCGGACGAGTTTATCGCGGTTTTGAAGAAGATGGAGGGCTTCCATCCCGTGGCATACTGGGACTACTCCCAGTGGACCATCGGCTACGGCACAAAGTGCCCTGAGGGAAAGGAAAAGTACTACACCAAGGACAATCCGTTCCCGGAATCGGAGGCGGTGAAGCTGCTTCACGAGGAGCTGGCTTATTTTGAAAAAGTGGTCAATGACTTTGCGGATAAATATGAACTGAAATTAAAGCAGCATCAGTTTGATGCGCTGGTATCGTTTTCCTACAATGTCGGCGGCGCTTGGGTGCGGGATGTAAACGGCTATCTGCACACCGCGATCCGGGAAGGCGATATGAGCAACCGGATCATTTACGGCTTCCTGCTGTGGAGTACCGCCGGCGGCGACTACATATTGATAAACCGCAGAAAATGCGAAGCCAATATGTACATAAACGGCGTTTATAAAGCATACAACACCGCAAACAGCGTCCCTGCGGACTTTAAGCATGTCTTCCTGGACGGCAACGGCGGAACGGTGAAATATACCATCCACGGCTATAATGCCGCTGATCCGGCCGCCATCGTAACGAATTTCAAGGAAAAACCCACCGGCGTGGATAAGGACGGAAAGACCTTTACCTATACCTTTGCCGGCTGGTATACCGCTCCTGAGGGCGGCAAGCGGGTCAAGACCCTGGACGGCAGCCTTGCAAACGGCACGGTGCTGTACGCCCAGTGGAAAGACCCCGACGGTAACATCGTAACCCTTCAAAAGGGCGATCCGGTGGATAATATTGAAGTTTCCGTTACGGGGAAAGTCAATGTCCGTACCGGCCCGGGTACGTTCTATCCCATTGAAAAGGAGCTGCAGCCCGGCGCAAAGCTGGTCATTACCGAGACCTTTAAGGTAGGCAGCACCCTTTGGGGCAAGTGTGAGCACGGCTGGCTCAGCCTGTACTACACCAATTATGCGGATATCGTTTCCGGCAACACCCCGGAGATCGTCGATGCGCTCTGGGGAACGGTTGTAACGGAAAGTGGCGGCACGGTCAATGTCCGCACCGGCCCGTCCACATCCTACGGCATCGCCTATACGGTGAAAACCGGCGACCGGCTGCAGATCTTCGCGCTGAAGTCTGACAGCACAATGCAGTGGGGTCAGCTCTCTGACGGCAACTGGATCAGTATGGACTATGTGGAGCTGGACGAGCTGGCGGCGCTGGAATCTGTTGAGATCGCGTCTGCGCCGGAAAAGCTGGAATATGTTCAGATGCAGGACAAGCTGGACTTAAGCGGCAGCGTACTGAAGCTGGTGTACGATGACGGCTCGTTCAAAACTGTGGACATCACGGCCAGTATGGTTACCGGCTTCAGCAACAAGAATCTGGGCGAGGTAACGGTTACCGTTACCTATGAAAATAAAGCGACGACCTTTACCGTAACCATCGTCAAGGCGACGGTCGTATTCAAAAATTACGACGGCAAGGTGCTCAGCAGCGCCCAGTACGCCTACGGCGACACGGTGAAAGTGCCGAAGACGCCCACAAAGCCTGCCGATAAGGAGTACAAGTATCAGTTTACCGGCTGGAACAAGGAAGTTACCACCTGCAAGGGTAACGCCACCTATACCGCGGTGTTCAAGGCGATTCCGCTGAAGATCGAGGGCGTTGTGGTAACGCAGTCCGGCGGCACGGTGAACGTCCGCAAAGGCCCGGGAACAAACTACGATATTGTGTATGAGGTCGATTACGGCAAAAAAATAGAGATCCTGGACACCAAGTCTGACGGCAAGCTCCTGTGGGGACAGCTCAGCGACGGAAACTGGATCTGTATGGACTATGTGCAGACCGAGGCAGATAAGGGCGATATGGACGGCAATTTCATCCTGAATGAGGATGATGCCATCTATCTGCTGCGCCACGTGATCTTCCCGGACAAGTACCCGATCGCTGGCAAGGCGGATGTAAATGGCGACAAAAAGGTCAACGAAGACGATGCCATTTACCTGCTGCGCCACGTGATCTTCCCGGACAAGTACCCTCTGAAAATATAGGTGATCAAGATGAAAAAGATTATTATTTGGCTGCTTCTTGTGCTGCTGATCGCCGCGCTGGCCATTCAGGTTTCGGCTGCGCCCAGCGCCAAGCTGACAGCGTCAAAGACCTCCGTAAACGCCGGCGATACCGTTACACTAAAACTCAGCGTGTCGAAGATGGACTGCAAGGCCGGCGGCGTGGAAGTCAGTTTTGACAGCAAGGTGTTCGAGCTTTCCAGCGGCAAATGGCTGCTGAGCAATACCGTTTTGGCAGACTTTTCAGCCTCCACAAAGGACGGCGTTTTCGCCTATTCCAGCGCCACCGCCATCTCCGGCGACATTCTGGAGCTGAAGCTGAAGGTCAAAAGTAGCGCCGCCAGCGGCAAGTCCACTGTTAAGGTGAGCCTGACTTTGGACGGCCAGACCGCTGCGCAGTCCATCGGCATTACTGTAGCGTGCAAGCACAAGTATGACAATAGCTGCGATGCCACCTGTAACATCTGCGGCGAGAAGCGCTCTGTTTCCCATAGTTGGAATGCCGGCACGACGGACAAGAAGGCAACCTGCACCACAGATGGCGTCAAGACCCTTACCTGCACCGTCTGCGGCGAGAAAAAGACTGAGACCATCAAGGCCACCGGCCACGATTATGCCAACGGCTGCGATACCACCTGCGCCAATTGCGACGAGACCCGCACCACTACCCATAAGTACGGCGAAGCGTGGAAGACCGACAGTACCAGCCACTGGCACGAGTGTACGGAGTGCGGCGATGAAAAGGATGTGGCAGACCATATCCCCGGCCCGGAGGCTACAGACTACACGCCCCAGACCTGCACCGTTTGCGGCTATGTGATCAAAAAAGCGCTGGTGCATACCCACGTTCCCTCTGAGGAATGGGTCACCGATGACAAGGGCCATTGGCACACCTGCCTGGAGTGCGATGAGATCCCTGACTATGCAGACCACGCATTCGACAACGAGTGCGATGCCGAGTGCAACGACTGCGGCTTCAAGCGTGAGGTAGGGGAGCACAACTACCTGCCCCAATGGGCGGCGGATAACGACGGCCACTGGCACGAGTGCGGCTTCTGCGGCGACCGGCTGGAGATGGAGCCCCACGTTCCTGGCCCGGAGGCCACGGAATTTGAGGCCCAGATCTGTATGATCTGCGGCTTCGAGCTGACCCCGATGCTCCACCAGCACGAATATGAGCAGAAGACGGATGCGGAGAAGCATTGGCAGGAATGCCCCTGCGGCGATGTTACCAATGAAGAAGCCCATATCTGGGACGAGGGCACGGTGAAGACCGAGCCCACTACCACGGAAACCGGTGTAACGGAGTATAAATGCACCGTCTGCGGTGCAACCAAGACGGAGGATATCCCCGCTTTGCAGCAGGGCGAGGGCCCGGAGGAAGCTACCATTGAGCTGCCGCTCTCGGTGGTGATCGTAGCGGGTGCCGGTATGGTGCTGATGTGCGTACTTTGCCTGTTTATCGGCATCCTGATTGGTAAGAAATCCAGAAAGTATTAAACAACAAAGCCCGGGAGTAACCTCCCGGGCATTTCTGATTAAGAGTTGAGGAGTGCCTAAGGCCCCCTTGTGTAAAAGGGGCTGTCGAGCGTATGCGAGACTGGGGGATTGTTACAATCCCTCCGTCAGCCTGTTCGGCTGACACCTCCCTTTACACAAGGGAGGCTTGGGCAGTAGAGCTAATGTATAAGAAGAAAGCCCACGCCATATCGGCGTGGGCTTTGTAGTAAGAGTAATTATCTCTTGGAGAACTGTTGGCACGTTAAGAAAACATGCCGGTGGCATGTTTTTAGTGCCAACCGCAGCGGCTATGCCGCGAGGACCGCACATCAGTTCGTAAAAAGTCCCGAAAGCCGCAAGGGCTTCCGGGACAGAAGATCCAAAAGTATTGATTATCTCTTGGAGAACTGAGGTGCGCGACGAGCGGCCTTCAAGCCGTACTTCTTTCTTTCCTTCATTCTGGGGTCGCGGGTCATGAAACCAGCAGCCTTCAGAGAGGGGCGCAGCTCGGGGTTCAGGGTGACCAGGGCGCGGGACAGACCGTGGCGGATAGCGCCAGCCTGACCGGAAACGCCACCACCGGCGACGGTAACAACGATGTCCAGCTTGCCAACCAGATCAGCAGCAACCAGAGGCTGATTGACGATCAGCTTCAGGGTGTCCAGACCGAAATAGTCGTCGATCTCGCGGCCATTGATGAGGATGTAGCCGGTGCCGTTCTCATAAACGCGAACACGGGCGACGGAGGACTTCCGACGGCCGGTGCCGTAGTAATACTTCTTCTTGCTCTCGTACATTTTCCGTTACCTCCAATTACAGGGTCCAAGCTTCGGGCTTCTGAGCAGCGTGGGGATGCTCGGCGCCCTTGTACAGGTGCAGACGGGTCATAGAGTTGCGGCCAATGGAATTCTTGGGCAGCATACCCTTGACAGCCAGCTCCATAGCGTAATCGGAGCGGGTTTCCATCATGGTGCGGGCCTTGGTTTCCT
>JAFTUO010000076.1 GCA_017466215.1 Oscillospiraceae bacterium | reverse complement strand
TCCGCCACCATCTCCCAGGAGGTCATGACTGTCTCCTGGATGTACCAGCGGGAGGAGGTGGAGATCACCGTGGAACCCAAGCAGGAAGACCGGCCGGACATTGACCAGTTCAGCTTGAGCTGTACTCCTCTGGAAAAGGCCGAAACTACCCTGCGGCTGATCCGCACCCAGGGCTTTGAGCGGGTGATGATCTTCTGCAATACCAAGCATATGTGCCAGCGGCTGTGCGACGATTTCCAGCGTGCCGGGATGGACTGCCAGTGCATCCACGGCGATATTCGCCAGAGCCAGCGGGAAAAGACTATGCAGCGCTACCGCGACGGCAAGCTGGCCATCCTGATCGCCACGGATGTTGCCTCCCGGGGCATTGATGTGGATGATGTAGATTGCGTCATCAACTACGATGTGCCGGAGGAAAACGAATACTATGTCCACCGCATCGGCAGAACCGGCAGAGCCAAACGCAAGGGCAGTGCCTACTCCATCATCGGCAATTTCCCGGAGAAGGCCAAGTTGGATGAGATTGCAAAGTTCTCCAACTATGCGATCCGTCCCGTCCGCCTGGACGAAAACGGAAAGCTGGTGGACGAAGAGGTGAAAGCACCGGCTCCTGTGAAAAGGAGATTCCGTTGAGAGCGGCGGAGCGGGGCTTTTTGCTGCTGAGCAGCTGCCTTGGCGACCCGATGCGAAAGCCGCTGACCACGGCGCAAATGCGCATACTGTCAGATCGGGCGTGGAAGATGGACTTTCCCACCGAGCAGCGGGAGCTGGAAATGGCAGACTTGATCGCTTTGGGCTACGGGCGGCCGATGGCAGCGAGAATTTTGAAGCTGCTGGACGATGGCGTGGTGCTGGATCACTATCTGCAGATCGCCCGGCGCAAGGATTGTATCCCATTGACCCGGATCAGCGAAAAGTATCCCCTGGTTTTGCGCCAGCGGCTGGCGCTGGAATGCCCCGGCGTGCTGTGGGCGATGGGCGACTTGGAATTGCTGGATAAGCCAAAGATCGCTCTGGTCGGCAGCCGTGATCTTCGGGAAAACAATGCCGAATTTGCCCGGGAAGTGGGCATTCAGGCGGCAAAGCAGGGTTATACCCTGGTGTCCGGCAATGCCCGGGGTGCAGACCGGACGGCCCAGGAGGCCTGCCTGCAGGCAGGCGGCTCGGTGATCGTGGTGGTGGCAGATTCGCTGATCCGGCAGAAAGAGCAGGATCGGGTGCTTTACTTAAGTGAAGAGGACTACGACCAGGAATTTTCTGCCCAGCGCGCTCTGAGCAGAAATCGCATTATCCACGCATTGGCCCAGATGACCTTCGTTGCCCAAAGCAGCTATCAATCCGGCGGCACCTGGGACGGAACGGTTAAGAATCTGCAGGGCGGCTGGAGCAATGTATTCTGCTTTGATGACGGGACGGAGGCGATCCGGCAGCTGTGCCAGATGGGCGCAAGCGCGGTCAATGCCCAGGATTTGAAGGAACTGAATACGCTTCAGCAAGATGAAATAAACCTTTTTGACCAATGATTTTCCATCATTGGTCAATTTTTTGCAAAAAGATGGTGGCGGGTACTGATTTCGACAGTACCCGCCATTATATATACATTATAATAACACCGGCTGCAGCTGGATTCCCTGCATTGCAGATTCCAGCGCCTTGGGGATCAGATTAAAATCTGCCACCATACTGGTGGGCTTATTCTGGGGATCATCCTGCCGGAAGGGAACGAAATAGTAATGCTTTCTGGCCAGGAGCTTCCCAATGTTTTCCGCTGCACCGGCAAGGGCGTCATTGGTGGAAACAGCCACCAGGATCGGCCGGCCGTTGCGCAGATGGCTTTTCGCCGCCATCGTAACCGAGGTGTCCGCGATGCTGTGGGCCAGCTTCGCCAGGGTGTTGCCGGTGCAGGGTGCAATGACCAGGGCGTCCAGCAGCTTTTTTGGCCCGATGGGCTCTACCTGGCTGACGGCGTACAGCGGATCCTTACCGCAGATCTCTGCAGCCCTGCGGATGTGGCTCTGGGCTGTGCCAAAACGGCTGTCGGTTACATAGGAGGCAGGGGAGAAGATAGGGATGAGGGTATGCTCTTTCGCCAATGCTTCCATTACGGGAAACACCTGGGCGTATGTACAGAACGATCCGCACATAGCAAATCCAACGGTCATAAGCTTAACTCCTTTCTTGCAGCAAACGGACAAAGGTATCGGCGATCAATTTGCCGGAGGTCTCCGGCGCATATTTTGCAGGCAGCCCCAGCGCAGAGATTACGTTGCTGTCTTCGATCCCCGGCTTGGAGGCCAGCTCGATCTTGATGCATTCCGGGTCGCACTCTTTGCATCGCTCCTTGGTAAGGACGACGGACGGAACGGTGTTGAAAATAACCCGGTAGCGGCTCAGACCGTTGAGATTCAGGCTGTTTTCCGTCCAATAACCCAACGCCCTGAGGATGGAAAGATCCGCCTCTTTTCTTGCGGCCACGGTAACATCTGCGCCCAGCGCTTTTAGTTGATCGGCCAGGCACTTGCCTATCCTGCCCCAGCCGATGATCAGCACCGGGCATTTGCACCACACTCCGTTCATCCGCTCTCTGGCAACGCGGATGGCGCAGTCGGCAGTAATGGCGGCGTTGGCCGCTACATATTGCGCGTCCTGCAGCAGATCCATCGTGGAATACCCGTGGAGAGAAAGGCTGCGGATGTTTCCGCCGACCACGGTAACCTTCTCCGGAAGATCTGCCAGAATGTGGGCCGGGATACCGCCGCCGCGGATGCGTCCGTCGGCTTCAAAGCTGGGTACGGGCAGCAGCAGATGGGTTACATCCGGCGCAGGCTGCGGCGTGATCTCAAACCCCTGCCGGATCAGATTTTGGCGGGCAAACGCAAGCGCAGGGGTGTTTCCGGCGCAGTATATTCGAATTCCATTCATAAAAATCACCCTTTCGTCCCAGAATATGCCGTTTGTGATACCGTTGTGCTTGATTTTTCGCAGGGTTTCTGTATAATAAACTTAAGAGGTGAACGATATGCAAAGATTAGGTTTTATTCACGATATGCTGGATGTCAAGGTGCTGATCCTGTTCGCAACCGCCCGTTCCAACTATCCTATGACCAGTCAGGATATTTACGAGGTGTGCTATCAGGACGAATGCCTGAGCTATTTTGACGTCTGTACCGCCATCCCCGAGATGCTCAAATCCGGTCATCTGCGGCAGGTGGAGGAGGATAAATACGAGATCACGGAAAAGGGCCGCCAGGATGGCGAGCTGACCGCGGACTCTATCGCATTCACGGTCAAGCAGCGCACGGAAAACGCTGTCGCCCGTTATAACCGCCAGATCCGCCGCAGCAGCTTCGTCAAGACCCAGATCGTGCCCCGACCCAATAACGAATATTCCGTTATTATGTCGTTGGACGATGAGCTGGGCAACCTGATGACGCTGGAGCTGGTAGCCCCGGATCAGCGTCAGGCGACCCGCCTGAGCCGCCTGTTTGAGAAGAAGGCGGAGATGGTCTATAATCTGACGATGTCAGAACTGCTGGACGGCGAAGATTCTGACGAAGATTGAGCCAAACCCCTTGCCGATCTGCAGAAAATATGGTATAGTATAATTACACCGAAGTAACGGTGAAACGAAAGGAGCTGACGCATATGAAATTTCAATTTAGTGAGAAGAAAGTCAAGTTGCCGGGTAATGTCCACGCTTATGCCGAGAAAAAGGTGATGAAGCTGGCACGCTACTTTGACGAAGATGCGGAGGCACTGATCGTCTTTTCTGTAGAGAAGAACCGGAACAATGTGGAGTTGACCGTTCACGGCGCAGGCACCTGGTTCCGGGCAAGTGAAAGCACTTCGGATATGTTCGCATCTATCGACGCTGCCATCGGCACTATCGAGGGCCAGATCCGCAAGAACAAGACCCGCCTGGCTCGCAGACTCCGCCAGGATGCATTCGTCCGCACTACGGAGGAAACTTCTTTCATTCCGGAGGAAACGGAAGATGATCTGAGTATCGTGCGCGTCAAGAAGTTCCAGTTCAAGCCCATGACCCGGGAAGAAGCGGTTATGCAGATGAATCTGCTGGAGCATAATTTCTTCGCATTCCGCGATGAGGAGCAGGATTGCAAGTTTGCTGTCGTCTATCGCAGAAACGACGGCGGCTATGGTCTGATCGAAGACGCTGAATAACAGAAAAAAGTTGGAATTTCAGGGGCCTTTTCAGGCCCCTGTTGTTATGTCTACCACCAAAAGTGCGAAAGAAAAACTTTTTTGCAAAAACTTGAAAAAAGTGCTTGACAATGTGGTGGGTGCGTGATAAAATCAAAAAGCTCACCGTCCGGTGGGCGCTCTGTACCTTGTAAATTGAATAATGTGAGACAAACTATAACACCTTGGACAATTAAAATGGATTGTTTAAGCGTTTTTGAACGAATAACAGCCAACGAAAATTCTTGAGTAATATTTGCTAGACAAATTTATTCAAAACTTTGATTTGAGCTCTCTTAGGAGAGTTTAGATACAATTTTTTGAGAG
>JAFTUO010000075.1 GCA_017466215.1 Oscillospiraceae bacterium | reverse complement strand
TATCTAAACTCTCCTAAGAGAGTCCAAATCAAAGTTTTGAATAAATTTGTCTAGCAAATATTACTCAAGAATTTTCGTTGGCTGTTATTCGTTCAAAAACGCTTAAACAATCCATTTATAATTGTCCAAGGTGTTATAGTTTGTCTCACATTATTCAATTTACAAGGTACAGAGCGCCCACCGGACGGTGAGCTTTTTGATTTTACCACGCACCCACCACATTGTCAAGCACTTTTTTCAAGTTTTTGCAAAATTCGATGTGTGCATACTGCCATCGCGACAGCCTTGCTATAATAGCAATGTTATTCTCTTTTGTCAAGCTTAAAAATTACTTTTTTTGACAAATTTTTACGCCTGATTCTTTCTGTCTTTCGGGTGGAGATGTTTGTCTCTGCGCTTGCTTTTTACCATACGGCGGCGCAGGATATTGGGCTCGAAAAATACGAGATACGGCACACCCAGGCTCTTCAGTCGCAGCAGATGGATCACCAGGATGAAAAGCCCGATTCCCAGACCCGTCAGGCCTGCAATGGATGCCGCCAGCGCCAGGGCAAAGCGACTGACCCGGATCGCCGCGGCAAAATCCCGGTTTGGCAGCACAAAGCCGCTGATGCCGGTGATGCTGACGACGATCAGCGCCATAGGCGAGATCACGCCGGCATCCACCGCCGCTGACCCCAACACGATGCCGCCGATAATGGAAACAGACTGCCCGATGCTCTGTGGTAGATGAACACCCGATTCCTGTAGTAACTCAAATGCCATCAACAGCCCCAGTACTTCCCAAACGGCAGAATACGGCAGATTATCCCGGCTTTCGTCAATGATCTGCAAAAGCATATCCGGGATTAAATTTCTGTGGAACACCGTCAGCGCGATATAAAGCGCCGGCAGCAGCAGACCGATCAGCAGCGCGCCATAGCGCATAATCCGTACCCAGGATGCGGAGATATAGTCCCGACCCAGATCTTCCGGGGAATTCATCAGATACCCAACATCCACCGGTGCAAGATAGCCCAGGGGCAGGCCGTCCACAAACAGCCCTACCCTGCCCTTCAGCAGGCCGTTGCAGAACCGATCTGTCCGCTCTGTATACTGCAGCAAGGGAAATGCCGTCTTCCGGGAGCCGGTGATATATTCTTCCACTGAGGCGGGGGACAGCATTCCGTCGATGTCGATGGTATCCAGCCGTTTCTTCATCCTTAGCACCAATTCGTCATTGGTCAGCCCATCAATCCAGACCACAGTTACATTGGTCAGGCTGCGCCGGCCCACTTTTGTTTCGTATAAGCGCAGGTCGGGGGTGCGCAGATGGCGGCGGACAAGGCTGGTATTGGTACGCACCGTTTCCACGAAGGCATCCTTCGGGCCTTTTGCGGTATGCTCCACATCCGGTGCTTGCAGCCCCCGTTTCTCTCCGGTCTTTGTTTCGAAGGCAATAGCGCCCTCCCCGGGAAACAGTACCACGCAAAAGCCATTGACCAAAAACGTCGCCACATCGGTAAGCGTTTTGCACGGCTTTGCCACGGAATTGACCACCACACCCTCCAGCGCGTTGGTATAAAGCTCTTTCATCGTCTTTCCCTGCAACTGCCCCACAATGGGCTTGAACACATATTCTGATATATCCGCGCCGGAGGTCAGTCCGTCGATGGCATAGCCGTAAAGCGTAAACTGACCGCAGCTAAGCTTGCGCACATTAAAATCGCCGGCATCACGAAAGATATTGCGGATATTCTCATCATTCATTTCACCCGGGTACATTTCCTTCATTTTCTCCACCTCCCGGCTAGTTTGCCCAAAAATGTGGATAATAATTGCATTTTGCCATTTCAAATGGTATAGTAAAGAAAATATGCGTAAGGAGAAACTGTATGGCTCATACCATCGCCGCTGTATCGACGGGTCTGGCTGTCAGCGCTATCGGCATCATCCGGCTGACCGGTGATGACTGCGCTGCGATCGCCGGAAAGGTCTTTACATTAAATAACGGAAAAGCTCTCAGCGAAGCCCCGGATCGAAAGCTGATGCTGGGTACGCTGACCGATAAGGACGGTCGCATCATTGACCAATGCTGCGCTATCTTCAGCCGCGCGCCCCACACCTATACCGGCGAAGATACCGTGGAATTCCATTGCCACGGCTCACCGGCGGTGCTGGCTGCCGGTCTGGATGCGCTGTATGTTGCCGGCGCACGACCGGCCCAGCGGGGTGAATTCACCAAGCGGGCTTTCCTGAACGGTAAGCTGGATCTGACCCAGGCAGAGGCCGTCATCGACCTGATCGAAGCCGACAGTGCCGATGCCGCCGCCAACGCCGCCGGTCAGGTAGGCGGCGTGCTGCAGAAAAAATTAGCGCCGATCTATGATGACCTGACCAATCTTTGCAGCCATTTCCACGCTGTTCTGGATTATCCCGATGAGGATATTGAAGATTTCGGCCTTGACCGCTACGAAAGCTCGCTGAAAACCGACGCTTCTGCCCTGAATGCGCTGCTGAATACCTACGGCCAGGGCCGCATCCTGCGTCAGGGCGTTGCCGCCGCCATCGTGGGAAGACCCAACGTGGGCAAATCCAGCCTGCTGAATTCCCTTGTGGGCTATGAGCGGGTCATCGTTACCCAGATCGCCGGCACGACCCGGGATACTGTGGAAGAAACCGCGATGGTAGGCTCGACCCGCCTGCGGCTCATCGACACCGCCGGTATTCGGGAGACGAAGGATCAGATCGAAGCTATGGGCATCGAGCGTTCCCGGCAGGCGCTGGAAAATGCCGATTTTGTCATTTTCGTCTGCGACGGCTCAGCACCCCTGACAGAAGATGACCAGGCGATCATCGCGCTGTGCCAAGGCCACGAAAACGCGGTGACTCTGATTAACAAAACCGACTTGGGACAGGTCGTTTCCCCCGAGGAGCTTCCCTTTGGACACGTCATCCCGGTCTGTGCGGCCAGCGGCAAAGGGCTTGACGAATTCGCCGCGCTTGTGGACAAGCTCTTTGGCAGCAGCATCCCCTGCGACGGCTCGATTCTGACCAACACCCGGCAGTACGATGCCATCCGCCGCGCCTATGACGCGATGCAGCGGGCATTGGAGGGTCTTGCTCTGGGCCTGACGCCGGATGCGGTACTGACGGACGTAGAGGATGCGATGCTGGCAATGGGCGAGGTTACCGGCGCAACTGTGCGTGAGGACATCACCGCCCGGATTTTTGAACGATTTTGTGTAGGAAAGTGAAATTATGATCTATCTTGACAATTCCGCCACCACCAAGCCTTGCGAGGATGCCGTGGAGGCGATGACAAAAGCCCTGACGACAGGCTGGGGCAATCCCAGTGCGCTGTATGGCTTCGGTAGCGACACCGCCCGGGAGCTTCGCAGCGCCAGACAGCAGTTAGCCGCCGTGATGGGCGCGGAAACCGACCGGCTGTTCTTCACCTCCGGCGGTACAGAAGCCGACAATTGGGCGATCTACGGCACGGTGAAGCGACTGGGCAAGCGTGGCAAGCACATCGTTACCACCGCCATTGAGCATCCCGCAATCTTAAACTGTATGAAAGACCTGCAGGCTCAGGGGTTTGATGTAACCTATCTGCAGCCGGACAATCTGGGCCGCATTACCGTCGATGATCTGAAAGCCGCCTTGCGGCAGGACACCATTCTGGTCTCCATTATGATGGTCAACAACGAAGTTGGCTCGGTGATGCCCATCGCCCAGATGGCGAAGCTGACCCACCGCTTGAGCCCCAACGCCATCTTCCACACCGATGCGGTGCAGGGCTTTCTGAAGGTTCCCTTCAGCGCTAAGACGCTGGGCGCGGATCTCATCAGCATTTCTTCCCACAAGATCCACGGCCCCAAGGGCGCCGGTGCGCTGTATATCAGCCCCAGGCTGAGATCCTTTCCTCCCCTGCTGTTGGGCGGCGGTCAGGAAAACGGCTACCGCAGCGGTACGGAAGCCACTCCAGCCATCTTCGGCTTCTGCGCCGCAGCCACCGCTGTAAATGCCACTTTGCAGGCAGATTTGCAGCGTGAAAATGCGCTGAAGCAGGCACTTGTGGAGAAATTATCCCAGCTGAACGGCATCGTGATCAACGGCGCCCACGAAGCGCCCCACATTCTTTCTCTGTCCATCCCAGGACTGCCCACCCAAAATTCCATCAACATCCTGCAAGATCACGGCATCTGCGTATCCGCCGGCTCTGCCTGCGCCAAGGGCCACCGCAGCCACACACTGGAAGCGATGAATCTTCCCCCGGAAGTGATGGACGGCTCGTTCCGAATTTCCTTTTGTCGAGATACCACGCAGGAAGAATTGGATGTGCTGGCAAGCGTCATTGAAAACGAACTCATCCCCCGAAAATAACAAAAACCCGAGGTTAATACACCTCGGGTTTCTTATTTTTAGATTAGTATGCGACGCCCCAGTAGATCATCTTGTCGGCAGGCTTGCCGCAGCAGGCGCAGGTGTCGCCCAAATGCTCCTGCTTAAAGGGGATGCAGCGAGAGGACATTCCCGCAACTTCCTTCATCTTCAGCTCGCAATCCAGCTCGCCGCACCACATGGTCTTGATGAAGCCGCCGTTGGCTTCCTGCAGCTCCTTGGCCTCCTCCACAGAGTGAGCCTCGTAGATGTGATCTTCCAGATTCTTCTTGGCCTTGGCGTACATACCGTCGTGGACAGCCTGCAGCTGCTGGGCAACAGCAGTTTCCAGATCTTCCAGCTTGGTAACGATCTTCTCCCGGTCGGTACGGCGCACCAGCACGCACTCTCCGTTTTCCAGATCACGGGGACCGTATTCCACGCGCAGGGGCACGCCCTTCATCTCGTACTCAGCGCACTTCCAGCCCATAGAATTGTCGCTGTCGTCCAGCTTTACACGGAAGCCGGCATTTTGCAGCCGGGTCTTCAGCTCGTTTGCAGCTTCCAGAACGCCGGGTTTATGCTGCGCCACGGGCAGGATGACCACCTGCGTGGGAGCAACCTTGGGAGGCAGCACCAGACCGTTGTTATCGCCGTGGGTCATAATGATACCACCAATCAGACGGGTGGACACGCCCCAGGAGGTCTCGTGGGGATTGGTCTTCTGGTTGTTCTTGTCGGTAAATTCGATCTCAAAAGCCTTGGCAAAGCCGTCGCCGAAATAGTGGGATGTACCGGCCTGCAACGCCTTGCGGTCGTGCATCATACACTCGATGGTGTAGGTAGCCTCAGCACCGTTGAACTTTTCCTTCTCGGTCTTCTGGCCGCGGGTAACGGGCATCGCCAGCACATTCTCGCAGAAGTCGGCGTAGACATTCAGCATCGTCTCAGTGAATTCCTTGGCTTCTTCCGCCGTGGCGTGGATGGTATGGCCCTCCTGCCACAGGAACTCTCTGTGCCGCAGGAACGGACGGGAGGTCTTCTCCCAGCGCAGAACGCTGCACCACTGGTTATACTTCATCGGCAGGTCTCTGTGAGACTGCAGCACATTGGCAAAATGCTCGCAGAACAGGGTCTCAGAGGTGGGACGGATGGCGTAGCGCTCCTCCAAATTCTCACCGCCGCCCATGGTAACCCAGGCACACTCAGGAGCAAAGCCTTCCACGTGATCCTTTTCCTTCTGCAGCAGGCTTTCGGGGATCAGCAGAGGCATATAGACATTTTCAACGCCCACCTTCTTAAACTCGGCGTCCATAATGCGCTGGATATTCTCCCAAATAGCGTAGCCATAGGGACGGTAGATAAACACGCCCTTAATGGAAGAATAGTCGATCAGCTGTGCCTTTTTGCACACGTCGGTAAACCATTGGGCAAAGTCTACCTCCATATCGGTGATCTGTTCAACCTTTTTATCTTTTGCCATGATGAATGTTACCTCTCTTCATCCAAATTCGTTACTATATATTATAGCACCAATGTCAAGCGCCTGCATAGGATGAAATAAGATTTTCTACCCCGGGAGGCTGCCCCATGACGAGAATCACTCTTTCCTTAGAGCCCAGCGTGGCTCTTTTTTATACGCGTATCGCCCTTTCCGCCGGGAAACCTCTGGAGCAGGTGCTCAGCGACGCCCTTTTCAAACTGGCTGGAGAACTGAGCCTGGAGGCTTTGCAGGAAGGAAGTGCGAAATAACTGTTGCGAATATCCGAATAATTTGGTATACTTTTTTCAGAAACAAAGGAAACGGAGGTTTTCCCGATGAAATCCATCCGCGATATTTACAAGATCGGCAAAGGCCCTTCCTCCTCCCATACTATGGGCCCGGAGCGGGCTGCCCGACTGTTTTTAGAGCAAAATCCCAACGCTGACAGCTTCCGCGTGATCCTTTACGGCTCGCTGAGCAAGACCGGCGTTGGCCACGGCACGGACCGGGTGCTGAATGAGGTGTTCTCCCCCATTCCTACCCAGATCGTGTTTTCTGATGAGGTCTTGGCAGATTCCCACCCCAACACTCTGGACTTCTACGCCGTCAAAGACGGCAAGGATGCCGCATATTTGCGGGTAGAGTCCATCGGCGGCGGCGATATCCGCATCCCCGGCCATCCCCACTTAGATCCCCCGGAGGTTTATCCCGAGAATTCTTTTGCAGAGATCGCCGATTTCTGCAAATGGCGCTATATCCACAAGCTCAGCGACTATGTGGAGCTGAACGAGGGTGAAGAAATCTGGGATTTCTTGATGAACGTCTGGCTGACGATGAAGCAGTCCATTGAAGACGGCCTCAGCGCCACCGGTACTTTGCCCGGCGGACTGAATGTCCAGCGCAAGGCAAAATATCTCAAGGAGCAGATCCCCGAGGAGCAACACCCTGCCCTGCTGGAGTTCCAGCAGATCGCAGCCTACGCCTATGCCGTAGCTGAGCAGAACGCCGACAACGGTACCATCGTTACCGCGCCTACCTGCGGTGCTTGCGGCGTTGTGCCCTCGGTGCTGAAATATGCCCAGGACACCCGTGGCTTCACCGACGAGCAGATCATCCGCGGCCTGGCCGCCGCCGGCATCATCGGCAGTCTGACCAAGCGCAACGCCTCCATTTCCGGCGCAGAATGTGGCTGCCAGGCTGAGATCGGCACAGCCTGCTCTATGGCCGCCGCGGCTCTGGCGGAGCTGTACGGCCAGGATCTGGATCAAGTGGAGTACGCCGCCGAGGTGGCGATGGAGCACCATCTGGGCCTGACCTGCGACCCCATCTGCGGCCTGGTGCAGATCCCCTGCATCGAGCGCAATGCCGTAGCCGCTATGCGGGCAATGAACGCCTGCAACTTAAGCTACTTCCTCACCGGCTCGCGGAACATCAGCTACGATATGGTCTGCCGTGCGATGCACGACACCGGCATCCACCTGCACCACCAGTTCCGGGAAACCAGCGAAGGCGGCCTCGCCCGCATCTACAACCGTCGGAAATAAAGCCAATAAAGACAGCGGCAGAGAGATATTTCTCTCTGCCGCCTTTTTGCGTCAGTATGCTTCAAATTCTCCGGATTGAGACCCCACGGTGATGGAATAGATCGCGCCCTTTTGCATTTCGGGGCTTGAAAGGATCACCACCGCAAAATTCAGCTCTGGCGTGTACTCGATAACGGTGTTTTCGTTTGCATCCTTCAAAACGATCTTTGTTCCGGCAGCCTGGTTGCCCACACTTACGGCAATAACGCCCTGCCCGGAATCGCTGAAGGTCTGCGCCATACCGGAAGCACCTGTGCCGATAAACGTTCCTCCGGTAATAACCGCGCTGATATCATAGTCCAGCGTTGCCGTATCGCCCTGAGTCGGGCCAACAACTACGGTATAGCCGCCGGAGATTTCCAGCGTGCCGTTGGCATCCATACCGTCGCCGGAGGAATTGATATACAGCGTTCCGCCGGAGACTTTAATGCTGCCGCCGGAATTGGAGGACATCCCGCCCATTCCGCCGGGTCTGCCGCCTGGCCTGCCGCCGCCAAACATACCGTCCCGGCCGCCGGTCGTACCGCTTTGATCCGTACCGCCGGCGGCATTCAATCCGTCATCGCTTGCCTTGAGTTTAATATCTCCGCCCTGCACATCAATATGCAGAGCCTCAAGGCCCTCGTAACACTCAGAAATATTGATCGTCCCTGCGGTAACGGTCAGGGTATCTTCTGCGTGAATGGCATCGTCGCCCGAGGCAATGGTAAACGCGCCGCCGTTAATGATCACCGAAGCATCGGAATGGACAGAATCGTCAGCGGAGTTTATGGTCAGTTCGCCGCCGGAGATCAGCAGACTGTTTGTCGCCTTCAGGCCCTTCATACTGCTGCTGCTTTCAGTTATACTCGCGCTTCGGGGCTGCATTCCGCCGTGTCCGCCGCCACCCATAAAGCCGCCGAAGTTATCGGAATGCTCCTTGCTGCCATTTTCACTGCCGCCACCTACCAGCAGATCTATGGTGCCGCCTGCGATCTGCATATATGCTCCCGCGGCGATGCCATCGCCTTCGGCCTCAGCTTTGATATTTCCGCCGGAAATATAAATGAAGCCCAGGGTCGCGTCATCGCTGTTCTCGGCGTGTATGGCATCCTTGCCGGCGTCAACGGTAATGTCGGCATCCGTAATCCGCACGCTGTCGTTGGCGTCCAGGCCGTGAGAGGCACAGTTTACCACATACGTGCCGCCCGTGAACACCAGGTCATCCTTGCAGACAATGCCGTGTCCTGCAGGTGATGTTACGGTCAAAGCGCCTGCGCCGTTGAGGGTCAGATCCTGCTTGGAGAACAGCGCTCCGTCAATGTTATTGTCGTCGATGGGGGTAAAGCTTCCGCCGTTGGCCAGCGCATTGGCCGTGCCGTCGGCCAGGGTCAAAAACACCTTATCCGCTTCCAGGATATACAACGCCGCCGAAGTCTGGCTCGTAATACTCACGCCATTAAAAACCAGCTGCAGCTTTGCGGTATCCGGCGCATCCACCACCAGCATACCGTCATCCAGGCTTCCGGAAATCACATAAGTGGCTTCCTCTTTGATAACGACGGTAGAGCCGTTGATCTGTACGCTGTCGGAGCTGGCGGTAGCAGAGGTCCCATTGAGCTGGATCTGAACGGCTTTGAGCGCATCATGCTCCGTTTTCGCATCCCGGTCGGTAAACATATCCGCATCGGTTTTTGAAAAATCGACCTCTACGGGATCTTCGTTGCTGACGGAATCGCCGCCACTGCTTCCGCTTTCCCCGGATTGCACCCCATTGGGCTGCGCCTTTGGCGCGCAGGCGCAAAGCAAGCTGAGTATCAGTATAAAAACAAGGATCAATGCTGTTTTCTTCATATAACCACCCATTACAGCTCTGCGCCCACCGTTTCCTGCTTGGAAACGGCAATTTCTAGATTGCCGTTTCTGCAGCGGATCTGGTCGATCATTTCCTTTTCCCGGGAAGCATCGCGCAGCATTACATTATAGGTCAGCTTAAACATACTTCCCATATTGGTACTCTTCACACGGATCAGGTCGTGCGCCGTTGTAAACTCAGAGAAAATATCATCAAAAATACCGGAATAATCCAGATCCTCGGGGATCGTAATGGTGAGCGTCTTATAGGTCTCGGCATTCTTCTTTGCGCCAAAGTCCAGCCGGTTATAAAGGACGAACACAATGCACATCACAGCTGTGAACAGCACCGCAAAGCCAAGATATCCCATACCCGCGATCAATCCTGCGCCCATTGCCAGGAACAATGTGCAGATCTCCTTTGCCGTGCCGGGAACAGAACGGAAACGGACCAGACTGAATGCGCCTGCCACCGCCACACCGGTGCCCACATTACCGTTGACCAGCATGATCACCACACACACCACCGCAGGCAAAAGTGCCAGCGTTACAACAAAGCTCTTTGTATACCGGGTGCGGTACATATAGGCAAAGGCCATAATCAAGCCAAGTACCAGCGAGCAGCCCAGGCAAAGTATAAAATCCGTTACGCTGATCACCGTTGTTAGATCCGTATCAAATAATCCTCTGAATAAATTATCAAGCATTTGCAGTAACCTCCAGCATATTGTGTGCGTTTATCGTGTGGGTCTGCGGGAAAATCATTGTTTGATATGCAGTCCCATATTTAGAGAACGATGTTTTATATATTTTTTCCTTTGACAGAACCTGCGTCATCCAAAGCGGGATACCGCCGCTGCATTTGATCTCCATCAAAACCTTGCCTTTGGGAAGGATCGGCGTGCCGTACACCTCAGAGGCAAGCGACAGGTCCTCCTGCCTGCAAAGGATGGTATCATCAAAGGTTACGCGCAGATCGCTGCCGTCTTTCGCATAATAGGCTTCCCGCTCATAGGAGAGAAAAACGGTAGGATGCAGCGTGGCATAGTGCTCGAGGAAGTAATCAATTTCGTTTGCGATCTGGGTGTGCTTGTCCGGATGCTTTTCGCCCGAGAGCCACGCCATCGACTGAGCGTAAGGCAGCGATATTCTGCGCTTATACACCACGTGTCCGTATTTCTTTTTCAGCTCCACAAACACCGGGCTGTCTTCCTCTGCCCTGCCATAACTGCGAATGCGCAATTTTTCCTTATAGGCCGGTTTTTCGATGGAGCGGCGGATCAGCAAAAAGCTTTCCGTGTCGAAATAGAGATTCCGAATGGTAGTTCTGCCGTACTTGTCCAGCTTCATATACGGCGCCATTGCCGCAAGCACTTTGCTTTTTTGCTCCAGCGTCAGCATATATTTCAGTTCATATCGCTTGAATACGGTTTGCAGCGCCATAAAAAACCTCCTGTACACGGCTGGATCCATTGTACAGGAGGAAGATTGAAGTTTTATTGAAAATTCTGAAATAATTTACTGCGCGGGGATCTGCACTTTGAACTCCACCAGACCGTCATAGCAAAGCACCTCGATACGCCCCTTGTGAGAGGTCGCGATGGCTTTTGCGATGGCAAGGCCGAGGCCGTAATGCTTGTCCTCACCATTGCGGGCGGTGTCCACACGGTAAAAGCGTTCAAACAGCTTTTCACGCTGCTGTACCGGGATCTCGCTGCCCTGATTGATCACACGCAGGGAAGCCACTGCGTGGCCTTTGGTAAGATGCAGCCAAACCGCGCCGCCGGTGCTGTGGCGAATAGCATTGTCCAGGAGAATAGAAACCAGCTGCTTCAGCTGTGTGCTGCTGCCGTCAACGGCAATGTTCTCAGCAATATTGCTGTTCAATGTGAGGCCTTTTTCATAGGCAACGCTTTCAAACGGGAGGGATTCACCCGCCACCAGACGGCTGAGATCAATATGCTCTATTTGCAGCGCTGCATTTTCCGTCCTTGCCAGATCCAGCAGCTGCGCCACCAGCATTCCCATCCGCTCGTTCTCATATTGGATATTCGCCAGCCACTGATTATCACCGATCTGCCTGGAAAGCAGCTCCGCATTGGCGCTGACCACGCTGACCGGCGTTTTCAGCTCGTGTCCGGCGTCTGATATGAATTGCTTTTGCTTCTGATAGCTTTCCTCCAGCGGGGTTACGATCTTCTTTGCCAGAAATACGGACACAAAGAAGAACAAAACCAACGCTGCCCCACCGAAAATGAGGGTGTAGCGAAGAAGGGTCATGGCGCTTTCATTGATAACGGTGTTGTCCATAAACGCCACCAGGATATAGCCGCCCTTATCGGTCTTATAAAAGGCCAGATTGTTTTCCGTTCCAAAGGTTTTGTCGCCTTTTATGATCGTAACCGCCAGCTGCTCCAGATCCGCATTGGAATGCACCGTAGGCGGCTCATTCTTGATTTCAAGCACGCTTCCGTCATAGGAAACCGCCACCGAGTAAAACGTGGACAGCTGAAACTTGGGCGATTCCGGGTTGAAGCCGGGAGCGCCGCCGGGCATCGGCCTGTTTGGCGGCATAAGGCCCTCGAAGGATTGGGGAAGATTGTACATCTGGGCGTGGGCCTGCAGCATCTGCTCATTCTGCTTCTTCATTTCAAAATAGCTGGAGGCATAGATCACGCCCAGCGTTCCCACCCACAAAAGCACCAATATGCACATAATAGCGGCAACGATTTTTCTTCGTGATCTTCTAAACATCATCGCACCTCAATTCATATCCGATGCCGCGCACCGCTTTGATCTCGGTTTTGGCCTGCACAAAGGCCAGCTTTTTGCGGGTGAAGGACATATATACCTCCACATTGTTGTATTCGGCGTCGCTTTCATAACCCCAGATCTTAACAGCCAGCTGCTCCCGTGTCAGGACCTGGCCGCCGTTTGCGATCAGGTATTCCAAGATATGATATTCTTTTTCGCTGAGCCGGACACTTTGGCCATTGCCGGCGCACGACAGCATCAACGTGCCGGTATCCAGAGTGATATCGCCAAAGGACAGGATGCCGTCCGTCGTGCCCAGCCTGCGCCTGCCAAGCGCACGCAGCCGGGCAAGCAGCTCCTTGGTCATAAATGGCTTAGTCAGGTAATCGTCTGCGCCGCTGTCAAGCCCGGTAACCTTGTCATCAAGCTCTGCCTTGGCTGTGAGCATTAAAATGGGCGTGGTGATTCCTTTGCCGCGGGCCTGCTTTGCAATTTCGTATCCGTTCATTCCGGGAAGCATTACATCCAGAATCACGATGTCGTAAATATTGCTCTGCAGCGCAGCAAATCCGTCCAGCCCGCTCTGGTAGTGATCCACTTCATATTTTTCAAGACGCAGGATCTCACAAAGCGCCTGCGCCATTCTTTTTTCATCTTCAATGAGCAAAATCCGCATTTACGACACCTCCGCTTATCTGTCATTATAGCATAAAAGATTGAAAAATCATTGAAAAAATGAAAATTGCATATAAAAAGCCGGCATCTTCACGATGCCGGCTTGTCATTCTGGTAGGATCAAAGCAAAACCGCAAGGCTGATAGCCTTGCGGTTTATTTATTAAGCAGTCAGGGAGAAGATCAGATACATCACGCCGTAGAGAACTACCAGCGCGCCGATCACTGCCAGCATCGGCAGGAACATCATTTTGACGGCGTTCCAGTAGGTCGCCAAAATCTCCTTGAGCCGGGGTGCAGGTTTCAGCGCATTCCGGGTCAGCCGGGGACTGGACAGGCCGGACATATCTGCCAGTGTTCGTCCGTCGTCGATATAGGTGATCTTTTCTTTTTTCTTGCCCATAATTACTCTCCGTCCAGCAGATGACAGGCGGCGAAGTGGCCTTCCTCGTACTCCTTATACTCAGGCGGCACGTGCTTGCACACTTCCTTTGCATAGGGGCAGCGGGTGTGGAAGCGGCAGCCCTTGGGCGGATTGGCAGGACTGGGAATGTCGCCCTCCAGCTTGATCCGCTCCGTCTTGGCCGTGGGATCCGGGTTGGGAACGGCAGAAAACAGCGCCTTGGTGTAAGGATGCAGCGGATTGCGGAAGATATCTTCCTTCGTGCCGAATTCCATCATCGCACCCAGGTACATAACGCCGATCTTATCGGAAATGAACTTGACCACGCTCAAATCGTGGGAAATGAAGACGTATGCCAAATTCCGCTCCCGCTGGAGCTTTTTCAGCAGATTGATGATCTGGGCCTGAATGGAAACGTCCAGCGCAGAAACCGGCTCATCGCAGATGACCAGCTTGGGGTTGACAGACAGTGCTCTTGCGATGCAAATTCTCTGGCGCTGACCGCCGGAGAACTCGTGGGGATAGCGCTCATAGTAATAATCCCGCAGACCGCACTTATCCATCAGCTCCAGCACATAATTCTTCACCTGGTCCTTCGGCACGATCTTATGGACCTCAACGGGCTCGCTGAGGATGCCGCCTACCGTACTTCTGGGGGGCAAAGAGGAATAGGGGTCCTGGAAAATGATCTGCATTTGCTTGCGGATGGACCGCATTTGGGAAGAATTATAGTGGGTGATATCCTTGCCATCAAAGATGATCTGGCCGGCAGTGGGCTCGTGGAGCTTCAGAATGGCTCTGCCGGTGGTGGTCTTGCCACAGCCGGATTCGCCAACGATACCCAGAGTCTCACCGGCTTTCAGCTTAAAGGAGACGTCATCCACCGCCACCAATTCCTTGGTAACCTTGCCGGTAATGGTCTTCTTCATCGGGAAGCACTTGCGCAGATGGCGCACTTCCAGCACCACGTCCGGATCAAAAGGCTCTTTGTAATCCTCTTCGATCTGGGCCTTCCGCTTTTCCAGGTATTCCTTTTCCAGGGCCGCATCGTCATACTGGGGAGCATTCAAAATTTCTTCAGCCATTGTTTGAATCCTCCTCGTTGTAAAGATGGCACGCCACATAGTGGGTGGGACTTACCTGGATCATACCGGGGTACTCGCCGGAGCATTTGGCTGTGCATTTTGCGCAGCGCTCCTTAAAGTAGCAGTGATCGGGCATATTGATGGGATTGGGGACATTGCCGGGGATGTTGTACAGCTCGACGCCGTCGTCCAAAGTCATAGTAGGCTTGGACTTTTGCAGACCCACGGTGTAAGGATGCATCGGATTCTGGAAGATCTCGTAGACCGTTCCCTGCTCGATGACCTTGCCGGCGTACATAACCACCACGAAATCCGCCATTTCCGCAATGACACCCAGATCGTGGGTGATCAGCAAAATAGAGCCGTCGATCTTATTCTTGATATCCTGCAGCAGATCCAGGATCTGCGCCTGAATGGTAACGTCCAGCGCGGTGGTGGGCTCATCGGCAATGATCAGCCGGGGCTCTGCAGCCAGGGCCATGGCGATCATCACTCTCTGCCGCATACCGCCGGACAGCTCGTGAGGAAATGCATTGTAGACATTCTCGGGGATGATGCCCACCAGACGGAGCATCTCCTCCGACTTGGCCTTTGCCATCTCCTTGGTAGCGCCGGGGGTGTGGATAAAGGTAACCTCATCCAGCTGCTGGCCGATGGTAAACACCGGGTTCAGGGAGGTCATCGGCTCCTGGAAGATCATCGCCACCTGCTTGCCCCGGATCCGGTGGATCTCAGAAATGGGCATCTTGGCAATGTCATAGACCTTGTCTTCCATTTCGTAATTGCCGTTTTCGTCTTTTACCGGCTCGCCCTTTGCATCCCGCTTGTACTCGTGGGACTTAAAGCGGATAGAGCCGTCTACGATCTGGCCCGCAGGGCCCTGGATCAAACGCATAACGGACATCGAGGTAACGCTCTTGCCGCAGCCGGACTCACCGACGACACCCACAACAGCATTCTTGGGAACACTGTAGGACACGCCGTTGACTGCCTTGACCACGCCCTGCTCCGTGAAGAAGAAGGTGTGCAGATCGTCGATCTCCAGAATATTGGCATCATCGTGCATTTGGGTCAGGAATTCTGCTTCCTCTGCCTTTCTGTTCTTATAGGCCTCCAAACGCTTGATAATCTTGGCATTTTCCTTTGCAATGGCGCGGATCTCTTTGCCGGTCAGATAACTTTTTTTCTTTTCGCTCATAAGTTATCTCCTTCCCTTGGGGTCCAGAGCATCCCGCAGGCCGTCGCCTACGAAGTTAAAGCCCAGAACAGCAATGACGATACACACGCCGGCAGGCACCCAAACATTGAGATAGTTCTGCAAAATGTTGGGGTCGGTAGTAATGATGTTGATCATAGAGCCCCAGGCGGTATAGGGCGCCTTGATGCCCATATTCAGGTAAGACAACGTAGCCTCATACAGGATCATACTGCCCAGAGACAGACTCATCTGCACGATCAGCTGGGGCATCACATTGGGCACCAGATGCTTGAAGATCTTTCTGCCGGTGGAGAAGCCCATAGCCTCTGCTGCCACCATATACTCCTGCTCCCGCAGGCTCAGGATCTGACCTCTCACCAGCCGGGCAGTACCGGGCCAGGAGATCATCGTCAGAAACAGCATCAGGATATAGATACGCATACCCTCTTCTACCCAGCCCAGAGAGACCCAGCCGTCCATAGCGGAGCTGATGATCAGCAAAATGGGAATACCGGGCAGACACATCAGAATATCGCAGATACGCATAATGACGTTATCCACCGCACCGCCGAAGTAACCGGCAATACCGCCGATGATCACGCCCAGCACTGTCAGCAGAATAACGGTCATAAAGCTGACGATCAGAGAAACTCTGCCGCCGTACATCAGACGTGCCAGCACATCGTAGCCCTGATTATCAGTGCCCAGAGGATGCTCAGCAGAAGGCGCAGCCAGGAAGTTATCCTTCATCGTCTTCTCTACGGTCTGATGCAGGGTGTACTCCACGCCGCCAACGGTATAGGTGGTGGTGGCAGTGGTATACTCCAGCTTGCCGCTTTCGTCCAGATCCGTCTCGCCCCACTGGGTATAAACCAGCGGCCCGAGGAAGCTGAACACAAACAGGCCAATGACCATCACAAGGCCGATGATGCTGAGCTTGCTGCGGAAGAAGCGCCGCACCAGCATCTGAGTGGGCGACATCAAACGCACATTTTTGTCAAGGGGCAGTTCCGTGTCCACAGCTTCCTGGGAAACATTTTCTTGGTTTTTCAGTTCCTCCACGGTAACCCTCCTCACTCCAGTTTGACTCTGGGGTCTACAAGGCCGTACATCAGGTCGGCAAGGAGCACACCCAGGACGCTCAGCAGCGCCAGGAACATATTGTAGCCCATAATAAAGGGAATATCGCCGGCGTTCATCGCCTGCAGCGCGATATTACCGATACCGGGAAGGTCAAAGACCTGCTCAGTGATGATCGCGCCGGAGAACAGGCTGGGCAGCAGACCTGCCAGACTTGTTACCAGGGGGATCATCGTATTGCGGAAGGCGTGCTTGTTGATGACCACCTTTTCCTTCAGGCCCTTTGCACGGGCGGTACGGATGTAGTCAGAGTTCAGCACTTCCAGCATATTGGTACGGGTCATACGCATTCTGGCACCGATGGACAGGATAACCACCGTCAGCACCGGCAGGAACACGTGGTGGGCATAGTCCAGCAGCAGGTCAATGCCGCTTAAGGACGCGCCAGCAGACTGTAATCCCAACGACGGGAACCAGCCCAAGCCACCTTCGCCGAAAACACCCCGAAGGATGTTTCCGAAGAAGAAAGCAGGAAGGCTGATGCCCACCATCACCAGGATGGTAACAATATAGTCGCGCAGACTATACTGATGGGTAGCCGCCGTAATGCCCAGGGGGATGGCGATCATAAATTCAAATACGGTTGCGATCAGGGCGATGGCAAAGGATGTGCCCATATGCATCGCGATCTTCTCGGTAACAGGGATACCGTACTTGAAGCTGGTACCCAGGTCCAGCTTGACCAGATCGCCCAGCCAGTTGAAATAGCCCTGCATAATGTCGGCAAAGCCGGCATCGGCGCTGAGGCCGTAGGACTTATACATAGCATCCACCATCTCCGCAGAGACGCTGGCGCCGGAGGTTTGGATGGAATTGACCTTGTCGCGGACAAAGTCAATGGGCATCAGTCTGGTTAGAAAATAGATGATCAGAGAAACACCCAGCAGGACCAGGATGGAGTATCCCAGTCTTTTCAAAATGTACTTTAACATAATTTGACACGCCCTTTATCAGCTGGCAAATTCCAGCTCCCAAATACGGTCCAGAGGAGAAGAATAGGGGTTGATCTCAGAGGGAATGGTATCGGAATTGATGACCTTGGCATTGTATGCATACAGGACATCACGCTGATAGACAGGCAGTTCCACAGCCAGATCCAGCACATAGCCCATTGCCTGCTCGTACAGGTCGGAACGGACAGCCTGGTCATTGGTCTCACGGGCCTGGTCGATCAGGTCGGACAACTCATTCAGGATATAGGTCTCTTCCGCAGAGCCGCTGTTGCGCAGGTGGTTGTAGCCCCAGGCCAGAGTGGAGGTTGCGGAGGAATCCTTGTGGTAGACCTGGTACATATCCGGATCCAGAGCAGAGGACCAGGCAGCTGCCCAAACGGACAGAGAGCCGGTGCTGATCTTGGTCAGAGCCTGGGTATCACAGACAACGCTGATTTCCCAGCCCATATCGTTCAGCAGCGTTGCTGCGTCACGGAAGACCTTGTAAGTGGGGTGATCCTGCAGCGTAGAGCCTGCGATGGTGAAGGTGATCCGCAGATCGCTGTCGCCGGCGCTGACGCCTGCAGCTTCCATATACTTTTCAATGTTGGTGCGGGCGATATCCTCATTCCAGGTGCCCATCTGGGGGTAATCCTTGCCATTATCGGTGGCAGCAGCGCCATCGGGGTAAGCCCAGGAGACCTTGGACATATTCCAGTAGATCTGCTCAGCTGTACCGGCGCGGTAGTAGTCCAGCGCCAGAGCGGTGTTCATCGCGCACATAATGGCCTTACGCAGGTTGATATCGTTGATCTTCGCTGCATTGACGCCGATGTAGCCGTAGCCCAGCTGATCGGTGGAGAGCATTGTGAAGCCCTTCTTTTCCATGCCCTGCAGCTTCTCGTAGTTGGCGTTGGTCAGAGCGGGGGAAATATAGTGGACCGTGCCGCTTTCCAGCGCGGTAATGGCGTTGTTGGAGCTGACTACCTGGTAGCGGATCTTTGCGATCTTGGCGTTCTCGATGCCGGCGCCGGTGGTGGTGAAGTTCTCGTTGGCCTTGAAATAGACCACGTTGTCCTTATAGAAGTCATTCTCGCCGGGGTTATCGCTGTTACCGCTGTCGGTAACCTTGTAGGAGCCTGCGCCCATAGGCAGCTTCACGTTCCGGGGAGACTGGATGATGTCGGACATAAAGTCAAAGCTTGCAAATTCCACGCCAAACTTGTTGTTGGCAATGTCCATAGCGACCTTGCTGCCCTCACCGTAGTAGTGCTGAGGAGCGATGGTAACTGCGAAGTTCCAGATTGCCTTGGGGTCAATGCCGTCGATGGTGATCTGCAGAACATCATACTCGCTGTCGGGGTTGGTAACAGTGCCGTCATCATTGTGGCCGGAAGCAACGGTGTACTCCGTGCCGTTAACGGTGATCTTGGAGCCAGCCATATCGGTGTGGCCCAGGGAAACGATGCCGGAGATGTTCTGAACAGCCAGAGTGCCGTCAGCGCCCACATTTTCGTACAGGACAACTTCCTTGGCCTTTGCGGTGTACTCGGTGGACAGGGTCGTACCGGTGGCCCAGTACATCAGAATCTGGTCCATAGCAGTGCTGACCTTGTCGTTGTAGACATAGTCGATGGCAGCATCCTTGCTGGTGATGGAATCAGGATAATTCTTGGTCAGAGATTCGATCTGGGTGCGGTCCTTCTTGCCGTCAGCGCCCTCTGCGTACTCAACAGAGACGTAGCCCTCGGTAAACAGGAAGCAGAAGATCTCATCGTTAAACTCCTCGTGGGTATCGTAGGGAGCGTCGGTGTAGGATTCCTGAGCGCTGAGGTAGTCTCTGCCCAGCTCTTCCTTGAACAGCTCCAGAGCGCGCTCATAGTCTGCCAGCAGGTCGGCATTGGACACGGTGGAAGGATCGTTGGAGATAGCGGACTTATAGCCGGAGGACAGGGAGTGGGCATTGATAGCGTCCTTCATCTCGGCAATGGAGACCTCGCTGGTGGAGGAAGCCTTCCGCTTTGCCTGGTACAGAGATACCAGCTCCATCAGACGGGCCTGGGCTCTGGCAGCAGCCTGGTTGGAGATCAGGTCATCGCTGTCGCCGGAGGATGAGCCCACAGTCTGGGTGCGGTACTCGTCAAGGCCCAGAATGTCGGTGGAGTACAGTGTGTTAGAGCCGGTGTAAACGGGGTCGAGGTAGACATAGTAGTTGAACAGGACATCCTCCATCGTCAGGGGATGGCCGTCAGAGAACTTGATGCCGTTTTTCAGAACGAAGGTGTAGGTAACAGTACCGTCGTCATTTTCGGTGATGCTGTAGTCCTTGGTAACAACGGCTTCATTATCGCCGTATGCAACCTGCACATCGCCATTTACATACTTGGAAGACAGCATACCGATCTGGGTCATACCCACGATAGTGCCGTCCGGTGCGGAGGTGGAGAAGAAGGGATTGAACAGACCGTCCAGCTGCTCAGACATAATGACCAGCGCGTCGGTCTTTTTGGTCTTGCATCCGGCAAGGCCCGCTGCCATACTCAGGCAGATGGCAAGACACAGTACCAAAGAAAGAATTTTCTTTTTCATAGTTACTCTCCTTATATAAACTTTAATTGCTTACTGATTTATTCCGCGGCAGTCAAAACGACTTTGCCGTTTTCTACTGTCAAGGTGATGCCCTGGGTGTTCTCCCCTACGATCTCGCAGGTGATGCCAGCAGCATCAATGGCGGGCTTGCCAGTTCCGCACAGAAGGCCGATCACATAATCATCAGTGCCGAAGTAGGCATCGGCTGCGATCTGCACCTTGCCGGAAATAGCAACGTTTTCCAGCTGCGCATTGTTAGACGCTGTGCCGGCCAGCAGGCCGAAGCTTGCGCCGGTAACACGGGTGCCGCCCTCAATGGTCAGGGTGGTATTTTCAAAGGATACATTGCTGATGGAAGCCTTTTCCGTCAGCTGGCCGAACAGACCGGTGTTGACCTTGGAATTGTTGGTTTGTGTGATGGCAACATTGCTGATGATATGGCCGTTGCCCACGATAGTACCGGTAAAGTTACCGTGCATCAGAGCCGTAGGCCAGATCTGGTCTGTAAAGTCCAGATCCGCGTCCAGAATATAGTTGCCGCTGACGCTGGCATTGCTTGCCAGCTGCTTTGCCGATGTGATATGGAACCATTCGCCTTCCATATAGTCCACATACAGCTTCATTTTTTGGTTTTCCACGGTGGCATTGTCAAGGTTGACCTTACCGGGATGCGCGATTTCCGCACTTTCGACCTTTTGCGTGCCTTCCGCATCCAGATACACATCACCCCAGGTGTAGCCATCGTGTTTGGGGAACTTGCCCATCAAAACAGAGCCGGTCTTTTCATCCCAGGAAGGAAGCTGGATATGCTCCAGATCCGTTTCCAGCGGGCTGAAGGTGGTGGTATTGATCATCGCCCCGGAGTTAAGGTCGTAGATCTCGATCTCCAGCAGCGGGACCCAGGCTGCGTACAGCGTCAGTACCGGCTCGGAGGCAGAGTAATTGCCGTCCGCCTTTACGGTGTATGTACTGTTTTCAAAATCCCATTTGTTCGCGTAGGTAACATTTTCGCCTTCCCCGTCGCGCTGGGTGTACCAGCCCGCCAGGAAGTAGCCGTTTTTCACGGCTGTAAACGCCTCCTTGCCCCGACGGGAATCATCGGGAGACAGAAGGGCGATCTGGGCATCTCCGTTGCTGTCCTTCGGCAGGTCAGACAAATTATAGGAGTCCACGATCACAGCAGTATTGGTGGTAAAAAATCCGCCATTGGCATCAAATTTGATGCTGACGTTATAGCCTTCGGTATCATTGGCGCGGTAGGGATTCTGCGTTGCAGCGCAGCCCGCTGCCACCAGAAGTACCGCTACGATCAGAAGGACCAACAAAATCGCTTTTTTATTCAGCTTCATATCTTTCCTCACGGTGGGAGAAGCCGCGTTTACGGCTTCTCCCGATTGATTATTCTTCTGAGGACGCTTCCTCGTTTTCTTCTGCTAGGGCTTCTTCCGTTTCTTCTGCAGGTGCTTCCTTAGCGGGTTTTTTGAGGCCCTTAAAGAATGCACACAGCTTGTCGATCACTTTCTTGACCAACTTTTTCAGACTCTGCCAGATCTTGCACAGCTTGCTGAGAACCTTTTCTCTTAAAGCAGGTTTGCGCACCAGGACAAAGGCTGCCGCGCCGGCGCCAAGCAGAACGATCACGCCCACGACAATGCCGATGATCAAGCCGGCCTTGGAATCGGTCTCTTCCTCCTCCACAGGTGCAGGTGCTTCCTCCGTGGGGGTCAGGGCCAGGATTCTCTGCTCAGCCTGCAGGAGCTTATCATAGTTGGAGACCAGTGCCTGCTGGGCGATGGTCGCGATCTTATTGTAAGCAGCCCGGGCAGCCTCAACAGCGGCCTTATTCTCATAGACAACACGCTCGGGGATCTCATTGATGGCCTGGATCGCTGCCAGGGTCACATCATCCGCCGCCGCTGCGCCCTCCAGGGCAAGGTCAAAGTACTGACCCATAATGTAGCTGTCGTAATGCTGACCGTTGACCGGATGGACAAGCATCAGCTTGTTGTCAACATAGCCGACATAGTCTACAAAGTTTGCACCGTAGTACACATTGGAATACATACCGTCCGTTACGTTCCACATAAAGTAGGGCAGCATTTCCATAGGCTCGATCTGCACTTCCGTGCCATCGTAGTCGGTATAGGTGCCGTAATCGCCGGAGCCGGGCAGATGCTCCAGGCACTCATAGTAGGTCGGGTCAAATTCTTCTTCCAGAATGGGGGCATCGTAGCTCTGGAAGATCACGGTCTCCAGCTTGTCGCAGTCGAAGAACGCCTTATGTCCGATGGCTGCAACCGTGTAAGGCAGGGTAACCATCTTGACATCGCTGCCGGCAAAGGCCATTGCGGTAACGCGCACCGTGCCGTCGGCAATCTGAACATTGTCGCCATCTATGCCTGCATAGGTGATCAGCTCCAGACCGGTGCCGATCTTGCAGTACAAAGAACCGTCAATGACCTTTACGGTCTCGCTGATATCGTAGGTGTACACAGGGATCTTGTGGACCGTGCCGTTAAACTCCGTTTCCTCCAGCTTGTGGAAGCTCTCAACGGCGCACATTGCGAAGGGGTTGTCCCCCAGGGTCGCCAGCTTTTCGCCCAGCGTTACCTTAAACGGGGTCAGCTCTTCCTTGATAAAGGCCTGCGTACCGATGTGGGTTGCATTGCGCAGATCTGCCTGCGTTACACCGGCGTAGGCAAAGGCGTGGTCGCCCAGGAAGCCAACAGAAGTCATATTCTTCACATCTGTCAGCGCCCCACAGTAGGCAAATGCGCCCTCCCCTACCGTGACGGTATCGGGGTTTTCCTCGGTAACAGGCTTCAGGGTAATGGATGTAAGCTTACTGTTAACAAAGGCATACTCGCCGATATTGGTTGCAGAAGACAGGTCTGCAGCGGTCATTCCTTCGTTTTCCATAAAGCAGTAGTCGCCAATGGAGGTCAGCTTGTTCAGGTTGATAGATGCCAGCTTGGAGCAGCCTGCGAAGGTGTACTGCTTCAGCTCCGTAATGCCGTCGCCCAGCTTGACACTCTCCAGGCTGCGGCACAGCGCGAAGGCATACTCGCCCACGCTGGTGGCGGCAGACAGATCTGCCTCGGTCAGCGCGCTGGCGTGCTCCGTGGTCATATATTCGCCTTCCTTGGATACGGCCGCCACCTGCATATTCTCATCCAGGCAGATGTAGTACTCATCGCCGGAGAAGGCATAGTCGCCGATGGAGATCGCCTTGCTCAGGTCGATGTGTGCCAGATCCGTACAGTTGTAGAAAGCCTGCTTGCCGATCTGCGCGCCCTCGCCCAGGGTTACGCTGACAAGGTTTGCCGCATTGGCAAAGGCATTGTCGCCAATGATCACGTTTTTGCCGATGGTCAGCTCCTTCAAAGGAGCATTGAAATCATAGTAGAAATACTTTTCGCCGCCTTCGTCATAGTTCAGCACCTGGAACACATTATCCACGCTGACCTGGAAGGCAAATTTGCCGAGGATCACATCGTCGCCCACTGTAACAGAGGTCAGGTCCATACATTCGCTGAACACGCCCTCTGCGATCTCCATACCGCTGGGAACGGTAACGGAGGTCAGCTTGGTGTGGGAGAAGGCATATCTGCCGATCTCGGTTGCGGCGGTAAACTTGGGCAGCTGTGTAATTGCGGTCTCAAAGAAAGCGTACTCGCCAATACTGGTCAGCTCACCCAGAGTGATGGCAGCAATGCTCTCAGAAAAGCCGAAGCCATACTCACCCACCCAGGTAACGGAGGGCAGCGTGACGGAGGTCAGCTTTCTGTTATGGGAGAACGCGCCCTTGGCAATACCGGTAACGGCTGTGCCGCCGATATTATCAGCAGTAAAGTCGCCGCCCAGTGTGGCCGCCACAGCGACCAGGG
Organism: Oscillospiraceae bacterium; assembly: GCA_017466215.1. GTDB lineage: Bacteria > Bacillota > Clostridia > Oscillospirales > Oscillospiraceae > Faecousia. The sequence goes on along the minus strand of JAFTUO010000075.1, from coordinate 12,765 downwards.
TCTTTTCGTCTGCAGAAAGGATATGGTCTGCGCTCTGTACCTTATAGGTCTTGTTGCCTTCAGATACGGTAAAGGTGCTGACACTGGTATCCCGGAAGGCGAATGCGCCGATGTCATTGACCTCGGGGCCGACAGTAACGCTTTCCAGATTCTTGCACTCGTAGAACATACCCTCGGGAAGCACCGCAGCATTGACATAGAACTCTGTCAAGGCCTCACAGTCGGTAAAGGCATACATACCGTACTTGACCGTGTCTGCAGTGATCGTAATTTTTTCCAGCTCCTTACAGCCGGCAAAGGCATACTGGCCAATGGACTGGAGGGCATCGGAGGTTACCACTTCCTCCAGCTCCTGGTTGCCGGCGAAGGCATAGTCAGAAATCACGCAAATAGCAGGCAGCTCCAGCTTGCCCTGCAGATCGCATTTTTCAAAGGCGTTCTGGCTGATGATCTTCAGATTGTTCTCACCGCTGAAGGTGATCTTCTCCAAAGAGCTGCAGCCGTAGAATGCGCCGTATTCGATGGCCTCCAGAGTAGAGGGAAGCACGATCTCTTCCAGCGCGGTCAGATTGGCGAATGCATACGCGCCGATCTTCTCCACACCCTCGGGAATGACGACCTTGGTAACGGTAGCATTACCGATGTACCACTGCTTCACAGCCTCTGCATCGTCAAATTCCAGTTCTTCTGCAGTCTTTTCGATGTACTCAAAGTTTGCAAAGGCAAAGTTGCCGATCTCGGTTATGGCCAGATCCTCGGGGAAGGTAACAACGCCGCCATTGCCGTAGTAATGGGTCAGGCTTGCGCCGTTGGTCAGGAAGGGATCCTTGACTTCCACGGAGATGGCCTGGGAATAATAGGTGCTCTTATCGTCCTGCATCACCTTGACCGTAATCGAGCCAAAGCCCTCGGCCACAGCTGTAATCGCACCGTTTTCGTCAACCTTGACGATGCTGTCGTTACTGGTCTCAAAGGCCACCGTGGTATCCTTGGGGAAGTAGGCATTGAGGGTGTAGTTGAGCTGTACCGTCTCGGAGGGGTACATACTCAGGTTGAAGTTGTCCTCAAAATACCGGGTATCGCCGGTATCGCCGATGTCCTTTTCCTCATTGTCTACCACATAGTAGGCATTGACGGTCTTATAGCCGTCCACCCGGAAGATATCGACTACCGGCTTATCAAAGCGCTGGAAGCCCTCGTCATCTTCTTTCAGAACCGTTACATTAAAGGTCAGGCTCTTATTGGTCTCGGGATCGCGGACCTTGATGACCGCCTTGCCGGACTTTACAGCCACCAGCTTGTTGTTCACCACCCGGACCACATTGGTCTTGGAGGAGCTGAACTCCAGCAGCTCACCCCAGGAGGTGTTGGGATAAACCAGCGGCTCCAGGGAATACACTTCGTTGGGGCTGAGGGTCAGGCCCTCTTCCAGGCCGTCGAAATAGAAGTCTGCATAGTCATCCGGCAGACCCACCTCGTAGGTGGCGTAGTTCAGTGCATAGTCATAGCAGGTAACAGCGAATGTATTCTTGTTGACAGCATTTTCCTTGATCTGATAGATATAATCCGTCAGCTCATAGGTAACATAGGTGGTGCTGTTGCGCTGAGAGTACACCGGTGTCATATACTGCTCAAAGTTCTTCAGCTCAGGAATGTAGTTTCCTTCCTCATCGGTGGATTCCACGACGCAGCCAACCTGCGCGGCCATCGCAAAATGGTTGTCATAGATGGCCATTTTTGCGTACAGGCGGTTCTGCTTCAGCGTCTTGTCGTACTCGTAATAGAATTCCACATCCGTCAGGGTGGGCGCTTCAAAGTCCACCACCAGCGGGAACTCGAAGGTGTTCTTCTCGTTGGTATCCAGCGCACCCTCATCATAGTCCATATAGCCCACCAGCTTCACCGTATACTCGGTGTTGTTGGCCAGGTTATAGTCCTGGGTGTCGAATTCGATCTCGATATTGGCGGGGTAAATAGAGCCGCCGTCGCCGTAGGATTTGCGGACATCATCGTCTACGGTTTCGAAGATCACCTCACCGGTTACATCGTCGGTGATGGAGATCTCGATCCGCTCTGCCGCACGGAGCAGACCTGCCCACACAAACCGCAGAGAGTGGATCGTACCCTCCCGGTTGGACAGCGCGATATAATCACGGCTGGCGGAGATCACGATATCCTCCGGATCCTGGAGGAAGTAGTAAGTGCCCAAATAGCTGACGTAGTCGCTCTCCACGCCGCCGATGGGGCGGGTGGCATAGGCGTCTGCCATGGTCTTGTCCTCGAAGGACAGGGCATCGTCCAGCTCGTCAGCGTTGGTGTCGTAGTAGTCCAGGTCGAACATAGGCGCTTTGGTCCAGTCGCCATAGAATGCCAGATACGGAACGTTCAGGCTGATGCCATCCTTATCGGCGTTCTCCAGGGTAACAAAGCCCTCCACGTACATACCGTTTTCAAAGGACTCGTCCAGATATGCCTTATTCTCGTCCGTCAGGGTGATGGTAACGGTTACATCCACCTTGCCGCCTGCCGACACAGAGATCTTGTTCTTCTTGATTTCCTCGCCGCCGACGGTAACCTTTACGCCTGCGCCCTCCAGAATGTGGGCGACCTCGGTAACGGTAGTCTTGCCGTGGGCTGTCTTGGTCTCGGAAACGCCCTCCGTCATCACGTATGTGCCGACGGTGTAGGTGCGATCCTCGTCGCCAAAGTTATTAACTGTGAAATTCAGCGTGTAAACGCCGTTCTTTTCCTTGTCGTCGCCAAGCTCGATCTTGGTCTTGTCCATCACCGCGCCGGTCTCATCCTTGGTGGTGATGTAAGCATCGGTCTTCAGGGCGCTGTACAGATTTGCAAGGCCTGCACCCTGCTTGCGGACAGCGTAAGGCTGGCCGTTGGTGTTGAGAATGATATCGGCAGTGGACATCAGCAGCTGATTGACCATCGCAGATACTTTTACGTTGTCGTCAGCGATCTCGGGGAAATTCTCCACCACATACTGGCGCATCAGGATCATCACGCCTGCCAGGTTGGGGCAAGCCATACTGGTGCCGGACAGCCGGTCATAGCCGCCGCCGGTGATGGAGGAAAGGATGTTGCCGCCGTGAGCGGTCAGCTCCGGCTTGATCTTCAGATCGGGAGTGGGGCCCCAGGAGGAGAAGTCGGTGATAAACGGGCCGGATGCCTGATCGCGGCTGATCTTCAGCTTACCGGACTGGGCAGCCAGCAGCTCGCCGTCATCCTGAGAAATGGAGCAGACAGCCAGCTGTGCCTTGCCCACGTTCATCTTGATCTCACCGGACACGTTGTTGTAGATAATAATGCCGGCTGCGCCCTGATTTTCGGCGATCATGGCCTTCTCCTCGAAGGTATTGTCGCCGCGGCGTACCAGAACGATCTTTCCATTTACATCCAAGCCGGTATAGTCGGCGCTTCTGCCGATACCGGGGATGACCACGTACTCATATTCCTTGGAATCGGCATCGCCCAAGAGTCTGTCAAAGAAGCTAAGCTCTTCAGCAGCGCCGTTATTGGCCTCTTCAAAATAAATGATGGTATCACCGTACAGCAGGTACGGGGTGGGCGTGCCGTCGATGGAAGCAACGGACATCGCGCCCTTATAAGTAGAGGGAGAGCCGACTGTGCCGGTGTCGGGATTGGAGGTCAGAGGCAGGTTGCCGTTGGCCTCAGAGCCGTAAGCGGAGGAGTAGCTGTTGGAAGCAGCCACCACAATGCTGATGCCGGCAGCGCGGATCTTGTCATAAACGCCGTTGAGAATCTCTTCGTCAGATTCCCGGCTAAAGCCGCAGGCAGTGCCCAGACTCATATTGATCACATCTACGCCCAGGATGACGCAATCTTCCAGCGCCGCCAGGATCCAGGCACTTCTTGCGGTATCCATCACGTCGGAGAAGATCTTCATCGCCACCAGCTGCGCATTGGGTGCAACACCGGTAATGGTGGCATCCTTGCCCACGATCACGCCGGAGACGTGGGTACCGTGGTTGTTGTGGGTGGAGTAGGGATCGGGGTCCTTGTCGGCGTAGTCAAAGCCGAAAGGCACTTTATTATTGATAAAGACATCGTCAACCGTCAGGCCTTCGGTCAAGGCAGCAGCGGTGGTGCTGCCGATGACCTGGGACACATCTTCATAGGTCAGGCCCAGCCTTTGGGATGTAAATTCATTCACAGAAAAGGCGCTGTGCTTGGCATCCAGGCCGGTATCCAGAACAGCAACCACCATTCCGCTGCCGTCATAGCCGGAGCCTTCGCTCTTAAAAATACCGGTGTCGTAAACATTGACCTTGTTTTCCACCAGCTGTGTCTCGGCGACTTTGTACTCCTCGCCGACGATGATGCCTGCGCCGTCACCCAGAGACTTGCAGGTGGTATCAAAATCCTTTGCCTGGATCACCAGCTCAAAGCCATTGATGGCTGCGCTGTATTCCTCGCCTGCGGTGTAGGCAACGCCGGCCTCATCCAGAGAAGCCAGGATCTGGGCCTTGCGGCTGCTGCGCTTGCTGAGGATATCGGCGGCCTCCTCGCTTTCCAGCGCAAACTGGGTAAAGCTCATGGCCTTGTCGGTTTCTTCATAAGCATCCAGCAGATTCTGCTCATCCAGCGCGATGATCACGGAGATCTCATCGTCATCCTTGATGGTATCCGGAAGCTTCTGCATCACAGAGGAGTCCAGAAAATCCTGATAATTCACTTTTAGGTCGCCGGTATACTCCTTAATAAAGGATGCGTCATAGCTTACCGCCTGGGCAACAGGCTGCGCCAGCGCTGCAATCAGAAGCAGCACCGCAACCAAAATGACCGGGATCGACCGTCCACTTTTCCTGAAAATTTTCTTCATCATTTATATTTTCGCCTTTCTGTCCATAGTACAAGTGCAAATATGCATACCTCCCTATATAATACAGCATTTTATCATAAAAAGCAACCAGTTTTCCGTCTTCTTTGTCTAAAAAACCAAGGCGTTTGAAGTATACGAATTTCTGATAAAAAGTGTTTTCACAGCATCGTTTACTTTTCGTGTGTTTTGTGATATACTGATTTCGACAAAAATCCCCTTGGAGGAAAGCCTATGAATTCGAAAGCTATTAAGCTCCTTCGCCTGATTTACGGCATTGCTGTCAGCGCAATGACCGCTGTGTCCGGGCTGCTTTTGATGGCAGCGTGCCTGCAGATCTACCATTCCGGCGGTGAGCAGATCTATACCCCGGAAAAGGTGGCGGCAGCTTTCGCTCCCATTGCCCTGCCGGTTTACATCACGCTGGCAATGATCGCCGGCAGCTTCCTTTTGGCATTTCTGTTGCCGGCGGAAAAGAAACGCCCACAGGTGCAAAAGCAATATGCCCTTTTGCTGCGCAGAGCATATGAAAGGGCGGATATGCAGCTTTGCGGCTCTGAACTGCTGGCTGACATCCGGCAGGAGCAGAAAAAGCGCCGCCTGGCGCTGATTCTCTGCCTGGCAGTCTGGGTGATCGGTGGCATCGTCTTCCTGCCCTACGCCTGCAACGGCAGCAACTACAGCGAAGAGCTGCACCTTGCCACCGATTCTATCGTGGCAGTTATTTGGCTGCTGATCCCCTGCACACTGATCCCCACTATCTGCAGCATTTTTGCTGCCTACTACTCCCGGGCAAGCATTCGCCGGGAGCTGGAGCTGGTAAAGCTTGTACCAAAAGCGGTAAATAAGCCTGCACCTCAGGTGGAAAAAGCGGATCGCAAGCTTCTGTATATCCGGCTGGCAGTTTTGGGTCTTGCCTTGGGCGTGATCGTCGGCGGATTTGTAGCCGGCGGCACTGCGGATGTGCTGGCTAAGGCTGTCGCCATCTGCACCGAGTGCGTAGGATTGGGGTGATGGATATGAAGGAAAAACTGAAAAAGCTGATCCCGACCAAGCGAAAAATTATGCAGCTGTATTTTGCGCTGCTGTTTAACGCCAACCTGAAAGGCTTTGTATCAGGCAATATCTACCAGGGCAGCACCAAGCAATTCTGCGCCCCCGGCATCAACTGCTACTCCTGCCCCGGTGCGGTGGGCGCGTGTCCGCTGGGTTCTTTCCAGGGTTCTTTCAGCGCTGACCGCAGCACACTGTTCTATGTGGGCGGCATCCTGCTGCTGTACAGCATCTTGTTCGGCAGAATGATCTGCGGCTGGCTGTGTCCTTTCGGTCTGGTGCAGGAGCTGCTGCATAAGATCCCCACGCCCAAGGTCAAAAAAAGCCCGGCTACCCGGGTGCTTTCCTACTTAAAATACGTGATTTTGGTGTTCTTCGTGCTGATCGTACCGATTATGTACGCACTTCGCAACACTCCCCTGCCCGCATTCTGTAAATACATCTGCCCAGCAGGCACTTTGGAAGGCGGCATCGGCCTGCTTTCCAACGCCGTCAACGAGAGTTATTTCTCAATGTTAGGCCCGCTGTTCACCTGGAAATTCCTGCTGATGGTCAGCATTTTGGTGGGCTCTGTGTTCATCTTCCGGCTGTTCTGCCGCTTCATCTGCCCCCTCGGCGCGCTGTACGGACTGTTCAACAAGCTGTCCATTTTCGGTGTTAAGGTGGAAAGCAGCAAGTGTACAAATTGCGGTCTGTGTCTGAGCCACTGCAAGGTGGATATCAAGGAGGTTGGCGACCAGGAGTGCATCAGCTGCGGCGAATGCATCAATGTCTGCCCCACCCAGGCGATCAAGTGGAAGGGCATAAAAGCCAGCCCCGTCCAGGATGACGGCAAGCACAAAAAGGCAAAGCTGGTTACCCGGATCATTTCCGCAGTGGTTCTGGTGGGAATCCTGGCCGGCGCGATCGCATATTACTGGCAGCAGCCGGAGCCGGTATCCATCACCCAGGGCAACCAGGTGGGCGAGCTGTGCTACGGCGAGCAGCTGAAAGTTATTACACCCGACGGCATTCTGGAAGAAACCGTCGACCCCACCCAGACCGGCAAGGTTACCGTGATCAACTTCTGGGGCACTTGGTGTACCCCCTGCTGCGCAGAGCTTCCCTTCTTTGCACAAGTAGCCGATGAATATGGCGACAGCGTTTCCGTCTTCGCCGTTCACTCCTATCTTCTGGCGGCAGAAACAGCAGCGGCGTACGTTGCTGATAACTACGCTGGCTCCAATCTGACCTTCCTGGCAGACTATGCCATTGATGATGTCGGCACCAGCGGCTACTACTCCACCTTAGGTGGCAGAGGCACATATCCCTACACCGTTGTGCTGGATGAAGATGGCGTGATCTCCAAGATCTTCGTCTCCTCCGTAACCTATGAATCTTTGAAGGCTGCGGTAGAGGAAGCCTTTAATTAACGAAACAAAAATCCCCGGTGGCTAGGCCACCGGGGAAATTTTTATAAGTACGCCGCGACAGCTCTGAGGAAAGACGCCTCATCGCTGAAGGCCGACCGGTGGATCCTGCGGATCGTTCCGGTGCTGTCAATGAATACAGTGGTGGGATAGCTTTCCACCCGGAAGCCGCCCGACAGACCCAGCGGGTCCTGGAACACGGGGAAGCTCAGCTCCATATCGTCCCGGAGCTGGCGAATATCCTCTGCAGAGTAGAAAGGATCTACCGCCAGCAGCACCACATCATCGCCATAAGCTTTCAACGCGGCCTCAAAATACGGGAATTCCTTCTTGCAGGGATTGCAGCTGACATACCAGAAATCCAGAATCACCAGTTTGTTTTCCTGCAGCAGCTGAGACAGCTGATACGTTCTTCCGTCCACATCGGTCATAGTGAAGTCCATCATTTCATCGCCCTCTTTATAACGGGCTTTGGAGTGATCGTTAGGGTCTGACCGCACGGGGAGGGATTTCAGATTGATGGTAACCTGGGCGCTGGTGAAGCTGTAGCTTTCCTGGACCTCATACCCCTCCGGAACATTGGACAGCCGAACGGTGTACTGGCTGCTGCCTGCATTCAGCGCAACCGTAGCCATTCCCTTTTGGTCGGTAACGGCGCCGCCCGATTCGGATGTGGTATAAACAGAAACGGTAACGCCGGCAAGCGCCACGCCCTCGTCAGAGCGAACGGTGGCGACAAAGTCTACACGCATTGATTCCGGCGACACGCTCGGGTTTTTCGCACCGCAGCGGATGCAAAGGTGATCTCCGCCGTAGCTGTGCCCCAAAGCAGCCCCCTCTGTCCGGGAGCAGCCGGTGCAGGTCTTGGGCTGCAGGCAAGTGGCGTCCTTGTAGCTGTGGTCCTTGATGGGGATCTCCTGCCGGGTAACTGCACCGCACTTTCTGCACGTAAACTTCTTATATCCCTCGGCAGAACAAGTTGCTGCCTTGGTATAGGTCTGCTGATAGTCGTGCTGACAGCCGGTATCCGTGGGCGTTTCCGTCACCAGAGTGGCGGTCTGCGTTTCCTCCGGCTGTGTCGGCGAAGTCGACGGCGCAGTCGGTTGGGTCGATTGGGTCGGCTGCGTTGCCTGGGTGGGCTGCATTGTCTGGACCGGCTGCGTTCCCTGGGTAGGCTGCGTTATTTGGGTCGAATCTGTCGGCTGCGTTGGTTGCGTTGGCTGAACAGTAGGCGTTTGTGTCTGCTCCGTTGGCGTTTGGGTCGCCGTTGGCTGCGGCTCGCTCTGGGTCGGGGGCTGTGTGCTGCCGTCGGTCGGGTCTGTTTCCCAAATGGTCGCCTCTTCCGTTGGATTGCTGGCAGGTGTCTGGGTACAGCCCACGCTGGACAGCAGCAGCAAAACCGCCAGAGTAAGCGCAATTTTTCGTTTCATATGTCCACCGCTTTCGTTTCTATATGCCCCAATTATACTCTATTTCAGCCAACGTTACAATACGTAAATAAAAAATGCCCGCCAGAGATTGGCGGGCATTTTGCGCTTATTGCGTTACGCGACAGCTTTCAGCACGATGGTCAGCTCTGTTTCGCCCTCGGCAAAATAGAACACCTCGGCATCTGCCTCGTAGCCTGCGGGAACGCCGGGCAGGAAGTTGGCGTGGTACTCGCCCTCCGCTGCAGGAGCGAAGGTAGCGACGCCTGCATCGTCCGTCTTGACCGGCATCAGGCAGCTTTCATCGGTGCAAACCTGCACCATCACACCAACAACGGGGTTGCCTGCTTCATCAACAACCTTGACCTTGTACTGGACCATACCGTCGGGAATCGCCGGTTCGGTGGTCGGCTGTGTGGTGCTCTTAGTAGGATCTGTGGTCTGCGTAGTGCCGGTGGTGGGGTCAGTAGGCTTATCTGTCTGCGTATCCTGACCGCAGGCGCACAGGCAAACTACCAGCATCAGCGCCAGCATCAAGGCAAACAACTTCTTAAACTGTTTCATTATATTTCCTCCAAATATGTTAGGTTCATTTGCAAGGATAGTATAACACTTTCGTTTCCCGATTGCAAGTATCTGTTGAATATCCAAAAAGGGCGCGTCCGAAGACGCGCCCTTTGGTGTTATTCGCTGTCAGAAGCGGGGGTTATTAGAACTCCTTCTTCTTGATGACAACCGCGCCGCCGATAGCGGAGACAGCCATCATAGCAGACAGAACGCTCAGCATAACGTCGCCAGTGTCTGCGGGCAGATCGTCGCCTTCGCCCTCGTCATCGGTGGTGTCGTCGCCGGTGGTGTCGTCGCCGGTGGTGTCGTCGCCGGTGGTGTCGTCGCCGGTGGTGTCGTCGCCGGTGGTGTCGTCGCCGGTGGTGTCATCACCAGTGGTGTCGTCGCCAGTGGTGTCGTCGCCGGTGGTGTCGTCGCCAGTGGTGCCATCACCAGTGGTGTCGTCGCCGGTGGTGTCATCGCCGGTGGTGTCGTCGCCGGTGGTATCATCATCCAGATCTGCAGCGGAGACATAGCAGCTTGCCAGCCAAGCAGACTCTTCGTTGAACTCGCCGCCTGCAATGGAGGCAAAGCCGGAAGTGTTTGCATTGTACCAGCCCTGAGCCTCACCGTAGGCCTTCAGGAAGATCATCAGGTCGGTGTTCAGAGGATGGTAGTCATTGACCAGGCTGTAGTCATAGTACATACCGGTGATCATATCCATAAAGTCGTAAGGATGCTCCTCGCCGTTCTCATCCACATAAGTGCCGCGCATAGTAATGGGAGCGCCTGCATCATACAGAACAGCCAGAGTGAACTGTTCATTGTTCAGGTTCACGTAGATGATGGGGCCGTCAGCAGTGCCCAGGTGGTAGTAACCGTCATCGCCCAGAACAACATTCTGCTCCTGAGTGATGTCGATGCTCTCCAGATCAGTGGGCTCTTCGAAGTCGGACTCGACGGTGTTGGTGGGAACGTAGTCCTCATAAACGGTCTGTGCGGGAGGTGTGTAGCTGCCGGTCTTCTCAATGGTAACAGTAACGGAAGCATCTTCCGAAGTCAAACCGATCAGAACAGTCTGCTCTGCAGCAGTAGCGGTGTGCTCGATCACGCCGTCAACAGCCTCTTCGATCAGATACTGTGTGAAGGTGTAGGTAGACATAGTTACGCCGTCACCAACAGTGATGGTGTAGATGCCGGGCTCAGCGGGAGTGAACTCGAACAGAGAAACGATGGTATTCTCCAGCAGGACCACATTATTCTCACCCAGCTCCAGAACGACATCGGACTTGTCGATGTCAACGGTGGGCTGCTCAATTTCCTGTGCTGCAAAGGAAACATCATATGTGATGACTGCAGCAGATTCAGCCCAGTCATAGTAGCCGATGATGTAAACGCGGTACTCTACGCCTGCTTCCAGATTGTAAGTATAAGTGCCGGATTCACCGCTCTCAGGCAGAGTCAGAGACGCGTCGGTAGCAACGTCAAAAACCCAGAACTTGAAGCCGGGGTCAGCGGAAATGTCGACGGTCAGAACGCCGTCAGCATCGGGGGTGTAGAAGATCTCAATTGCGTCTACCTCGCTGATGGTGCCTTCGCCGTTCTCGACGGTAACGCTCTCGCCGGGCTCTGTGCCTTCGCCGCCTTCGCCGCCCTCGTTGCCTTCGCCGCCTTCACCGGCAGTCAGGGTAACAGTGCCCTCGTAGCCGCTCCAGATGTTGATGACGACAACGTCTCCTTCAGCAACGGTAACAGGAGCTGCGCTGGTATCCAGCGTGCCATTCAGGGTGATCCAGCAATTGGTAGCGGTAAAGCCATCCACAGAGGGAGTTACGGTCACAACGCCGTCTTCAGTTGCAGTGTAGATATAGTTAATGTCGTTGTTGCCAACGAAGATATTTACGGGGCTCTCCAGAGAATCAATGATGTAGTTGCCATCAGGATCCTGCTCGAAATAGTCAGCGGGGTCCTTCTCCACGATGGGCTCACCTGCAACAAAGCCCAGATTGAGCACTGCAGGAACTTCTTCCATATCCATGGTGTCCAGAACTGCCACATTGACGGTGTCACCGGTGTTCATATAGACAGTTGCGGTGTTGGCACCCATGCCGTCGGTCTCGCCAACCAGCAAGGTGTACGTACCCATGCCGAAGGGCATACCCAGCATGGTGTTGCCGTTGATGGAAGAAACAGTAACGGTCAGGTAGCCAGCCTCAGTAGCGGTGTAGGTCCAGTAAGGAGCCATCATAGGCATAGTTGCGTAGGTCAGAGCAACATTGTTGTCGCCCAGAGCCAGTGCGCTGCCGCTGGGCAGGCCTTCAACGGGAGTATCGCCGCCGGGCTCGTCGCCGCCTTCGCCGCCTTCGCTGCCATCACCCAGGGTGACGGTGCCTTCATAACCACTCCAGATGTTGATCAGAACAACATCGCCGGCAGTAACGGTTACAGGAGCTGCACTGGTGTCGCAAACGCCGTTCAGGTAGATCCAGCAGTTGGTAGCAGTGTAGCCGTCCACAGAGGGAGTTACGGTCACAACGCCGTCTTCCGTTGCAGTGTAGATGTAGTTGATGTCGTTGTTGCCGACAAAGATATCGGCAGGCAGAGATTCGATGACGAAATTGCCGTCGCCGTCAACTTCGAAGTAATCAGCGGGATCCTTCTCAGTGGGAGTGTCGCCGCCTTCGCCGCCTTCGCCACCTTCGCCACCTTCGCTGATAGCCAGAGTAACAGTGCCTTCATAGCCCTGCCAGACATTGATCAGAACAACATCGCCAGCAGCCACATTTACGGGATCTGCACTGTAATTCCAATCGCCATTCACAGCGATCCAGCAGTTGGTTGCCTCATAGCCGTCCACAGAAGGGGTAACGGTTACAGTACCGGCAGCTTCTGCGGTATAGATGTAGTAGATGTCGTCATTGCCGACAAAGATATCTACGGGATTTACCAGAGACTCAATGACATACTGGCCTTCGGGATTCTGCGTGAAATAGTCAGCAGGATTCTTATCTGCAGGAGTTTCGCCGCCTGCGCCAGCAGTCCAGGACAGGGTGATCACTGCGGGAGCTTCGCCAACGTTGTTCAAAACAGCAATGTTAACGGTCTCGCCTTCGCCCATAGCGACAGTTGCAGTATTGGTGTATGCGCCGTCGGTCTCGCCAACCAGCAGGGTGTACATACCTCTGCCGAAAGCCATATCCAGCATGCTGTTGCCGTCAATGGAAGTAACGGTAACGGTCAGGCTGCCAGCCTCGGTAGCGGTGTAGGTCCAGTAAGGAGCTGCCATAGGCATGCTGGCATAAGTCAGGGTAACATTGTTGTCACCCAGAGCCAGTGCGCTGCCGCTGGGGACAGTAGTGGTTTCTTCTTCGGTATCCAGATAGGTGTAGATCTCGATGTCACCGAAGTGAGCGCTGGTGTTGGAAGTCTGCCAGCTGGCGTTGCAATCCTGCCAGATGTACATACCAACAGCGTTCTT
>JAFTUO010000006.1 GCA_017466215.1 Oscillospiraceae bacterium | reverse complement strand
TGGCTGCCAAGGGCTACTCCGTCGGCACCTCTCTGCTGGATGCTGAGAAGGTCGACTACTGCAAGGAAATGATGGCTAAGGCAGAAGAGAAGGGCGTCAAGCTGCTGCTGCCCATCGACACCGTTGTTGCTGACGGCTTCCCCTCCCCCATCGACGCTGAGATCGCAGTCGAGACCGTTCCCGCTGATGCCATCCCCGCTGACAAGGAAGGACTGGATATCGGCGAAGCTTCCCGCGCCCTGTTTGCTGACGCTGTGACGAACGCAAAGACCGTTGTCTGGAACGGCCCCATGGGCGTGTTCGAGAACCCCACTCTGGCAAAGGGCACCATCGCTGTTGCCCAGGCTCTGGCTGACTCCGACGCCATCACCATCGTCGGCGGCGGCGACAGCGCTGCTGCTTGCGAGCAGCTGGGCTTCGCAAACGAGATCACCCACATCTCCACCGGCGGCGGCGCTTCCCTGGAATTCCTGGAAGGCCTGGAGCTCCCGGGTATCGCCTGCCTGCAGGATAAGTAATTAAATTGATCGCGGTCAGTGGCGATCTTCGAAAGATCGCCACTGACGTAAAACATTTATCGCAAAACCCGTAAATTTGTAAATACACATCGACATTTCGATGCAAACATATTAAGGAGAATAAAAATGAACAGAAAGTACCGCAAGACCGTCATCGCCGGCAACTGGAAGATGAACAAGACCCCCTCCGAGACCAAGGAGTTTATGACACAGCTGAAGGCCATTATGCCCAAGGGCCGCTGGTGCGATATCGCACTGTGCGTTCCTGCCGTCTGCATCCCCGCTGCTGTGCGCGCTATGCGTGAGACCCGCGTAGGCATCGGCGCTGAGAATTGCAACGCCAACGCTTCTGGCGCTTACACCGGCGAGATCGCAACCAATATGCTGGTGGACGCCGGCTGCAAGTACGTTATCATCGGCCACTCTGAGCGCCGCGCTATGGGCGAGACCGATGCCGATGTCAATGCCAAGGTCCTGGCCGCTCTGGAAGCTGGCCTGACCCCCATTATGTGCTGCGGCGAGACCCTGGAGCAGCGCGAGGCTGGCATCACCGACGAGTGGATCGCAATGCAGATCAAGCTGGGCCTGCAGGGCGTTTCCGAGGACAAGATCCGCAAGGTCATCATCGCCTACGAGCCCATCTGGGCCATCGGCACCGGCCGCACCGCTACCCCCGAGCAGGCTGAGGAAGTCTGCGAGAACATCCGTACCGTCGTTCGCAAGCTGTACTCCTCCAAGAACGCCCGTGCTATCTCCATCCTGTACGGCGGCTCTATGAACGAGAAGAACGCTTTTGAGCTGTTGGCTCAGCCCGACATTGACGGCGGTCTGATCGGTGGCGCTTCCCTGGTTCCCGAAAAGTTCGTGAAGATCATCGAAGCAGCAAATCAGCCCACTGTCTAAATTCAAAACCAGAGGGGCAGCTGCGTGCGCAGCTGCCCTTTTCCAAATCATCCGTGAAATTGAGGTGATTGTATGATCAAGACCCGATATCCCATCGTTCTTGTTCACGGAATGATGGTGAAGGATTTTCGCTTTTGGCGTTCCTTTCGCGGCATTGCAGATTTTCTGAAGGCGCAGGGTGTTGCTGTGTATGTATCAGATCAGGACGGTGTGGGCGCTGTCGCCACCAATGCCCTTCAGCTGAAAGAAGAAATTCTCTCTGTCCTGCAAAAAGAAAACTGCGAAAAGGTCAATCTCATCGCCCATTCCAAAGGCGGTGTGGATTGCCGGTATATGATCACCCATCTGGATATGGCAAAGCACGTCGCATCGCTTACCACTTTGTCTACGCCCCATTACGGCTCAGGCCTGAGCGAAAAGCTGCTGAAAATGCCCCGTTTTATGGCAAAGAGCATCGCATTTTTTACCGATCTGTTCTACCGGATCTGCGGTGACCGCCAGCCGGATATTCTGCAGCTGGGTAAGGATCTGACGCCGGAAGCGATGGAGCAGTTTAACCGTGACACGCCCAATATGCCCTCTGTCTACTATCAGAGCTATTCTTCGTCCATAACCGGGAAAAATCCGTTGGTATTTATCCCTTACAACATCTCCCGCCATTGCGAGCAGGATTCCACCGACGGTATGGTATCCGTTTCCTCCAGCCAATGGGGGAATTATCAGGGAAATCTGGGCGATGATCTGGATCATTACAAAATGGTAGGCGTATATGGCACAAAGAAGCAGCTTGCAGATGTAGGCGAATTTTATCTGCAAATCATAGCGCAGCTGCAGGCTATGGGATTTTAGTATTCAGGAGACTTTTTATGAGAACACTTATGCTGTCCGCAAACGAACTGAATACCGCAAAAATCGCCGCTGACATCATCAAAAACGGCGGTTTGGTGGCCATTCCCACGGAAACGGTCTACGGTCTGGGTGCCAACGGATTGGACGAAAGCGCCGTGGCCAAAATTTTCGAAGCCAAGGGTCGCCCCCAGGACAACCCGTTGATCCTGCACGTCTCCAGGACGGAGGACATCGAAAAATTCTGCCACAGTATCCCCCAGGCGGCCTATGCCCTGGCGGAAGCTTTCTGGCCCGGTCCGCTGACGATGGTGCTGCCTGCCCGGGACACTGTCCCCAAGCGCACCACTGCCGGCCTTGACACCGTTGCTGTGCGCTGCCCCGACTGCGCCATCACCCGGGATATTATCGCTCTTTCCGGCGTTCCCATTGCCGCGCCGTCGGCCAATATTTCCGGCAAGCCCTCCACTACCACCGCCCAGCACGTCCACCACGATCACGACGGCAGAATTGATGCCATTGTGGACGGCGGTCCGTGCCGCGTTGGTGTGGAGTCCACCATTGTGGATCTGACCGATGAACGTCCCCGGCTGCTGCGGCCCGGCGGCATTACCCCGCAGCAGCTAAAAGCCGTACTGGGTGATCTTGTGATCGACAAGGCGGTTACCGCCAGCATCGACCACGATGCCGTTGTAAAAGCCCCTGGAATGAAATACCGCCACTATGCCCCGGCAGAGCCGGTGGTCATCGTGTCCGGCAGCCGGGAAAAGGCAGCGCAGTACATCCGTAAGCATTTTGAGCCCGGCGACCGGGTGCTGTGCTTTGAGGAAGAGCTGCCGCTGTACGAAGGCTGCGCTCCCCTCTCCTACGGACAGGAGGCAGATGTGGATACCCTCTGCGCAGGTCTGTTCGCTGCGTTGCGGGAGCTGGACGACCCCAGCATCCACCAGGTCTACGCCCGCTGCCCCGAGGGCGACGGCGTTGCCTTTGCCGTGCAAAACCGGCTGAAAAAAGCCGCGGCTTTCCACGTGATTGACGCGGAGGTGGAGGTATGATCCTGGGTATCACCGGTGGCAGCGGCAGCGGTAAAACCACGCTGCTGAAGCTGATTGAGGCCAATGGCGGCGTGATCCTGGACTGCGATGCCATCTATCATCGGCTTTTGCGCGATGACAAGGATCTGCTGCAGGCCATTGAAGCGCGTTTTCCCGGTACTGTGATCGACGGTCAGCTTGACCGCAAAAAGCTGGGCGAAGTGGTATTTGCAGACGAAGCCGCCCTGCTGGAGCTGAACAGCATCACCCACGGCGCAGTCAAACGGGAGGTTTTGCGCGTTTTGGACACCAAGCCTGCCCACGCCGCCATTGACGCCATCGCTCTTTTTGAGAGCGGCTTGGATGATCTTTGCGATGCAACCGTGTCAATTTCCGCGCCGGAAGAAATGCGTATCCGGCGTCTGATGGCCCGGGAGGGCATTTCCTATGACTACGCCCAAAAACGCATTGGGGCGCAGCACCCCGACGACTGGTATCGTGAAAAATGCACCTATACGCTGGTCAACGACGGCACATTAGATGCGTTCCGGGCAAAATGTATTGCATTTTTGCAGCGTTTGGGTATAATGGAAACAGAATAAGTAAGAAAGGAAACGATTACTATGACTGTTGATGAACTGCGTGAATCCCTGCTGGCCGCGCCCAAGAACGGCTACGCCCGCATTACCCCCGAGCAGCGCTCGGAAATGGAAGAATACTGCAAGCGCTATATGGCTTTTATGGACGCGTGCAAGACCGAGCGCGAAGCTACCACCTGGACGGTTGCTGAGGCCGAAAAGAACGGCTTCAAGCCCTTCGCTCCCGGTATGGCTGCCAAGCCCGGCGACAAGATCTATCTGAATAACCGTGGCAAATCCATTATGCTTGCTGTCATCGGCAAGCGTAGCCTTGCCGATGGCGCAAATATTTGCGCCGCCCATGTGGATTCTCCCCGTATGGACTTAAAGCCCAATCCCCTTTACGAAGATGCAGAGATCGCATTTTTCAAGACCCATTACTACGGCGGTATCAAGAAGTACCAGTGGGTCACCATTCCCCTGGCGCTGCACGGCGTTGTCTACCGCAAGGACGGCTCTGTGATCACCGTTACTGTGGGTGAGGATGATAACGATCCCGTCCTGATGGTCTCTGACCTGCTGCCCCACCTGGCCGCTGACCAGATGCAAAAGCCCCTTGCCAAGGGCATTGCCGGCGAGCAGCTGAATGTGATCCTGGGCACTGAGCCTATCGAGGGCGAAGGCAGCGATATGGTGAAGCTGAATGTAATGAAGCTTCTCAACGAAAAGTACGGCCTCATCGAGACTGATTTCCTCTCCGCTGAGCTGACCATCGTTCCTGCCGGCCGCTGCCGCGAGGTGGGTTTAGACCGCAGCCTGATCGGCGCTTACGGCCACGACGACCGCGTCTGTGCATACGCCGAACTGGAGGCTCTGTTCACCATCGGCACGCCCGACAAGACCAGCGTCTGCATCCTGGCGGACAAGGAAGAGATCGGCTCTGTTGGCATTTCCGGTATGCAGAGCGAAGCTTTTGAGTACTTTATGGAGGCTCTGTGCGATGCCCAGGGCGTCAAGCTGACCCAGTGCTTCGCCAACTCCTTCTGCCTGTCTGCTGACGTTTCCAACGCCTTTGACCCCAACTTCCCGGAGACCTGCGACCGCCGCAACAACTCCGCGCTGAACTACGGCGTTTCCATCTGCAAGTACACCGGCTCCCGCGGCAAGGGCGGCGCATCCGACGCTTCCGCCGAGGCGATGGGCCACATCCGCACCACCTTCGATAACGCCGGCGTCATCTGGCAGATCGCCACGCTTGGCAAGGTGGATCAGGGCGGTGGCGGCACAGTTGCCGCATATATGGCAAACCGCAATATCGTTACTGTGGATGCCGGCGTACCCGTTTTGAGTATGCACGCACCCATCGAGCTGGTCTCCAAGCTAGACTGCTACGAGACCATGCTGGCCTGCAAGGCAATTTATTTGGCATAAACACTTCTCCCCCGCGGGTTTCCCGCGGGGGATTTTTTCTTTACATTTGCGTCGATCAATGGTAGAATGATTGATAAGAAAGGAGGCGGATAGCTTGCGCGATTTTATTCAGGAACTGAAGAGCTTTCACCGCAAGGGCGATATGCTTCTGCTGATGCTGTGCCTTGCCACATCCGCCTTTGGCAGTCTCATCATCGCCAGCGTTACCAATGCCGCAAAATTCGGCGGCTCTACCCGTTACATCGTCATTCAGATCGGCGCTACGATCATCGGTGTCATTCTGTTTGCGATTATGTCCAGTATTGACACCGACGTTTTTTCGGAGCATCGGCGGCTTCTGGTGGGTATCAGTATGGTGCTGCTGCTTCTGCTTGTCCCCTTCGGTACGGATAACAACACCGGTAACAAGAGCTGGATCGAGATCCCCATCGTGCACATCAACATCCAGCCTGCGGAAATTTGTAAGATTCTGTACATCCTCATCACCGCCTCTGTTATGGCCTCCCACCAAAACCGGGCGTCTCACGTCTGGTCGGTTACCCACGTGGGTCTCTATTTGCTGCTGTTCGCCGCAGCAAATCTGGTCATTTCCTCTGATATGGGCGTTTCGCTGATCTTTGTGTTCATTTTTGTGGGCATGGCCTTTGCCGGCGGTATCAGCCTGTTCTGGTTTTTGCTGGCCGGCGGTGCTTTGGCGGCGGTGTTTCCGTTTATCTGGACAAACATCTTCTCTGAGAAGCAGCGAAACCGCATCCTGTACGTATTTATTCCCGATGTTATCGACCCTGAGGGTCTGGACGAGGGCTGGCACACCACCGAGAGCCTGAAATCCCTTACCGGCGGTGGCTTTGCCGGCCAGGGTCTGTTCAACGGCAACCGCACCCAGGGCGGCAATCTGTTTGCCCAGCACACGGACTATATTTTCTCCTCCATTGGCGAGGAGCTGGGCTTTGTCGGCTGTATGCTGGTCATCGCTCTGCTGCTGCTGATCATCATCCGCTGCATTTGGGTGGGCATCCACAGCAAGGACTATATGCGCCGTCTGGTCTGCTTCGGTGCGGCATCGGCTATGATCTTCCAGGTCATCAATAACGTGGGTATGTGTCTCGGTGTCACCCCGGTTATCGGCCTGACGCTGCCGTTCTTCAGCTACGGCGGCAGCTCCATCGTTACTACGTACGCAATGCTGGGTCTGGTATCCGGCGTCCACGCGCGACCTTCCCCCCGAAGCCACGAGCGGTATATCAGGCCGCCGCTATAAAAAGAACAACAGCGCAGTAGAATTTCTACTGCGCTGTTTTTTTATTAAAACTCATTTATGTGGCTCTTAATAAATTCCACTACTTTGTCCTGCAATGCAGGAAGTTCGTAGTATTGATCATCAAAGGCATCAAAATCATAACGCTTGGTTTGCTTTTTGAATCCCCTTATACTAAAAACTTTGAACGATTCAAGATTGGAAACATCAATGCCATTGGATGTAATAAACGCTTCGAAAAGCTGCAGATGTTCCTTTGCGTCTACCTCTTGCAGCGCTTCACGCACATAAGGTGCGACCGCCCGGGAGGAATTTACAAAAAACTGACAAAGTCCACCATTTTGAATTTCGGCATCATATAGCCCTAGAATATACACAGTCCGACGAGCACCTGTGAATTGCTCAATTTCTTTATCTTCATCTTCGGCTTCGCCTGCAATGTCCATATTTTGCATATAAATCGTTTCAAATAAGTCATCGTCGGAAAGCACAAGCAGATCTTCCCCGTGCAAAAGCATGTTGTTTTCCTCTGCGCCAACTATCTCAGATAAAAACGCTTCAGGATCGGCGGTTAGCTTTTCCATCAGTTCATTAAACTCAGGGTTATCTTTATCGCGGTAATTTATCTGGCGATGCTGCCGAATTGCACTTGCAAACACAAAAATGAGATTCGTGGCAAGGGCTGCCAAGCCTATGTAAAGGCAAATATCAGACCATATAGCGCCCACAATAATAAGAATTACAGACACCACGATAAGACCGGCAAAGCGAAGTGCAGATACCAATAAGCTTGCCCGGAACGTTGACACTTTCAGCATACTCTCCTCCTGTATTTTTTAGGAAATTATATCACATTGGTGGTAAAAAGTAAAGTTCTTAGTGACCCGCGGTCGATTCGCTTGGTCTTTCCCTTCGGGATGACCCGCGGTCGATTCGTTTGCATCATCGCCAAGGGCGATGATAAAGGTTCGGCGGCATCTAGCTGCCGCCGGCAACGCTCATCCGCGTTGCATTCATAATCTTCGAATCTCCTTACAAAATAATCAAAAAAGGAAGATACCAGATGGTATCTTCCTTTTTTGGTGACCCGCCGGAGATTCGAACTCCGGACCCACTGCTTAAAAGGCAGTTGCTCTGCCAACTGAGCTAGCGGATCATACGAAACCTCGAAAGTGGAATATTGTATGGAGAATCCGGGATGTTGTTACGGGTGAAGACTTGAAAGCGCAGGCATACTGGATGTATTCCAAGCATTTCAAGGCGCACAGCCGGAGCAACAGACCGATTCTCCGCCAATATGCCGCTTTCAGAGGTTGAGTTGGCTGGGATGGCAGGATTTGAACCTACGAATGCCAGAGTCAAAGTCTGGTGCCTTACCGCTTGGCGACATCCCAATGTTGGCGCTAGCGCGCATCGGACACTTTTGGAATTATACCATAAGTTTTCCCATATTGCAATAGCTTTTTTCCATAAGATACAAAAAGAAAAGAGGCCGATTTTCTTATAAATCGGCACTCTGTTCTCTGATTTTTTCCAAAATCGACGCTTTTTCCGGTACACTGGAGATTCCGCCGGGTCGCGTGGTGGAAAGGCTTGCCGCGGTGCAGGCAAAAGTGGCAATTTCGCGCAGCTGCTGCGCGTTCAGCTCCTCCGGCAATTTGCCCACGGTCAGCAATTTCCAGACCGCGCTGCCGCCGAAAATATCGCCTGCGCCGGTGGTATCCACCACAGAAATTCCCGCCGGTGCGGGCACAAAGCCCTCCGCCGCAGCGTTTTTGCAGATGCACCCTTGCGCGCCGCAGGTAACAAACACCAGCTTCACGCCGAAGTGCGCCAAAATATAATCCGCGCCCTCCGCAGGACTCAGGCCGAAGAGAAATTCCACCTCTTCATCGCTGATCTTCACCACGTCCGCCTGCTTTAAGCCCCACAGCATCTGCTCTTTCGCATCCTCCAGCGTGGGCCACAGCGGCTTTCGCAGGTTAGGATCAAAGGTGATCAGCTTGCCCTTTTCCCGGGCATAGGCCACCGCCTGCCGGGTGGCTGAGCGGGCAGGCTCATCTGTCAGCGACAGCGTGCCAAAATGGAATACCTTTGCCCCGTCGATCAGATCCAGCCGCAATTCATCAAAGCGCAGGCTCTTATCCGCGCCGGGCTTTCTGGCGAAGGAAAATTCTCTCTCTCCCCGCGCATCCAGCGTTACGAATGCCAGCGTGGTAAACACGTCATCCGCCTGCACGATGCCCTGGGTGTCGATCCCGGCGTTATTCAGCGTGCCGATCAGCATATTCCCGAAGGCATCCTTGCCCACCTTGCCCAGCAGAGCCGTCTTTGCTCCCAGCTTTGCCAACGCCGCCAGAAAATTGGCCGGCGCGCCGCCGGGATGGGCCGCCATCGTGGGGTAGCCATCCGTATCTGCGTGCAGGCAGGTAAAGTCGATCAGAAGCTCACCAAGCGCTACTACATCCATCATTCGCCCTCCACCGGATGCTCTGCAATATATGCATCCAGGATCTGCGCCGCCGTATACACCATTGCGGCGCAAGGGCGCTGGCGGTAGTATTCCTCTGTTCTGGGGCTGGGATTGGGGTCGCTGGGCGGATTTTTCAGCAGCTCCCGGCAGATGATACTGCCGTTTTTCTGGCGAAATTGCTCCGCAAGGCTCTGTACCAGCTTGTACAGTTCCTTCTTCCCCTGGTCGTCCTCCGGCCGGTCATAGCCGTACAAAAGGCTCGTAACCAGCAGCATTCCGCTGACCGCGCCGCAGACCTCGCGGAGTCTGCCCATACCGCCGCCAAAGGACGACGCCATTTTCGCAGAAAGCTCCGGGCTTAAACCCGTCAGATCAGAAAATGCGACAGCCACAGCCTGGGCACAATTGTAGCCTCGCAGGAACAGCTGCGCAGCTTGCTCTGCCCTATCCATCAACCGATGGTAATGGTGTACTGAATGGAGCTGACAGCGCCGTCATTCTGAATGATGGTCATCGAATAGGTATCCTTTTTGAGGATATAGGCATTGCGGCCGTTATAGCCCTCTGCGCCATAGGCGGCTTCCACCGCCGCCTGGGTATCGCCGATCTTGACGCCCTCCGGGGTCTTGACCAGATCGTCCAGGAACCAGAACGCATAGACGTAGTCCTTTTCGCCCTTGGGGTAGGTCTGAATCACGAAGCTGTCGTAGGTGTAGGTCTTGTCCAGACCCTCGAATGCACAGCTGGTCTCCTCGGTGTAATTCTTGGGCTCGCCCAGAGCATTCAGGACGACCTCCATATCACCGTTGAGGCGAATATCCGTACCCTTGTAGTTAAAATAATAGGCGTTGGGGTCGCCGGGATTTCCCACATTGGGGGTCGTGCCCTTGATATCCGTGGTCTGCGGTGTGGAACAGGCGGCAAAGCCCACTACCATACACAAAATTCCAAAAAAAGCGATCAATCTTTTCATTTTTTCTTTCCTCCGGGTTTATGATTGGGCCTGCAAGGCTTCCTTGCGCTGGTAATAGGTCTTGACCTTTTCGGCCCAAACTGTGCTGATTTCTGCATCGCCGCGGTGATCCGCAACGCCGCATTCCTCAACCAGGATCTTACCGAAATAGGATGCCAGCTTTTCCGCGCCGTAGACATTCAGGTGCAGGCCCGCATCGTAGGTATCTTGCGACCAGTCGATGCCAATTTCCTCCTGCTTTTCCAGCAGGTTCACGTACAGCAGACCGTGCTTTTCAGCATACTCTACCATCTGCTGATCCCACTCATCCCACCATACGGGGTACAGCGACGGCGCTTTGATCAGCACCAGCTGCGTGCCGTGCTGCTTGCACAGCTCGACCATCTTATCCAGATAGTAGTAGCTGTTCTCGCCGAAGGTGTAGTCCACCAGCGGGGGCTGAATGTGCTCGTCCTCAAAGGGCTTCACGCCGGTCTGCATCAGGTAGCCGTTGTCAGACACCTGATCTTTTTTGAATAGATACTGAAAATCCTCTCCGGTCAGCTGGGACCAACGGTCGTGGTAGCGCAGCAGGGGAAACAGATAGCTCCACTGGCCCTGCCACTGCTTCTCTTCTTCCGTCATAGATGCCTGGATGGAGTTCCACTTGGATCCCGACCAGCGCATACCGTCCAGCGTCATCCGGTTATAGGCCTCGCGCTGGGTCTGGTCGCCGGTACTCTGGGGGGTGTCGTACTTCATCGACAGCACATTGAACACCATCACCTTGGGCGTTTCGTACTGAAATGTTTCTTCCATCAGGTAGTACGACTGCCAGATGAGCTGCTGGGGACTGCCCCGGATAATGGATGTGATGCCGTATTCTTCCCACATTGTAATGGGAGAGAAATTCTCGTACACCTCGCAGTCTCCGATGAAAACCACATCGTTATTGCCGGCGTTATCATAGTATTCGCCGATCAGCGCGCCTTCTTTCACGCTTCCCATATATTTGGGCATCAGCAGCGCCTGCAGCAGCCACAAAAGAGCCAGGCACACCGCCAGGCAGGCACACAGTGTAAAAATAGATTTCTTTTTCACGTCTGCCTCCTAGAATGCGTTATAGATAAATGCGCTGGCGTTATAGCCCACGCCATAGTTGCCCATCAGCAGCACAATCACCAGCAGCGCAAAGATGAGGGCATAGCGCACCACAGGATTTTTCTGCCACAGAAGCTCGCGGATGCTGCCCTTTTTCTCCTGGATCAGGCTGATGGTGAACATCAGCACGATGCCGCCTGCCAAAATGATGTAATCCAGCGCCGTGAGGCCCAGCTTCATCATCGTGCCATCCCACAGAACGTGGAAATTGAACTTAGTAAACAAGCTGCCGATGCGGGAGAAATAGTCCCCCACATTGGGGAACAGATCCACGATGCGGATCAGATTCATCAGAATGAACATCCGCGCAATCTCAAAACCACCGTACCACTTCTTTTCTTTCAGGTGGAAGCGGCCGTGGAATTTTTCATACAACCCGGAGCATTCCTCCGACAGCACGATAAAGAAGCAGTTGAGCATACCCCACAGCACAAAATTGGGGGTCAGACCGTGCCAGATACCGGTAACAAACCAAGTAGCGATGGATGCCACATACACCGGCAGGCGTTTTCCGAATGCACCCAGATTTTTTCTGGCGGCTTTGCTCAGCTTCAGCATCGGCTGGCTGACGGAAATGGGGTAGAAAATGTAATCTTTCATCCACTCGCCCAGGCTGATATGCCAGCGCCGCCAATATTCGGCGATGTTCTTGGAAAAATAGGGGCGGATGAAATTCTCCGGCAGCTTGATGCCCAGCGCCTGGGCCAGACCCACCGTTACGTCGATGCCGCCGGTAAAGTCACCGTAGATCTGCACAGCGTAGAACACCGTGAGAATGAAGAAAGACACGCCGGTATGCTCCGGGCCGCGCAGGGTGATGACCGCTGCTGCGATCCGGTCAGCGATGACCAGCTTCTTGAAGTAGCCCCACAGCATCCGCTGCAGGCCGAAGGACAGCTGCTTACCGTCAAATTTCTTGGGGCTGTACAGCTGGGGTGCCAGCTGGCCAAACTTGCTGATAGGACCCTGGATCAGCTGGGGAAAGAACGAAACAAACAGCGCCAGCTTCAAAGGATTCTTTTCCGCTGCGCAGGTCTGTCGATACACATCCACCGCATAGCCCATACTCTGGAACATATAGAAAGAAATGCCCAGAGGCAGGCCCAAGCTCAAAAACGAGAATGTACCTGCACTGGCCGCCGCCTTGAAAGGCTCGATCAGCAGCGCCTTGCAGACCGCCAAAATGCCAAAATTCAGCACAAGGCAGGCAATCAGGTACACACGGTTAACGCGCTTACCCTTTGCCTTATAGGCCTTGCGTTCTTCTCTGGAAAGGGTCTGCTTATTCTCCGCCAGGTATTTCGCCTGCTTTTCCTGGTTTGCAGCCATCGCCATTGTAGCAGCGTAGGTGCTCACCGTGGTCAGCAGGATGAAGCCCAAATATTCAATTCCTGCCCACAGATAGAAGCAGTAGCTGGCCGCCAGCAGCAGTATCCACTGACCCTTTTTGGGGATCAGGTAATATGCCACCAGCAGCACCGCCGCAAACAGCAAAAAGCCAAACGATGTAATTTGCATATTATTCGTCCATCAGCTTTTCCACCAGGGCGTACAGCGCCTTGGCAGAGTTGAAGTTCTCCGGGATCAGCTCTTCCGCAGGGATCGCCACATCGTACTCGGCGTCGATCTCCGCCACGATGGTAACGATATCGAAAGAGTCCAGGATCTTATTGTCGATCAGATGCTCTTCGGTTTCAAAGTCCACATCCGGATGCAGCTCATCCAGAATCTCCAAGAGTTTTTCCATAAGGGTTTCTCCTTTAATGTTTATTTTCCTCGTACCACTGCTTCAGCAGGTTGCGGTCAATTTTTCCGTTGGGTGTCAGGGGCATTGCCTCCAGCTGACGGATCACATTGGGCACCATATACCGGGGCAGCTTCTCCTTGATATAGGCCGCCATATCGCCGGCAGGAAGCGTGCCTGCATAGTAAAGGATGATCTTCTTCTTTACGCCATCAAACACGCAGCAGGCCGATGCCACATCCGGGTGCATATTCACGATGACCTCGATCTCACCCAGCTCGATGCGGTGACCCATATGCTTGATCTGGAAATCCTTCCGGGACAGGAATACCAGCTCACCCCGGTCGTTGTACTTGGCAAGATCGCCGGTGCGGTAGATCAGCTCAGGGTACAGCTTGTTTAGCGGATTTTGCACAAAGGCCTCTGCCGTCTTTTCGGGGTTGCAGTAGTAGCCCAGGGTCAGCCGCGTACCGCGGATGCAGATCTCACCCTGCTCGCCGGGAGCAGGCACTTGATCGTTATCGTCCAGCAGGATGATCTGGGTGTTGCGGAACGGCTTGCCGATGGGCAGGCTCTCATCCATACCGAATTCCCGGTCCACCTCGTAGTAGCAGCAGATGCCGGTGGTCTCCGTCGGGCCGTAGAGGTTGATAAAGCGGGCACTCGGCAGCGCCTCTTTCCAGCGGTTGAACTGCTTGATGGGGAACACCTCGCTGGCAAAAGCGATGGTGTGAAGATACTCGGGTCTCACCTTTTCAAAGGTGCGGAACGACGAGATCATCGTCAGCGCAGACACCACCCAGCAAAGGGTGTTGATCTTATGCTCGTTGAGGAATTCCACCAGCTTAATGGGGAACATAAACAGCTGCTTGGGGATCAGGCAGGTGCTGGCGCCGTATTTGATGGTGGGGATGATCTCCTTCAGGCAGGCATCAAAATACAGCGGCGTCTGGTTGCCGAATACGGAATTTTCGTCAAATTTCAGCACATCGCACAGCTGCTCCACATAATCCAGCACCGAGCGATGGCAGGCCATAACGCCCTTGGGAATGCCGGTAGAGCCGGAGGTGAACACGATATAGATGGGGTCGATGTCCAGCTGCTCGGCACGAACCTTCGCCAAAGCTTCCTCGTCAGCTTCGCCGAAAGCGATATCCTCATAGCGATAGATCTTACCGCCGAAAGCCATCTCCCGGGCCATTTCTTCCGTGGTCTCGTCGCAGATCATTGCGCCGGGCTCTAAGGTCTTGAAGATCAGCTCAATGCGGTGACGGGGCATCTCCTCGTCCAGAGGAACATAATAGTTGCCGCCGTAGACCGCGCCGAAAAAGGCGGCGATAGTTCTGGGGTGCTTCTTCATAAACACCACCACCGGCTTCTTGTAAAACCCTTCCCGATGCAGGAATGTACCGATGGCGCGGGCCTGGTCATACACCTGCCGGAAGGTCAGGCCGGTTTCTTCGTTGAAGAAAGCCACTTTTTCCGGCACACGTTTGACCGTTTGCTCCAGATATTCCAAAATGTTGGTTTGCATAAGCAAATACCTCTTTTATTTTGAGATCAGACTGCGATACTGTTCTTTCAGCGGCTTTGCGCACTGCAAGATCGCCTGCTGGGCAAGGATCTCCATCGCATCCAGAAATCCCGGGCCAATGGCGTGGGCGCGCTTGATGAGGGAAAGCTCCGTGCAGCCCAAGATGATGGCCTGGGCGCCAGAGCGGCGCAATTCCTCCGCAACCGCGTCGAATTTTGCCATATCTACCGGCTTGCCTGCCTTGATTTCATCGAAGATCAGGTGCATCACATCTGCCTGCCGGGCTGCCGTGGGCGTAACTGCCGCGATGCCCTGCTTTTCCAGCTCCCGGTGGAACACCTTGGAAGAAATCGTGCCGTCGGTGGCCATAATGCCGGCTTTGGTGATGCCGTGGTTTTTCAGATGCAGCGCAGTTTCTCCCACGCCGTTGATCACCGGCACGGGAATGCCGGACTCCAATTCTTTAAAGAAATAGTGGGCCGTTACGCAGGGAATGGCAATTCGCTCTGCCCCCTGCTGGGCCAGTACATTGCCGATGCGCAGCATTTCCGGCAAAGGATTTTCCTTGGTATTGTCTAAGATATAACGGGTGCGGTCCGGGATGGACGGCGCGCTGTAGACCAGCATCTGCAGATGCTCCTGATCAATGGCGGCGTCGGTCATATCCGTGACCAGCTCCATAAAATAGGCCGTCGCCATCGGGCCAAGACCACCGATGACACCCAGCATTTTTTCCTCCGGCTTTCTCATAGCTCGTCCTCCGGTGTGGCCGGGTACAGCGACTTATCCCGGTTGAAGCAGTTGCCGTTGGCAGCAGAATATTCATCCATAAACTGATCCGTCACCAGGCAGAAGGAGGCGGGATTTGTTCTGGGGGTGGTGTCCACGTGATACCAGGTGTTGCCGCCGTCCAGGCTGACCAGACTCCAGTAATGGTCGCTGTCGCCTTCATAATTCTTGACCTTGCGCACATCCATATTCTGAATACCCAGCCGGTCCAGCATCAGCTTGCACAGGGCGTAATAGTTGAAGCAGTCGCCCTTGCCCTCGGTCATCATCACGTGGGCGGCCTGCATCCAGTCCTCCTTGTCGGAGTGGTTGACATAGGTGCAGTTGGTGCGGATCCAGACATACACCGCCCAGACCTTGTTCTGCAAGGACATATCGTCGCGGATAATGTCAGCGAGGATCGCATCCACCTCCTGGTAGATGGTCTCGTAAGGGACATAGTAGTCCTTCTTCTCCAGCACCTTCAGCGTGCAGGAGACCACCGCCGTGTTGCCGGAAGCATCCGTTGCGGTATAGGTTACGGTGTATTCACCGACTTTCGTAAGATCAACCGCACTTCTGTCCACATCCAGCGCAGGCTCCGGATCCATATCGTCGGTTACGGTAACGCCGCTTAAATAAGACACAGATTCGCCAAGATAGACGGTCTTATCCGCCACGCCGGCGATCACCGGGGCTTCCCGGTCGATGACCAGCGTCAGCTTTGCCTGCAGCTGAGTGGTGTTTCCAGCCGCGTCGGTCAGCACGATGGTAACGGTCTGATCGCCGTCCTTATTTTTATCCGGCTCGGTCAGATAGGATGCGGTAACCTCCGTGGCATCACTGACAGAGACAACAAAGTCCTCAGCCTCGGGGATGTTGCCCAGTGCGTTGATATCCTGCAGCGTGGCCATCGGCGCAACCGTGTCCACAACCCGGATCTTGGCAGCATATTCCTGGCCGTCGCAGGTTAACATAACATCGTAAACGCCGGGCACATTGGGCTTGACTGCAGAGGTGTTGCCGTAAGCGATCTGCTTATCGGTCTTCTCTGCCAGGAAGCTCTCAGGTGCAGGAAATGCGCCGCCGGCCTCCATCATCAGTTCCGGGTGGAGAGATATTTTCTTTTCGCCAAACAGCAGCACCAGCACCAGGATCAGCAGCACCGCGGACAAAATGCCGATCAGTACCTTAAGACCTGTGCGCTGTTTTCTGCGCTGCTTTTTACTTCTTTGATTGTCAGAATAGTAGTTCATATCGCATTATCCGGTCGCCTCAGACCCGTCTGCGGGCGTCGGGCCGGTCCTTTCATCCAAGCTCACTTGTGTGCCAAAAATGCACATACCTATGTAGCATAAATTATACCCTTAAATAGTGAATAAATCAAGAGTAAGCTACAGGAAAACCGAAAAAAGTAACCGCACCCCGATGTGTAGATCGGAGTGCGGTAAATGCAGCTTTTTCAATCTTCAGCAAAGAGTCGCTGGCGGCAATACTTGATGATGCTGCCCCGGGTAACCAGGCCGATAAAGGTGTCCTTATCGTCCACAACGGGGACAAAATTCTGATTGGTGGCGCGTTCCACCAGGTCCTGCATCGAGGTAGTAACCCGGACCGGCAGATGATCTCTGCGGCGGCTGATCTCCATAATGCGGTGGGCTTCTGCCTGGCGCATATCCATATAGCACATATTCTTGATGGCCCACAGAAGGTCGCCTTCTGTCAATGTGCCGCGGTACTCTCCCCGCTTGTTGAGGATCGGCAGCGCCGTATAGCCGGCCGACTCCATTTTCTCCAACGCTTGGCGTATCGTATAGTCATCTTGTAAGAAGGCGCACATTGCCTTCGGTGTCAGAAAAAACAAAATATTATTCATAAGGGGCTCCTTTTCCGGATGGGTTTCCATCCAGAAACATTATAGCATATTTGAAGCCGGATAGGAGAGAATATTTTGTAAATAACAGAATTTAAGCGCTGAATTTTCGGGGCGTTTTTTGTGCAGATTGCCTAAATCAGCAATTAAAATCGAAACCGAAGCCTTCCAATGTGGCGAAGTAATCCTTGGGTGTTTCTGCGCGGCGGATCAGCTGGAAGCTGCCGTCCTCCTTCAGCAGGACTTCGGCAGAGCGGAGCTTGCCGTTGTAGTTGTAGCCCATAGCGTGGCCGTGGGCGCCGGTATCGTGAATGGCCAGGATATCGCCCACCTTGATCCGGGGCAGACTGCGCTCGATGGCGAACTTATCGTTGTTTTCGCACAGGCCGCCGGTAACATCGTACACGTGGTCCAGGATCTCATTTTCCTTGCCCAGCACGGTGATATGGTGATACGCACCGTACATCGCAGGCCGCATCAGATCGGAAGCGCAGGCATCCAGGCCCACATATTCCCGATAGATGTGTTTCTTGTGCAGTACGGTGGAGATCAGGTGTCCGTAAGGTGCCAGCATAAACCGGCCCAGCTCTGTAAAGATGGCCACGTCGCCCATACCGGCGGGCACAAGGATCTGGTCATAGCGCATATGTACGCCCTCGCCGATGACGGCAATGTCGCACTTGGGCTGCTCGGGGCGATAATCCACACCGATGCCGCCGGACAGATTGACAAAGGAGAAGTGCGCGCCGGTGGCGTTGTGCAGCCGCACGACCAGCCGGAACAGCTTGGCTGCCAGCTCGGGATAATACTCGTTGGTGGTGGTGTTGGAGGCCAGGAATGCGTGGACGCCGAAGTGCTTGGTGCCCAACTGCATCAGCCGGGAAATCGCGCCGGCCATCTGATCCTCGGTCATTCCGTACTTGGCATCGCTGGGCATATCCATAATGGTGTTGCTCAGGCTGAAAGAGCCGCCGGGATTATACCGCAGGCACACCGTCTCGGGCACTTTACCATCTGTCAGCCGCTCTAAGAATTCCACATAGGTGGCATCGTCCAGATTGATGTAAGCGCCCATCTCCAGCGCCTTCAGCATATCCTTTTCCGGAGTAACATTGGAAGAGAACATCACGTCGTGGCCGGTAATGCCCACACCCTCAGCCAGCAGCAGCTCCGTATAGGTGGCACAGTCGCAGCCGCAGCCTTCCTCGTGGAGGAGCTTGATGATATGGGGATTGGGGGTGGCCTTAACCGCAAAATACTCCCGGAAACCAGGATTCCAGGAAAACGCCTGCTTCAACGCCCGGGCGTTGGCACGGATGCCGGCCTCGTCATATACGTGAAACGGCGTAGGAATCTCGCTGGCGATGGCGCGGGCAGTTTCCAATGTTAAGAACGGTGTCTTTTTCATAGTGATCATCCCTTTTGATAAATAAAAATCCCCGTGTCTGAGCGACACAGGGCATAGCATCTGCATTCCCCTGATCTGCGCTCCATCCATACGGACGGCAGTCCTGCGCATATTCTGCGCAGGCCCAGCGTGCATTGCTTGGCATCAATGCACCCTTCGGCGGTCTCCCCTTTCCTGCTCCGGCAATTGCCAAACCAAAGCAGTACTGATGAACACCGCGACCTCAGCCATGGTTATATGCATTCTAACGGAAAGTAGGCCAAAAGTCAACCTTTTTCTACTTTCTACCGGTGGTAGAATTGCCATTCTTCCCTTTGTGGAGCGTAAAAACGCCTCCGTAGGGTGAAACTCCGGCAAACGGTGCTATAATTAAGATATAAATTTCTGACAAGGAAGGTCCTTTATGAAACGCACCAAACTTTCTGACCGACTGCTGCCGGACTACACCAGCGGCGAAGAATGTATGAATATGGTTACCCACATCGTCGGTGGCGGTGTGGCCGTGATCGCGCTGATCGGGTGCTGCTGGATCTCGATCGCGCGTCAAAATCTTTGCGGTTTGCTCTGCTCGCTGATCTACGGCATTTCTATGGTAGCGCTGTACAGTATGTCCAGCATCTACCACGGTTTGCGGCCCGGGCTTGGCAAAAAGGTGCTGCAGGTTTTGGATCACTGCACCATCTATTTCCTCATCGCCGGTACGTACACACCCATCGCGCTGGTGGCCATCCGACCTGTGTATCCGCTGCTGGGCTGGGGGCTGACTGCGTTTCAGTGGGTGCTGACCGCCCTGGCTGTAACGCTGACCGCCATCGACCTGAAGAAATACAACGTATTTTCTATGATCTGCTACATCTGTATGGGCTGGGCGATCCTTCCCTTTATGCAGCAGGCCCGGGCTGTTCTGGGCGAGACCGGCTTCGGATTTTTGCTTGCCGGCGGCATCGCCTATACCGTCGGCGCGATCCTCTACGGCATCGGCTCAAAAAAGCGTTGGTTTCACAGCATCTTCCACATTTTCGTGGTGCTTGGCAGCGCGCTGCAGCTGATCTGTATTCTTTTTTATGTGCTATAAAAAATGCGCACTCATATGAGTGCGCATTTTTCTTATTCTTCTGTCTGGAACATACTGACCGGCTCGGCTTCGCCGATTTCCCGGTCTTCCATACAAGCGACAAACTGCTTGCCGGACATAGACTCATTCTCCAGCAGGAAATCAACGATCTTTTGTACCTTAGCCTCGTCCTTTTTCAGGATCTCGGCGCAGTGGGCATAGGCCTTATCCATCAAAAGCTTTACCTGCTCATCAATTGTGCCGGCAAATTTCTCGGAGTAGCCCTTCGTGGTCTGGTAATCTCTGCCGATAAACACTTCGCCATCGTCAAGATACGACACCGTACCCAATTCCTCGCACATACCGTAGCGGGCTACCATATCCCGTGCCAGCTTTGTGGCCCGGTCGATATCGTTGGATGCGCCAACGGAGATGTCCCCAATGAACAGCGCCTCCGCCACACGGCCTCCCAGCAGACTTACGATTTCCTCGTACATCTGGTTGCGGGTCAGGTTGTAGGAATCGTCCTTAGGCACGTGCCAGGTCGCGCCAAGGCTGTTGCCACGGGGAATGACGGTGATCTGCAGCACGGGATCCTGCGTAGGAAGATTGTACATCGCCACGGCGTGGCCGGCTTCGTGAAGCGCCGTAACCTTCAGATCCCGGCGATTGCGAACGCGGCTGCGCTTCTCAGGGCCTGCCATGATCTTCATCATGGCGTTATTCAAATCGTCCATATTCAGCACCGGGCGATCATCCCGGGCCGCCATAATGGCCGCTTCATTCAAAAGATTACTCAAGTCCGCGCCGGTGAAGCCCACGGTGGAGCGGGCGACGACGTTTAAGTCCACGCCGGCGTCCAGCTTCTTATTCTTGGCGTGAACTTTCAGAATTTCCTCTCTGCCCTTGGCATCCGGTGCGCCGATGTGGATACGGCGGTCGAAACGACCGGGCCGCAGCAGCGCAGGATCCAAAATATCCGGCCGGTTGGTGGCTGCCAGGACAATGACACCGGAATTCTGGCTGAAGCCATCCATCTCCACCTGCAGCTGGTTCAGCGTCTGCTCCTTTTCATCGTGGCCACCGCCGAGACCGGAGCCGCGCTTACGGCCCACAGCATCAATCTCGTCGATGAAAATGATGGCGGGGGCGATTTTCTTGGCCTGGTCGAACAGATCGCGGACGCGGCTTGCGCCGACGCCCACATACAGCTCCACAAAATCAGAGCCGGAAATGGACAGAAATTGCACGCCAGCCTCCCCTGCCACCGCTCTGGCAAGCAAGGTCTTGCCGGTGCCGGGAGGGCCGACCAGCAGCAGGCCGTGGGGAATTCTCGCGCCGATGGCGGAGAATTTTTCCGGATCTCGGAGGAAATCCACGATCTCCTGCAGCTCTGCTTTTTCCTCGTCAACGCCTGCCACATCGTCAAAGGTAACCTTCTTACCGTCGGGCATACCCAAAAGCGTCCGGGCTCTGCCAAAATTGGCCATATGGTTGGCGCTGTTGGCGCGGCTCATCAGGATCGCCCACAGGATCAGTATTACGACGCCCACGATCAGCAGCGGGAGGATCAGATCGTAGGGAGAAAAGCCTTTGTCCGGTACAAAGTCGTAGCTTTGCAGAACACCGTTTTGGGTCTGCTCCTGCAATGTGCTGTACATTTCCTGGCGGAAGCTTTCCGGGTCTGCCAGCCGGCAGGTCAGCTTTTCTTTCCCGTTATAGCTTTCGTGGAGCTCCAGCGTGATGGTCTGGTTCTTGACAACAAAGCTTTTTACCTGCTCGTTTTCGAACAGATCCAGGATCTGGGAATAGGTGAGGTTATCTTTTCTGAAGCCGAAGATGCTGAAAATCAGCGAAAGGATCAGCGCAAGGACGGCAACATACAAAACAACCGAGAATAGATTGCGTTTTTTCAAAATGGGGTACTCTCCTTATTCTGCGTAAACTTCCGGCTTCAGGATGCCGATATACGGCAGATTGCGATATTGTTCATTGAAATCCAGACCATAGCCTACCACAAAGGCATTGGGGATCTCGAAACCGACCCAATTCGGCTTCAGGGTAACTTCGGGGTTACGGCGGGAGGGCTTATCCAGCAGGGTGCAGATCTTCAAAGATGCCGGTTTTTTCTCGATCAGATGATTGTACAGGAAATTCAGGGAATTGCCGGTGTCGAAAATATCCTCCAGGATCAGCACGTGGCGGCCTTCGATGTTTTCCGACATTTTGCCGCCGAACACCATCTTGCCGGTGGATTCTGTGCCTTTATAAGAGGATACCCGCATAAAGTCCATTTGACACGGCACTTTGATCTGGCGGATCATATCGGCGTAAAAAATCACGACGCCTTTCAAAACGCCAACGACGATGGGGTTCTTATCCGCGTATTCCGCGGTCAAAACCTCTCCCAATTCCCGAATTCGGGTCTGGATCTGTTCCTCTGTTAATAAGATCTGCGCGATATCCCTTTCCATTGTAAAAGTCCTCCTCTGTTTCTCTATCTGCTTTTCTGCAAACGGATCTGGATTGCGGGAAGTGTACTTGCGGTCCGGGTTTGGTCAGCACCGACGCCGTACACGCCCAATAAACCGGCATCGTCCGAGATCACAGGGATCTGTAACCGCTGATGGGCCGGGATTTTACGATCAATGAACAGTTTTTTGACGGTTTTCGTGCCAGCCGGCAGCTTGATGGCATCGCCGCTGCATCGGCAGCGAACAACGGTCTTGCCCTTAGGCTGGACGGTGAAAACATCCTGCGTATTGATAATCTCCTGCGCAGGCGACACCGAAATGCGCCAGCCCGGGATCTCCAGCACGCCGTTTTCCGGCAGGGTGTATGTGCCAAGAGGTGCTTCCTTACTCAGCACCTCCAGCCGGTCATAATTCCGGCACACGGTTACACCGCCGGGAAATTCTGCCCAGGCAGAGGGTTTGGAGGAAAAGACCAGGCTTTCCGCCAGCGCAATATGCTGCGCTTCCGGCTCACGAACGCCGTTTTCTTTCAAAAACCGCTCCAGCATCCGGCTGCGGACAGCCGGTGCAAGCTGCTTGAGCTGAGCCACAGCGGGCAGCTGTTCATAATCCGCCATTTCCGCCAGCGCCTGCTCATCTTTTCTAAGCCGCTGCGCCATTGCCGACACATTTTCAGCCAGCCGGGGATTTTCCGCCTGCAAAAGGGGCATTATGCGATGGCGAATGCGGTTTCGCAGAAACGCATCGCCGGCGTTGGAGCTGTCCTCAATGTGAGGAATGTGGTATTCGTCCAAAAACGCCTCCACCTGCCGGCGGGTGATGTTCAGCATCGGCCGGATCAGCGCTCCGTTCACTGGCGCGATCCCGCCCAGGCCCTTCAATCCCGTACCCCGTACCAAGTGCATCAGCACGGTTTCGGCGTTGTCATCGGCGGTGTGGGCAGTGGCGATCTTGCCGCCCAGCGTGTTCAAAAAGGCGTATCTTGCCTCTCTGGCGGCGGCCTCCAGGCCCTTTTTGCCCGGCTTTACATCGGCGCTGCCAACATACAGCTGAATATCGAAACGATCACAGAATTCCCGAACAAAATGTTCATCAGAATCTGACTCTACACCCCGCAAACGGTGATTGAAATGGGCAGCAGAAAGTGTAAACCCCAGATCCTCCCGCAGCAGATACAGCCCCCACAGCAACGCCATAGAGTCCGCTCCGCCGGAGACCGCGCACACAACACGATCACCGGGTCGGGTCAGCTTCCCAAGCTGCTCTTTCAGCTCATTGAGCATGCTTCCACTCCTTGTCGGAGAAGAGCTGGTACTGGCCCAGCCACTGGAGCTTGATCGTTCCGGTCTCGCCGTGGCGGTTTTTCAGAACGATGCATTCCACGATGCCCTTTTCTTCCGAATCTTCATTATAGTAATCATCCCGGTACAGCGCCAAAACTGCGTCGGCATCCTGCTCGATAGAGCCGGATTCACGAAGATCCGACAGCACGGGGCGCTTGTCAGAACGGCCCTCCACCGCACGGGACAGCTGGCTCAGGCAGACCACAGGAACATTCAGCTCCTTGGCCATAACCTTCAAGCCACGGGACATCTCACTGACCACCTGCACACGGTTATCGAAGCCGCCCTTGCCAGCGTTGGGGCTGGACATCAGCTGCAGGTAGTCGATAATGATCAGGCCCAGATTGTCCAGCCGGCGGCACTTGGCTTTCATATCTGCCACCGTTACCGTGGGATTGTCATCCACGCGGATATCCGTCTGGCTCAAAGCTGCCGAGGACATACAGAGCTTATTCCACTCCTCCTCCGTGAGCTTGCCGGTAGCCAGCTTTTGCAGCTCGATAAAGCTCTCGCTGGACAGCAGGCGCATTGCGATCTGCTCCCGGGACATTTCCAGGTTAAACACCGCAACGGTCTTATTGTACTTCTTTGCCACATTGGCAGCCACATTCAGCGCAAATGCGGTCTTACCCATACCGGGACGGGCAGCCAGAATCAGGAGGTCGGACTTGTTCAGGCCGTTGATGCGGCTGTCCAGATCTATAAAGCCGGTGGAAAGGCCGGGAATCATAGAATCAGACTGGCTCAGCTCGGTCAGACGGTCGAAATACTTATGCAGTACCGTGCCGATATGCTCTAAAGAATCGCCACGCTCACCCTTGCGCAGGGCGTAGATCTTCTGCTCTGCCGCTTCCAGCATTTCTGCCGGCGTTCCCACCTGGGAATACACGGTTTCGCTGATCTCCGTGGCAGCCTTGGCAAGACCGCGCAGCATTGCCTTATCCCGGACGATGCCTGCATAGCGCACCACATTGGCCGCTGTGGGAGTGATCTCCATCAGCTGCATAATGTAGTCTCTGGAGTTGTCGTGGTATACGCCCATCTCTCGCATTTTGTCCAGCACCGTAACGGGGTCAATGGTCTGGGAGAAATTGAACATCGTATAAACGGCCTCGTAGATCTGGCGATTCTGCTCCAGATAGAAATCCGCCGGCCGCAGGATACCGATCACATCCGCGATGCACCGGCTGTCGATGAGAATAGAGCCCAGCACCGCCTGCTCCGCCTCAAGGGACTGCGGCAGCTGCTTGCCCAACAATTCTTCGTCCATGTTCTTTCTCCTCTCTCTAAAAGATACTTATTTTCAGATCTCCTCGATCTTCACCGTCAAGGGGGCATTGATCTCGTAGCCCAGCTTGCAGGTAACGGTGTAGGTACCAACGGACTTGATGGTGTCCGCAATAACGATCTTGCGCTTATCCAGCTTGATCTTGGCGCTCTTTTCCAGCGCATCAACAATCTCCTGGCTGGTAACAGAGCCAAACAGACGGCCTGCTCCGCCGCCCTTAGCCTTCACCACAAGGGTCATTTCCCGCAGCTTCTTGGAGGTTTCCAGAGCCTCAGCCTTTTCCCGGGCGATGCGCTCCTGGGTGGCCTTATCGTTCATCTTCTTGGTGTTCACTGCGTCTGCGGTGGCTTCCACAGCCAGCTTTCTGGGCAGCAGGAAATTGCGGGCATAGCCGTCAGAAGCTTCGATCAGCTGACCCTTTTTGCCCTGTCCTTTTACATCCTGCAATAAAATCACTTTCATAGCAAATTCTCCTCAATTAGGTTTCGTAAAATTTGTCAATAGACGCGATCAGCGCGTCCAGCGCCTCTTTCACCGTGGTGTTCCTGAGCTGCGCGCCTGCGGTGGCCGTGTTGCCGCCGCCGCCCAAAGGCTCCAGGATCATCTGGACATTGGCATCGCCGATGGAGCGGGCAGAGATATACACGTGCTCCTCATCCGGGTACAGCACAAAGGATGCGGTGATACCGGTGATATTCAGCAATTCATCCGCCGCCTGGGCTGCCAGCGCACGGGAGGTGGTGGTGTTCAGCGCCGCCACCGCCAGCTCCTGCCGGTACAGCCGGGCAGATTTGATGATCTGGTACTTGGCCATAGTGTTCTGGAAGTCGCTTTGCAGCAGCTTCTTGACCTCCACGGTATCAGCGCCCCATTGCTTCAGCACCGCAGCCGCCTCAAAGGTACGCTCACCGGTGCGGACGTTAAAGCTCTTGGTGTCCAGGAAGATGCCGGCCAGCAGGCTCTTGCTCTCAATGGGCAGGACATCCTTCTTTTCCACCGCGTACTGCAAAAGCTCCGTTACCAGCTCCGATGCAGAGGATGCATAGGGCTCGTGGAGATTCAGTACCACAGGGTTGATATAATCCGCCGCTCTGCGGTGGTGATCCACCACACAGACCTTGGAAATGGCCTCCAGAAGGGGTCTGCTCTCCACCTGGTCGGGACGGTTGGTATCGACTACGATCAGAATACTGTGGTTATCGCACAGCAGCAGCGCATCCTGCCCGGAGACAAAGGTCTGGGCGTATTCCGGAACGCTGCGGATCTCTTCGATCAGATTCTGGGCGGCATTGTTCTCCGCGTCCAGAACGATATATGCTTTTTTGCCCTTTTTGCGGCACATACAGCTGATGCCCATTGCCGCACCCACAGCATCCAGATCGGCGTTGCTGTGGCCCATAATGAACACCTGGCTGCTCTGGCCGATCAGCTCCATCATCGAATTGGAGGTAACGCGGGCCTTGACCTTGCTTCTGCGGTCCGCTTCCATTGCGCGGCCGCCGTAGAAGCTGAAATTGTAGCGATCCTTGATGACCGCCTGATCGCCGCCGCGGCTGAGAGACATTTCGATGGACAGCGCGGCAAACTCATAGCTTTCCTCAAAATTGACGCCATCTACACCGATACCGATGGAAATGGAGGCCGCCAGGCCAGAGGGATTTTCCACCTCGTGGATATCTTCCAGCAGGGAGAATTTCTCCTCCATCGCCCGCTTCAAGTCCCGCTTTTCAAACACGAACAGGAAGCGGTTTCGCTCCAATTTGCGAAGCAGGCCGTGGAAATCCTCGGTCCACTTGGAAATAACGTCATTGATCCGGGCATTCAGGCTGGAGATTCCGCCTTCTGTCAGGTTTTTGGTCAATTCCTCGTAGTTGTCGATCAAAATGATGGACACCACCGGACGGGAACGGACATACTCATCCCGGACCTGGTACAGCTCCGTCAGGTCGCTGAAATACAGCATACCCATCACCGTGCTGTCAGGATCATCTGCACGCACTATGCTGCCGTAAACTCTGTAGCGGCGACCGCCCAGGGTTACGTCATAGGAGTATTCGCTTTTTCCGGAAACCAGCCAGTCCAGCGTCAGCTTGGGGACGAGCGTACTCAGCCGCTGCTCCAGATACTGGTCCTGGTAGCCGGTGATCTTGCAAAACTGCTCGTTGGCCCAGAGGATGCTCTCATCCCCCAGACGTACCAGCACCATCGGGAACGGCGTTTCTGCGCCGCCGGGATTTTCCGGCAGGTTAAAGGCATTCTTCACAAAATTGTGCAGCACCTTGCGGCGGCGGACACGGCAGAAAACATAGAACGCACCCACTGCCACGGCAACCGCAGTTTCTGCAATGGCCAGCGTATAATTGCGGAACAAAACCGCACCCACTATAAAGAGCGCCATTGCCGCAAAGTATACCCAAAGTCCGGGCCAAAATGTCTTTCCCAGCTTCTTGTTCAAGTTTCTCCCCTCCCAAATGGGTATCAAACCCCATAGTACGCTTACTATAACGGATATTATATCAAATCTCAACACGATACGCAACAAATTTTATCAGATTTCCCGCAAAAATTGGATTATTTCTCCAGGCGGAAATCGACAGAAAAATAATGGTATACTTTCCCCCGAAAATGTGTTATACTATCGGTACAAGCGCCGGACAGAGAGATCCGGGCAAACCCATTATTTCATAATCACGCAGACGTTTTCCTCCGAAATGGCGATGCAGGGCCGGCTTGGAGGCAAGTGGCTGCTTACTTTTGATGTTTTAATATGGAAGGAGTATACAATTTGTCTGAAAAACTGAAGATCATCCCCCTTGGCGGTTTGGATGAGATCGGCAAGAACATCACCGTTCTGGAATACGGTAAGGATATGATCGTCGTGGACTGCGGCGTTGGTTTCCCGGAGGAAGATATGTACGGCGTGGATCTGGTGATCCCCGATTTTTCCTATCTGGTGGCCAATCAGAAGAAGCTGCGGGGTATGTTTATTACCCACGGCCACGAGGACCACATCGGCTCTATCCCCTACTGTATGCTGCAGGTCAACTGCCCCATCCACGGCACAGCTATGACCAACGGTCTTATTAAGCTGAAGCTGGAAGAGCGACAGCTGGCCGATACCGTCAAGCTCATTACCCACAAGCCCGGCGACGTTGTAAAAGCCGGCTGCTTTACCGTGGAATTCATCCACGTCAATCACTCCATCGCGGACGCGGTGGCCTTTGCCATCCACACCCCCGTAGGCACCGTCATTATGACCGGCGACTTTAAGATCGACCCCACCGCCCAGGGCGGTATGACCGATCTGGCCCGCTTGGGTGAATTGGGCAATCAGGGCGTGCTGGCGCTGCTGTGCGATTCCACCAATGTGGATCGGGACGGCTACACCCCCAGCGAGAATATCGTGGCAGAGAGCCTGGATCGCCAGTTCAAAAACTGCGACCAGCGGATCATCGTAACCACCTTTGCCTCCAATATGCACCGCATTCAGGCGGTGCTGGCCACCGCCCAGAAGTATGGGCGCAAGGTGGCCGTTACCGGCAGAAGTATGGAAAATATGCTGAAGGTGGCCCAGGAGCTGGGTTATCTGAAGGTCAAGCCCGGCACGCTGGTGGACCTTGCTGCCACCAAGAGCCTGCCCGCCAGCAAGGTGGTCATCGTTTCCACCGGCTCTCAGGGCGAAAATATGTCTGCGCTGTACCGGATGGCATTTTCCACCCACAAGCAGGTGGATATCGTGGCCGGCGACCGGATCATCATCTCTGCCTCTGCCATCCCCGGCAACGAAAAAGCGGTCTCCAAGATCATCAACGAGCTGTACCGCAAGGGCGCAGATGTTGTTTACGAAAAGAGCGAAGGTCTGCACGTTTCCGGCCACGCCTGTAAGGAAGAGCTGAAGATCATCCACGCCCTGACCAAGCCCAAATTCTTCATCCCCGTCCACGGTGAGCAGCGGCATCTGCAGCTGCACGCCCGTCTGGCAAAGACGATGGGTATGAATCCCAGAAACATCCTCATCGGTGAGATCGGCAGTGTATTCGAGCTCACCGGCAAGACCTGCAAGCTTACCGGCACAGCGCCCGCCGGCAAGGTATTCGTTGACGGCACAGGCATCGGCGATGTGGGCAGCGTTGTCCTGCGCGATCGCAAGCATCTGGCTCAGGACGGTATGATCGTGGTGTGCGTCAACCTGAACAGCCAGGATGGCAGTATCATCACCGGCCCGGATATCATCACCCGGGGCTTCGTGTATGTGAAAGAATCGGAAGCGCTGATGGAAGATCTGCGGGAGGTGGCGCTGGAAGCCATCGAGCGGTGCAACCGCCGCCGCAGCCGGGACTGGGCCACCTACAAATCTGCCATTAAGAACGATTTGTCCGGCTTCCTGTACAAGCACACCAAACGCAATCCGATGATCCTGCCTGTGATCGTGGAGATCTAAATAAAGCAATACCACCGGCATAGCCGGTGGTATGATAGGCCCCCTTGTGTAAAGGGGGCTGTCGCGCTTTTCAGGCGCGACTGGGGGATTGCTCAATGAAAACAATCCCTCCGTCAAAAATCAAAGATTTTTGCCACCTCCCTGGAGGTGAATTGGCCAACGGCCAAGAGAGGCCGGCCTGGGCCGTTGCACAAGGGAGGCTTGCCGCTATAGTGGATGGTATTCCAGTATTTAGCTGCGCTGTGGCAGTTTAGGAGATACATATGCGCTACTATTTTGCTCCTATGGAGGGCATCACCGACAGCATTTTCCGCCGGGTGCATCACCGCTATTTTGGCGGCGTAGACCGCTACTATATGCCCTTTCTCTCCCCCACTATCCATCGCGCTTTGACCCACAAAGAGGATCGGGAGCTGCCGATGGCAGAAAGCGAAGAATTCTGCGCTGTGCCCCAGGTGCTGACTAAGGTCGCCGACGATTTTCTCTGGGCAGCGCAGGTTTGCGCCGATCGGGGCTATAGGGAGGTCAATCTCAATGTGGGCTGCCCCTCCGGCACAGTGGTGTCCAAGGGCAAGGGCAGCGGAATGCTGCGGGATGTGAACGCTTTGGATGCCTTCTTAGACGAGATATTCTCCAAATCCCCCCTATCCATTTCTGTCAAGACCCGGCTGGGGCTGGAAGATCCGGGCGAATTTCCGGCGATTTTGGAGGTTTTCAACCGCTATCCCATCCAGGAGCTGACCGTCCATCCCAGAGTGCGCAAGCAGTTCTACGACGGCGGTATTTTCGAAGAAAGCTTTGCTTTCGCCGTGCAAAACAGCAAAAATCCCCTTTGTTTTAACGGCGATATTGCGACTTTGGCAGATGCCCACCGCATTGCGCAGAAATACCCACAAGTAGATGCTGTTATGATCGGCAGAGGACTTGTTGGCAACCCCGGTATGCTGCAGGGCAGTACGGATGTGCAGACGCTGGAGCATTTTCATAATGAATTGCTGGAAACTTACACCGTCGTCTTCGGCGGCGGCAGAAATGCGATGTTCCGCTTAAAAGAAAACTGGCATTTCCTCATCACCCACTTTGAAGACAGCGAAAAGCTGTGGAAGCGGCTGCGAAAAACCACGGACCTGAACGAGTTCCGCGCCATTGCCACCGAAATATTCCACACAAAAAAGTGGAGCGATGCGCCGATCAACTTATAAGAAAATCCCGAAATGCAATGCATTTCGGGATTTTAATTGCAATCAGATGCTCAGGAAATAGTTGGCTACGCCGCGGGCGATGGATTCGGCTTTGCGCTGCACCGCAGAATCGTCCACCATATTGGCAAGATCCTTGGCATTCGTCATAAAGCCGTTTTCTGTCAGCACCACCGGGCAGACAGACTGCCGGGCAACATAGTAAAGATGCCAGTCAAGCAGAGTCTTGGTGTAAACGCCGGATTTATTGATCTGCTCATAGATGCTCTGAGCCGCCGGCTGAGAGTACGGCGTAAAATACTGCACCTGAGCGCCGCCGTGATCCGGATAGCCGCTGATGGAATTCTGGTGGACGGCAACGCACAGATCCGGTGCGATCTCCTTCAGATACATCAGCCGCTCATCAACGCTGATGGAAGCATCATCATAGCGATTCAGAATCACCGTTGCGCCGGTGGTCTCCAGCTCTTTCTTCAGCGCCATCGCCAGCTTCAGATTCAGCTCCGCCTCGTCGATCTTGGTGCCATCCGCCAACTTAGCTTCGCTGCCGCCGTCATAGCCGCCGTGGCCCACATCCAGCATAATGACCGTGCCGGTCAGGTCAGCGCCGTAGGCGTTATTTGCAGCCGTAGCCTTTGCGGGATTGAGGAATGTAAAGCAAAGCTGGCCATTCTCGTTGTAGTATGCATCCCAGCCATAGAAGCCACCGGTTTTCTTCAGATTCAGCCGCAGCGTGCAATCAGACTCGTTCTGAGTCAGCTGGGCAGAGCTGAACAGCGGGTTATCGGCAGGGATCGCAACCGTACCCTCAAACACCGTGGCATAG
This sequence comes from Oscillospiraceae bacterium, assembly GCA_017466215.1. GTDB lineage: Bacteria > Bacillota > Clostridia > Oscillospirales > Oscillospiraceae > Faecousia. Next base: position 7,567 of record JAFTUO010000006.1, on the reverse strand, counting down.
CAGAATGTGATCTCTACATACTCAGCAGTAACCTTTGTGACCCGGAAATCCCGATCAGCGGGATTGCTGAACTCCTGAGGACCAAAATCAAAGTAGAACGGTGCTTTCCACATTGTATCCAGGGTCAGAACGGTGTGATTTTCCACCACTTTCAAGGAAGCAAAACCGATCTCGTTGTGATCGGGCAGTGTGCCGCGATAGACATCCACCACCTGGGTCGTCTGGCCGGGAGGCGGATAATTGGGTTTTTCGATGTATACCCGTCTGCCGCAGCGCAGCAGCCGGTAAGAGTTTTTGCCCTGGGTGACCAATTCTTTCGCGCAGTAGTCCACCGTGCCCTCGGGCAGGTAGTTGTTTCTGGGGTCTGAATAATCGTCGGTGGTAGCGCCGTTAAAGGTCTCCGCCGTGCCGGTGATGATCTCCACGATATAGCCCGAGCCCACGTCAACATAGTCGCCGTAATCCGGGGTAACGCCGGGATCAGATGCCAGAATGTCCGCTGCCTTTTTGCAGATGACATCCTCAGAATAATAGGTTTCTGTAACGCCGTTACAGGTAACAGCATAGGTAAACTTGCCCAGATTCAGGTCCTGGGTATTGTCGCCCGGAAGCTCGTATGTGCCGGTGTAGCGGACAAAGCCCTCCGCCACGCCTTCGCCCAGCTGATTGCCGGCCTGCGCCATCTCCACCTCTTTGTCGCCCAGGGTAACCTTCAGCATGCTGCCCTCGCGCACCACAAGCTCCACCTGAATGGATGCACCGGAGTTGAAGCCGGTCTGCTCCGCCGGCGAATAGGTCTGCACGGCATAGCGATACTCTACGGTGTAAACAATGCTCTTATCCTTGTGGGATACAGTGATCTCATTGACGCCGGGCTGCAGCTGCACCGTATGGATGAATGTGCCGTCGCTGTTTCTCGCCACCTCAACACCCGCCACCGTTACCGGCTGGGCAGGGTCAGACGCGCCCTGCAGAACAAGGGTCTGCTCCATAGTGGTAAACTGCGTTTGGGTGGGTGCAGACATAGTCAGCTCCACGGCCTGCGGCGTTGTGGGATCGGTCTGGGTCGTGCCGGAATCGCCGGGATCTGCCGGCTGTTTATTCACCACCAGCGCAATGATCACCACACCGATCAGCACCGCCAAAAGAATGCCGATGAGCCGCATCAGGCTCTGGGTCTGGTTGCGCCGTCTTCTTCGTTGTCTGGTTGGATAAGTCATATCTGCACCTCAAATCGGGGGGATTGTTTTCGTTTCTATGTGCCCCATTTTACCACGCGGCCGGTAGAAAGTAAAGGTTTATTCCCGAAAAAAGATCCCCGAAACCAGAGTTTCGGGGATCGGTTGCAATTAGTCAAGCTCAGCAATAGCGATCTTCTTATAGTTGACATCCACGTCGGTGTTCGCCGCCAGCTCGTCCAGAATTTCCAGAGCCTTATCAGACTTTGCGCCGGATGTGCACATACGGATCCAGCCCTCCTCGGCGTCCACGAAGTACATAATGTGGTAGCCGTAGGGGGTCTTTACCATACCGTAATCACCGGACTCGCGGCTTTCGTCAAAGCACCAGTCGTTGAACGCTTCCACCATCATACCGGGCCACACATCGCTGTACAGACCGCCGGTGGTTTTGGAGCCGCCATCTTCTGTTTTCTCCGTAGCCAGCTTGGCAAAGGAATCCTCCGTCTTTTCGCCGGTAAGCCACTCGTCCAGAATTGCCTGAGCCTTATCGTGGCAGGCATTCCACGCATCCTCGGAAGAGCCTGTGGCCTTGCCGTCTTCATCCTTGATATCCGCTTCCGGCTTGATCAGAATGTGGCGCACATCCACCAGATTGCCGCTGTCCTTGGTCACCTGGAAATACTCGTTCAGCACCAGTTCAGACTGATGCGCCTCGTAATATTCTTCAATGTCCGTCATATCCACTTCCACGGTTTTGACATATTCCGCCCAGTAGGAGCGGCCCAGGAAGTAATTCCACAGATAATCATAATAGGTTTCAAAGGTCGTGCCGCGGCCCAGCATACTTTCCACAAATGCCTCCAGCGAGGTGTAGCCATTGGAGGTCGCCGCCTCGGTCATATCCTCCTTAAGCGTTTCAAACTGGGAGGCATACACTTCCGGCATTTCAAAGCCTTTTTCCTTGGCCATCTGCAGCACCAGGGCATCCTGCTCCCAGGACTCTATGACCTTTTCAATGTAAAACTGCTGCCAGGTCTTTTGGCTGTCGGGGTCTTGATACTGCTGATCCAGCGGTGTCTTGCTGTCCATATCGGCATACTCGCTGCTGGTTACCAGATCCCAGTAGTATACCTGCAGCATCCGGTTGGTAAGCGTGTATTCCCCCAGCGAAGCAATCACGGTGTCCCGGTTTTTCTGGAACGCCTTGTTGCCGGCGGTGGTGTTCAGCTTTTCAACAGACACGCTGTAAGATGCTTTGTAAAATACATCATTTTTACCGGGCAGAAGCCGACCGGTCATACCATAGTTGATGCCTGTCAGCAGCGCGCCCACCAAAATCAGGCCGGCAAGGCAGAATGTCAGGATCTTCATCACCTTCAGCTTTTTGCTGAAATCCTTTTCCTCGTTGATTTCTCCGCAATTCGGGCAGACGTTGTTGCCCTCTTCCAGCTCAGCGCCACAATATTTGCACTGCATAGTAACCTCTTCCTCCCATTTCGGGCTTTTGATATATCAAAGTGTACCATCTTGGGCAAAAAAATGCAATACAAAACCCAAATTGTTTACATCTTTGCAAATAAAAACGCAGCTTCCTGCCCGTTCGGCAAAAAGCTGCGCAATATGTTACCGTGTTTCTTTTTTCGCTTTGATCTGTGCTTCCAGCGCCTGCAGGGTCTCGGCCGTAACCTCCGGCCGGTCCAGCAGCGCCTTCATAAGGCCCAGCATATCCGGCTTGTAGCGATGGCTGAAGATGGTGGCGGCAAAGTACTCCTCCCGGGTCATAGTGGGCAAAAATGTTCTGCCGTAGGTCTTGTTGTGCCGCACGAAGCCGGCCTCGCAGATCATACCCTTGCTCAAAAGTCCGTTCAGAAGAATATGCACAGAGCTGTCTTTCCAGCTTTTCTGCTCAGAGCGCGCCAAAAAATCCGCTCTGGACAGCGCACCGCCGTCGCACCAGAGAACGTCCATAATTTCCATTTCACTTTTTGTCAGTTCCACGTGCATCTCACCCCTTACAACGCAGACTAGTATACGAATTTTGTCTTTTTTTGTCAATTCTTGAATTGTAAAATTTACCAGTAAAATTTACGGAAAATTTGTTGATACTGCTGTCTTTTGAATATTTTTTCCTTTTTTCTTAGAAAAATCGTTGTAAATTCCCGCTTTGCAAAACAAAAGAAGTCGGTACAGAATACCGACTTCTTTATAGTCTTCAATTGTCTTAATTGCCCAGCAGATCTTTCAGGATCTGGCGGTTTACTTCCATATCCGCCACCTTGGTAGCGGTTACGCTGCCGACTGTCATTTCCGTATATGTGCCGGCTGCCGGGATCTGCTGCGTCTTGATCTCGGTGTTGCTGAGCATCGGGAACAGGTCCACCGCGTAATTGATGATCTCCTGATTGGACATCGTCGTTGTTACCATCGGCAGAACGTCATCCAGAATATCCAGCATCTCCGATATGCTCTTACTCTTGTACTTGTCGATCAGCGCCAGCAGCACCGTTCTCTGGCGCTGGGCGCGCATAGCATCCATATCAATCTTGCGGATACGGGAATAGGCCAGCGCCTGCTCACCGTTCAGATGATTGGGACCTACGCTCAGATTAAACTTATACCACTTGTTCAGGTGGTCTACTTCCTTCTGGGTCAGGCTGATGTCGACACCGCCCAGCAGGTCGATGATCTGCTTAAAGCCGGAGAAATCCACTTCCACGCCGGCATCCACGCTGACACCGAAGTTCACCGCCAGAGTTTCATACAGCAGTTTGAAACCACCGTGTGCATAGGCCGCATTCAGCTTCTCAGAGCCCCAGCCGGGGATATAAACATAGGTATCGCGCAGGAAGGAGGTCATGGAGATCGTTCCTTTTTCCACGTTGAAGGAGCAAAGGATCATCGAGTCAGAGCGCTGACGGCCCTGGCCGGGACGGCGATCCTGACCAACCAGCAGGATGTTGATAAGGCCATCGCTGTTGGAATCCGTGATCTGATCCGGCGGTACTGTATTGTGCTCCACATCCGTAGGATCTTTAACCGGTCCGGTAAAGTCGGGATCGGTCGGATCTGTCGGGATCGAGGGATTCGTTTCTTCGTTGTTGATATCGACACGATTGATCTTGTCCAGGTAACGGTTTTCCGCATATTCCAAAAATGCCGTGGCAAAGATCATTACAAGCAGGACCAGTGCCAGAAATACGCACAAAATGCTAAGTCCTATTTTTTGCCAACGAACACTTTTCGCGGTCTTTTTATTGTCATTCATTCCTATTTCCTCCAATTGCAAGGAACCAAAGTTCTTTGTCTTTTCATCTCGCAACGCCGGAAATAACCGGTGGTTTTTGCTTTGCGCACACAATTATATGACATTGTGCAGAAAAATGCAAGTGGCTTTCACACTTTTGCTTGCCCTTTCTGAACATTTTATTCTCAAAATGCAAGAATATTACCCAATTTTTCTTGTTGGATCCATAATCAAGAGCTCTGCCAGACGGCAGATCACTTCGCCGCTGGTAGGTCTTTTCAGCGCGCTTGCTCCGGGAAACCAGTGCTGCCAGAGCTTTTCATCCCGGCTTTTCCACGCCGATTCCAAAGCGGAGCGGATCGAGCGCTCTACCTGCTGCCAGCTCACACCGTAAACTGCGCCCACCGCAGCATACAATTCCTTCGTCAAAGACTGGGTGTTGTTCCCGACAAAATTCGTAACCGCCGTGCAAAGATAGTGGTAGCCGTTATGCTTGGGATTCCAGCCCAGCTCCATCAGAATCGCCGACAGCTTCTGTTCGCCGCTTTGTGCCGGCAGAGCATTGCATTCATCTGCGATCTCCCGCACCCGCTCCGCCGTGATCCGCAGATTGCAGGGCTTCAGCAGAATGTAGCTGACCTCCAGCTGCGCCAGCTTGTTGAAAACATAGTCGCTGTCCACTGCAGTCGTAACCAGGGTTTTGAGCTTATGGCCCCGCTCTGCGGCATACTCCAGCAGGCGGATGCCGTCCAGTCCCGAAAGAATCACATCCAGCACCAGCACCTCCGGCTTAAAGCTGTCCAGCAGCGCCAACGCTTCTTTTCCGCCGTGTGCCACCTGAATGCAGAATTCATCCTGCAGCACCGAACGCAAGGCGAAGCACAGCTCCGGGTTGCTGTCCACGATCAGCAATCTCTTTTTCTCCATTTCGTCTCTCCACTTTTCCGTATTGGATTTTCTCCATACTACCATATTCCACAAGCTTTTGCAACGAAATGGTGTCTTCGTTTTTTCGACAATTCTCGACAAAACAATGAGCCTGCCCCGGGGCAGGCTCAAAAATGTTTAGAAATCCGGTGTTCTGGTGTCCAGCGTGATTTTCAGCGTTACTTCACGGCCAGCGCGCCAGACGGTAATGGTGGTAGCCTCACCGCCGTTGTACTGCTCCAGCACTCTGGTCAGTTCATTCAGGCTGGTTACCTGATTCTCTCCAATGGCGACGATGATGTCCCTTGCCTGTACACCGGCTTTTTCAGCGGCACCGCCGGCATTAACTTCCGCGACATACGCGCCCATCGGCAGGCCGTAATAAACGGCAGTCTGCTGATCCACATCGCGCACCATCACACCCAATGCCGCGCCGGTGATATAGCCAAAGTCCCGCAGATCCGTGATCTTCTTCCAAACATCATCCATCGGGACTGCAAAGCTGATGCCCTCAATGCTGGCACCGGAGCTGGTTGTGCCGGAATACTTGGCTGTGGTGATGCCCACGACCTCGCCCTTCATATTCAGCAGCGGGCCGCCGGAATTACCGGAATTGATGGCAGCATCGGTCTGGATCATATTGATCAGCGAGCCGTCGGTACTGATCACCCGATCCTTGGCGCTGACATAGCCCACCGTCATGGTGGAGGTCAGCTCGCCCAGGGGATTGCCAATGGCCACCACCTGATCGCCGACGATCAGATCGTCGCTGCTGCCGGCTTTCAGGAACTGCAGTCCCTGCGCCTCGATCTTCAGTACTGCCACATCATTAGCATCGTCATAGCCGATCACCTCAGCGGTATGCTCCATACCGCTGTGCAATGTTACCGCAACAGCAGTAGCGCCCTCTACCACGTGATAATTCGTAACCACATAGCCGTCCTCCGTGATCACAAAGCCCGAGCCTGTGGATGTTCCCTGCTGGCCCATCGTTCCCCGGACCGTCGCCGAAACGGTTACGATGCTGTCCACGCTCTGGGCATAGACCTGGCCAGGGGTCAGACCCTCTGCATTTTCGTTGGGCGTGCCGGAAACAGAATTGCCGTTTCCGGTGAAGGAATTATCCTTGATCTCCTCCCGCAGCTCGTCAATGGTCTGCTGCATCTGGTGGATGATCTGCTCATTGCGCTTGATCTCATCGCCCCAATGCATATGAAGAAAAATCACCGCAGCGCCACTGCCGACCACCACAATAGCCAGCGCAAGCAGGCAGGAAAGGGCCATAAAGAAGAACTTTGCGCCCCTCTTTTTCTTTTTTGGTTTTTCTTCCGGCAGAATCTCCTGCTGGGTCACCTCCGGGTACTCTTCGTAAACGGGCATTTCCGGCTGGAAATCATCCGTTTCCGCCACCGGCTCAAATTCCGGCTGCTCCTGGATATTTTCCATTTCGTCCATAACGTGTCCTCCCTTGGTCTTTGTATGTAACCATCATACCGGTTGGATATGAATAAACCGTGTACGATCCACAAAGCTTTTTTTAACATTTTTTACCCATATCATATAAGTTTTTCCATTCTTCGTCAAGATAAAAATCGCGGCAGCATTCGCTGCCGCGTGGTGCATCATCTTTTACGGAAAGACTTGCAGTCAGTACACTGATCCATCGTGGGGTTTGCCTCGTGAGTGCCCACCAGGATGCGGTCCAGGGAGCAGAAGTTCTCGGTGTCGCAGTGGTATGCGCAGGACTTAACGGTGCATTCGATGCACTTATTGGCGTTGGTGTTCATATTCGTTCCCTCCTTAAATTTGAGTTCGGGATTATTATGACCGGAGGGTGCAAAAATATGCGCCGTTTTTCTATTGCAGCGATTGACTTTTTTCGTATGTATATGTATAATATATGCGAAAATCTGAAGACGGAAACGTCTTTCAAAGAAAGGAATTTTGCAATGATTTACAGTAGCGAAGTACAACATATGTGCAGCGTTGCCAAGGGCGCCTACCACGGCCCCGCTCCCATCCCCGAAGAGGGCAAGTGGGTGCAGGTCAAGGAGATCAAGGATGTCAGCGGTTTTACCCACGGCATCGGCTGGTGTGCACCTCAGCAGGGCTGCTGCAAGCTGACTCTGAACGTCAAGGACGGCATCATTGAGGAAGCTCTGGTAGAAACTCTGGGCTGCTCCGGCATGACCCACTCCGCAGCTATGGCTTCCGA
>JAFTUO010000074.1 GCA_017466215.1 Oscillospiraceae bacterium | reverse complement strand
GAAACTGGTCGCCAAAGCCGGCCGCGGCGGCCTTTTCGTAGCGCTGATGCTGTTTGTCGGCATCCCCTTGCCGGGTACCGGCGCCTGGACCGGCACATTAGCGGCAAGCTTTCTGAATATGGGCATCAAATCCACCGCCCTTTCCGTATCCCTGGGCGTAGTCATCGCGGCCATCATTATGTCCCTGGCCAGCACCGGCGTATTCAGCATCATCGGTTTGTAAGGAGGAAAAATTATGTGTTTATTCTGTAAAATTGTTGCCGGGGAGATCCCCTCTACCAAAGTCTACGAGGATGAAACCATCCTGGCTTTCCGTGATATTGCCCCTATGGCGCCTACCCACATTCTGGTGATCCCCAAGACCCACATCCCCAGCGTTGACGGCATTACCGCCGAAAACAGCGCTGTGGTGGCCCACATTTTTGAGACCATCCCCGCCATCGCGGCTCAGGAGGGCCTGACCGGCGGTTACCGGGTGGTATCCAACTGCGGCGATGATGCCGGCCAGACGGTTCACCATCTGCATTTTCACATCCTCGGCGGCAAAAAGCTGAATGTGGAAATGGCTTGACAATTCCGCAAAGTTCGCTATAATATCCTTAGATCGCACAATAACCAAAGTCTTCGGGGAGCCGGACGCATCCGGCTGAGAGTGGGCTAAGTGGCCCAGACCCGTGAACCTGATACGGTCAGTACCGTCGTAGGGAAAGATGCACATATGGGATATTCCGGTATCGCATTGCACCTGGACGGGTTTGCAATGCGATACTTTTTTGTTTGGGCAAAAAGCCCGGAAAGGAATATCCTATGGAAACCAAAGTAAGCAAAACCCACTTGCACATCCGCGCGCTGTGCGAGGGTGCCATTATGGTGGCCCTGGCATTCATCCTCAGCCTGATCAAGCTGTTCCCCAACCTGCCCAACGGCGGCTCTATCACTTTCGCAATGTTCCCCATCTGCCTGTACGCTGTGCGGTGGGGTCTGGGCAAGGGATTGCTCGCCGGTCTGGTGTTCGGCATTTCGCAGCTGCTTTTTGACAATGCATACGCCTGGGGCTGGCAGTCGATGCTGCTGGACTATATTGTAGCCTTCACTCCCCTGGGACTGGCAGGCATCTTCAAGGGTAAGGACTGGAGCATCTTCCCCGGCATCGTGGTGGGCTGCATTGGCCGATTCATCGTCCACTACATCAGCGGTGTGACGGTATACCGCATCTACGCCCCCACGGAGATCCCCGGCATCGGTGTGTTTGATGACGCTCAGCTGTACTCCCTGATCTATAATGGCGCGTATATGTTGCCGTGTATGCTGCTGGCGCTGGCGGTTGCCGCCGTTCTGTTCGTGCCGCTGAAAAAGTTCTTTGCAGGCAAGGATATCCACTAATATTTCAAAAGGGCGCGCCGTATGGCGCGCCCTTTCTATTTTCTGGCGCAGCAGCGCCCAAGGCTCCCTTGTGTAAAGGGAGCTGGCAAAAATCTTTGATTTTTGACTGAGGGATTGACAACCCCTCCGTCAGCCTGCTCGGCTGACACCTCCCCTTGCACAGGGGAGGCTTTTACCTTCTTTTCACTTAAATAAAATTTTCAAAAAGGTCTTTCGCTTTTACGCTTGTCAGTGTATAATATAGAAAAATCCCCAAATGGAGGAGCTTTCTATGGCTGATCTCGTACTTACCGCTGACGAGCGTAATATTCTGGATGCTGGCTTCGCCGCAGCCTTTGGCGGCGCGCCGGAGCGCTATTTCTCCGCCCCCGGCCGGACGGAGATCGGTGGAAACCACACCGACCATCAAAGAGGTCGCGTCCTGGCTGCCGCCGTCAATCTGGACACCCGGGCCGCTGTTCGTCTTAACGGCAGCAATATCATCCGCGTGTTATCCCAAGGCTATCCTCTGTGCGAAGTGAACTTGGATCGGCTGACGCCGGTGGATTCCGAAGTCAACACTACCCCTGCCCTGATCCGGGGCGTTGCCGCCCGTTTCGCAGAATTGGGCTGCCAGGTAGAGGGCTTTGACGCCTACGTTACTTCCACGGTCCTGCCCGGCTCGGGCCTCAGCTCCTCCGCCGCATTCGAGGTGCTGATCGGCACCATCATCAACCATCTGTTCTTCGCCGCGAAAGTGTCCGCGCCGGAGATTGCCGCCATCGGCCAGTATGCGGAAAATGTGTTTTTCAAAAAGCCCTGCGGCCTGATGGATCAGACCGCTTCCGCCGTGGGCAATCTGGTAACCATTGATTTTGCCAACAAGGAGCATCCCGACATCCGCAAGGTGGATTTCGACTTCTCTGCCGTGGGCTATGCCCTGTGCATCATCGACAGCGGCGCTGACCACGCCGATCTGACCGACGAATACGCCGCCATCCCCGGCGAGCTGAAATCCGTTGCCGCCTATTTTGGCAAGGAAGTACTGACCCAGGTGGACGAGGCGGAATTTTATGCCAAGCTTCCCGCCGTCCGGAAAACCTGCGGTGATCGGGCCGTAATGCGGGCCATCCACGTATTTGAGGACAATGCCCGGGTGGTCAAGCAGGTTGCCGCGCTGGAGCAGGGGGATTTCGATACCTTCCTGAAGCTGGTTACGGAAAGCGGCCAGTCCTCGTATATGTACTTACAGAACGTGATCCCCACCGGAAACACCCTCCATCAGGAGGTTGCGGTGGCGCTGGCGCTGTGCCGCCACGCCCTGCAGGGCCAGGGTGCATACCGTGTCCACGGCGGCGGCTTCGCCGGTACGGTGCAGGCATTCGTCCCTTTGACGATGCTGGATTCTTTCCGTGCGCAGATCGACGGCGCGCTGGGCGCAGGCGCTTGCCACGCCCTCTCCATCCGTCCCCAGGGCGGCGTGGAGCTGAAAATCTAAAATATTAAGGGGACGGCGATGCCGTCCCCTCTTGCCTCCCCCTTTGGGGGAGGTGCCCCAGTTTGCAAACTGGGGCGGATGTGGAATGCGGGCAATCATCTTTAATTAAGCGTAATTTCAAGACATCTGTGAAATTTAACTGCACGCCGTTCCACACCCGACACGGCTTACGCCGCGCCACCCTCTCCCCGGGAGAGGGTATACGGGCGATCAATGATCGCCCCTACGAATAAAAAACTCCCCAACCGATTGGTTGGGGAGTTTTATTGACTTAAAATTACTTGCCAGCGTTTGCAATCTGAGCTGCAACTTCGTCAGCGAAGTTCTCTTCCTTCTTCTCGATGCCCTCACCCTTAATGTAGTGGATAGCATCAACGAAGGTAACCTTGCCGCCCAGCTTCTTGGAAGCGTCAGCAATGTAGCCGGCCACGTCGCCCTTATAGAGGTCAGAACGGACGAACTCCTGCTGCAGCAGGCACATTTCCTTGAAGAAAGCATTGATCTTGCCGGCAGCGATCTTTTCCTTGACCTCAGCGGGCTTGGAAGCCATCTTGGGATCGTTGTCCATCATAGCAACCTGGATTGCCAGCTCCTTGTCAACGTCAGCCTGGGGAACCATGGACTTATCCCAGTACTTAGCGCCCATAGCAGCAATCTGCATAGCGACGTTCTTGCCGATCTCGGTAGCGTCGATGTCGCCCTCAACAGCCAGGTTGACCAGAACACCGTGGGAGCCGCCCATATGAACGTAAGCGACGGAGGTGTTGTCAGCAAAACGGTTGAAGCGGCGGATCTGCATATTCTCGCCGATGGACATAACCTTCTCCTGCATGATCTCAGTAACGGTCAGGTTGGTGCCGGGGTAAGTGCAAGCCTTCAGAGCCTCTACGTCAGCGGGAGCATCGGTAGCAACGATGGTAGCCAGGTTGGCAACCAGATCCTTGAAAGCATCGGTCTTGGAAGCGAAGTCAGTCTCAGCATTGACCTCGATCACAACACCAACACCGTCGATAACGGCAGCATAAGCAATACCTTCAGCGGCAATGCGGTCAGCCTTCTTAGCAGCCTTGGCCAGGCCCTTTTCACGCAGCCACTCGACTGCCTTGTCCATATCGCCATCGGTAGCCTGGAGAGCCTTCTTGCAGTCCATCATACCGACGTTGGTCATTTCACGCAGTGTCTTAACGTCCTGTGCGGTAAAAGCCATTTTCGTATCCTCCTATTGTAAATGAATTACTCTGCGTCGGTAGCTTCAGTAGCTTCGACAGCCTCAGCGATCTCAGCGGTGGCATCCTCACCCTGACGGCCCTCGATGGCAGCATTTGCCATAGCAGCAGCGATCAGACGGATGGCGCGGATAGCATCGTCGGTGCCGGGGATAACGTAATCAATCTCATCGGGATCGCAGTTGGTATCGACGATAGCCACAACGGGGATGCCCAGCTTCTTGGCCTCGGCGATGGCGTTGCGCTCCTTGCGGG
>JAFTUO010000073.1 GCA_017466215.1 Oscillospiraceae bacterium | reverse complement strand
GGGGGTGGTGACCACAGCGCCGACCCGGGGGGTGATACGGATGAGCTCTTCATAGACGTTCTGCTCGTACTTCAGGCAGCACATCAGGCGGCCGCAGGTGCCGGAGATTTTCACCGGATTCAGGGACAGCCCCTGCTCCTTGGCCATTTTGATGGACACGGGCTGGAAATCATCCAGGAAGCTTGCGCAGCAGAAGGGTCTGCCGCAAATGCCCAGACCGCCCACCATCTTCGCCTTGTCCCGGACGCCGATCTGCCGCAGCTCGATACGGGTGTGGAATGTAGAGGCCAGATTTTTCACCAGCTCCCGGAAATCCACCCGCTCATCCGCGGTGAAGAAAAAGATGATCTTGCTGCTGTCAAAAGCGCACTCGGCGCTGACCAGCTGCATATCAAGGCCCTGCTCTTCGATCATCTTGGCGCAGGTGTTGAAAGCGGCGGCTTCCTTTTTGCGGTTTTCTTCGATCACCGCTTCGTCCTGCTTGGTGGCGATGCGCAGTACGCAGCGCAGGGGAGAGACGATGTCCTTTTCCGGGATGCGGTGGTTTCCGGCGGTGCAGATGCCGTATTCAGGGCCCCGGGCGGTGTCGATGATGACGTGATCGCCGGCGTGCAGCTTAAGGCCTGCAGGGCCGAAATAGTATACCTTCTGGCCGGGGCGGAACTGAATGTCCACCACTTCCACGCCGGAGGTCTTAATTTGCTCTTCCATTTGTAACTCCTTTATCTCTGCCGATGCGGCAGTACAATTTCCAATTATTCTGCTGGCGCGGTAGCGCCTAAGGCTCCCTTGTGTAAAGGGAGCTGTCAAAAATCTTCTGATTTTTGACTGAGGGATTGTTACTGCGATACCGTTTCGCCCGTATGCGTTATGAATATGGGGATCTGCTGCACAATCCCTCCGTCACGCTTAACGGCGTGCCACCTCCCTTTACACAAGGGAGGCTTTGATGAGGTGCTTTGCCATTAGATAAACTGCAATTCAGCGCAAAGCCCAGGAGAGGTAGCCGCAGACGGCGGCCACGGACACATTGCCCTGGGCGTATTCAGTGGCCTTTTGCAGGCAGGAAACGGCCTGCATCAGATCCTGGGAGCTGCGCCCGGCACTTAACGTCCGGGACAGCGGGTCAACGCCCGGCATACCTGCCCGGCAGGCCAGCGCGCCCTCCAAAAGCTCCAGCCATTGCTGCAGCAGAGGGATCAGCTGATCCCGCTTCCACTTTTCCATCGGGACCAGGGTCTGCACAAGCAGCAGAGGATCTCTCTGGGAAAAGCTTTTGACAAAATTCTCGGTCTGGGGCGGGGCAGAGGCGCTGCCGCTGAGCAGCTTTTTCGCCTGTCCCAGGAAGCCGCAGCTGCGAATCGCAGCGGCGCGAAGATCTTCTTTGGATGCACCCGGAAATTCTGCAGACAGCGCCTGCATCAAAACCGACTCACTCAGCGGCTGCAGCTGCAGCGGCGTGCACCGGGAGCGCACCGTAGGCAGCAGGCTCTCGGGGTTGTCGGCGATGAGGATGAACACGCCGTATTTCGGCGGCTCTTCCAGAACTTTAAGCAGCGCGTTCTGACCGGG
>JAFTUO010000072.1 GCA_017466215.1 Oscillospiraceae bacterium | reverse complement strand
TGCTATGAGATCTACCGTATATTTCAGCAGAACGATCACACCGGAAAAGGTGCTGGAGCTTTATAAGCGTTTGGGCAAGGAGCTGCCCGGAAATGTGGCCCTCAAGGTCCACTCCGGCGAGCCGGGGAATCAGAATTTCCTGCGGCCGGAATTCTGGAAGCCCATTGCCGATCACGTCGGCGGCACTATCGTTGAGTGCAACACCGCCTACGCAGGCGGCCGGGACACCACCGGCGCCCATATTGCCACGATGGATAAGCACGGCTGGACCCAGCACTATACTGTGGATATTCTGGACGCAGAAGGCCCGGATCTGGTGCTGGATATCCCGAATGGCAAGGTAATTCAGAAGAACTATGTGGGCAAGGACATTGTAAATTACGACTCTATGCTGGTGCTGAGCCATTTCAAGGGTCATCCTATGGGTGGCTACGGCGGCGCGCTGAAGCAGCTGTCCATCGGCGTGGCTTCTGCCTACGGCAAGAAATTCATCCACGGCGCAGGCGATGTGGACATCCTCTGGGACGCCGACCACGACTCCTTCCTGGAGGCGATGGCAGACGCCGCCAGCTCTGTAACAGACTATTTCAAGGGTCAGATCGTATATGTCAATGTGATGAAAAATATGAGCGTTGACTGCGACTGCTGCTCCGTGGCGGAAGATCCCTGCATCGCTGACATCGGCATTCTGGTGTCCGCCGACCCGGTGGCCATTGATCAGGCCTGTGTAGATCTGGTCTACGCCTGCTCTGATCCCGGCAAGCCTCATCTGATCGAGCGCATCGAATCCCGCAACGGTGTGCACACCATCGAAGCCGCCGCAAAGCTGGGCATCGGCTCGCGGGAATATGAATTAATTGAAATTGAATAAGCAAAAGAAGCTGCCCCCGCAGATGCGAGGACAGCTTCTTTTTTACTTAATCAAGCGAACTCTCAGCACGCCTTCGATGCTCCGCAGGTCGTCCAGAACGGCCTGGGATGCGGGGGTATCCAGATCCAGCATGGTAACGGCGTAGCTTCCTTTGCTTCGGTTCAGAAGATCCGAGATGTTCAGGTTATCCCGGGCAACAACCGAGGTGAACTGACCCAGAGAATTGGGAATGTTCCTGTGCAGCAGCAGGATACGGCTTGCCTTGGTGCAGATGCCCATATCAATGGTGGGGAAATTCACGGAGTTGATGATGTTGCCGTTTTCCAGGTAGTTCATCACCTGCTTGACGGCCATCTTGGCGCAGTTATCCTCGGATTCCTCCGTGGATGCGCCCAGGTGAGGAATCGCCACGACGCCGGCCATATTGGCGGTCTTGTCGTTGGGGAAGTCGGTGATGTAGCGCTTGACCTTGCCGGTTTTCAGCGCCTGCTCCAGCGCATCGTCATCAACCAGCGCATCCCGGGCGAAATTCAAGAGAATCACGCCATCCTTCATCAGGCTCAGAGCCTCGGCGTTGATCATATGCTTGGTGTCCGGCAGCAGCGGCACGTGGACGGAGATAATGTCGCAATTGGCGTAGATCTCCTCCCGGGTCTTGACCCGGATGATGTGGCTGTCCAGATGCCAGGCGGCATCAATGGAGATGTAGGGGTCGCAGCCATAGACATCCATACCCAGCTTCCGGGCAGCGTTGGCCAGCGGGCCGCCGATGGCACCCAGACCGATAACGCCCAGCTTCTTGTGGGCGATCTCTGTACCGGCGAACTTGGATTTGCCCTTTTCCACCTGCTTGGCGATATCAGAGGTAGTCTTAATGGACTGCACCCAGTTGATGCCCGCCACGATATCCCGGCTGCCCAGCAGCATACCGCACAGCGCCAACTCCATTACGCCGTTGGCGTTGGCGCCGGGAGTGTTGAACACCACGATACCATTCTCTGCACAGCGATCCAGGGGAATATTGTTCACGCCTGCACCGGCACGGGCGATGGCACGAAGATTCGGCGAAAACTCCATATCGTGCATCGAAGCGCTGCGCACCAGGATTGCCTTGGCTTCGTCGGCATTGGCCGCTTGCGTATAATCCTCGGTAAACAGCGTCGTGCCCTTGGGCGAAATGGAATTTAAGTAATGGATGGGATACATATTATTTCCTTCTTTCAAAGTCTTTCATAAAGGCCACCAGTTTTTCAACGCCCTCCTTGGGCATTGCATTGTAGATGCTGGCGCGCATACCGCCGACAGTGCGGTGTCCCTTCAGGTTGACAAAGCCTGCAGTTTCCGCAGCCTTGACGAATTCTGCGTCCAGGTCGGCATTGCCGGTTACAAAAGGAACGTTCATCAGGGAGCGATCCTGCTTTACAACAGTACCGCGGAACATATCGCTGCTATCCAGGAAATCGTACAGAATAGCCGCCTTTTCCTGATTGCGGGCCTCGATGGCCTTCAGGCCGCCGATACTCTTCAGCCACTGGAATACCAGGCCGCAGATATAAATGCCGTAGGCAGGCGGCGTATTGAACAGAGAGCCGTTGTCGGCGTGGGTCTTGTAGCGCAGCATCGTGGGTGTGCCGGGCAGCACATCCTCGGTGATCAGATCCTCCCGGATAATGGCGATCACTACGCCGGCAGGGCCGATATTCTTCTGCACGCCGCCGTAGAGCATACCATACTTGGTAACGTCCACCGGCTCAGACAGGAAGCAGGAGGAAACGTCCGCAACCAGGGGCTTGCCCTTGGTATTGGGCAGGGTCTTGAATTTTGTGCCGTAAATGGTGTTATTTTCGCAGATGTACACATAGTCAGCGTTTTCGCTGATGTTAAGATCCGAGCAGTCGGGGATGTAGGAAAAGCCCTTGTCGGCAGAGGATGCAACTGCATTGGCTGTGCCGTAGATCTGGGCTTCCAGCCAGGCTTTCTTGGCCCACTGGCCGGTGATAATATAATCCGCCACCCGGTTCTTCATCAAATTCATCGGCACAGCGGCAAACTGCTGGTACGCACCGCCCTGCAGGAACAGAACCTTATAGTTGTCGGGAATGTTCATCAGCTCCCGAATATCCGCCTCGGCAGTACTGAGGATCTGCTGATAGGTCTTAGACCGATGACTCATCTCCATCACAGACATACCGCTTCCACGGTAGTCGAGCATTTCATTTGCTGCCTGCTGCAGCACCTCCTCCGGCAGCACAGCCGGACCGGCAGAAAAGTTATAAACTCTTGCCATATTTCATTCCTCCCAGAGATAAAAATTGTCCGTAGGACGAAAACAAATGTATACCACACATCATACCACCTTTTTCCCTAAATTACAATATGCGAAATAGATAGAAAGGGATCTTTTTTTCTCCACTATGCTGTGCATAGTTCCTTGACAAGGATAAAAAATACTGTTATAGTCCAAGAAAAGCATCAGGAGGGGCACTATGATCGGATGTAAAAACTGCAACGGAAACTGTCAAAGCTGCACCGGCTGCAGCGGTGCATTGACCTTAACGGAGGGCGAGATCTCTGTTTTACAGCAGCTGGGGCAGATCCCCTTTCTGCCGGTGGCCCGCAGGGCAGATGATACGACGCCAATATATACGGAGCGCCCCGACGAAGAACACAGTCTGATCCTGCAATGCCTGGAGAAAAAGCAGCTGATCAGCATTGATTACGACGCGCCGCTGAAAGGCTGCAGCGAAACCGCCTATGGCGATTACCCCGTCCGGGGCAGCTTCGCCCTCACCGCTCGTGGCCAGCAGGTCCTGGAGCTGCTGGACATTCAAGGGGCAGACTAAAACAATCAACAACGCAAAAACGCTGTCATTCCGAGTGGAGCGAAGCGGAATCGAGGAATCCTGGCACTACATTTACTGCAAATGCAGACATAGTGCGAAGATCCCTCGGCTCGCAAATGCTCGCTCGGGATGACAGCATTTTATATTTATACTTCGGCAATCAATCGGGCGATGCGGCTGATCATTGCGCCGTGGCGCTTGTGGTACGCCGAGAAATCGTCCCATTTCTGGTCTACTGCCCACAGCCGCTCGGAAAGGGTGGTTGCGTTATGCATCGCAGTATTGATCTCCCGCTCATACGTACATTCCCAAATACTCAGCTGCGCACCCAGCACCTGATCGGTGGGCGCAAGCTGGATGGGATTGGCGCAGGCGTAGGACTCCGGCCACCAGTGCTGCCAGTTGTAAGTATTCCACGCCAGTAGCTCCTTGGGCCCCCACTTCAGGTCCAGATTGTCAACAATGTACAGCGGCTGCCAGGAAGAATTGATGACCCGGAAGCCCTCCTCCAGCAGATCGTGTACCAGATGATAATGGGATTCCCAGGCGATGACGATGGTTTCGCGGGGAATGCGCTCCGCGCCCACCTTGGGGAAGCCCTCCCAGACGATGGGCGTTCTGCCCAGGTCCAGAACAGCCTGGGTGACCCGGGCAATAAATTCGCTGTAAAGCTCCTTTTCGCCGGTCAGACCGTGGTCTTTCATATATTTCACGCAATCGGGGCAGAGATTCCAGGCCTTGATATTGGCCTCGTCGCCGCCGATGTGGATGTAAGGAGAGTCTGGGAACATTTCGCAGATTTCAGCCAGCAGCGTGCGGATAGCCTCCATCGTTTCCGTTTTGCCGGCGCAGACCAGGCTGTCGGCGTTGATGACCTGACCGCCCTCGGCGACCAGGATGGCCTCGTCCTTATTTTCGATGTTGTTGGCAAAAATCTCGGGGTACTTTAGATTCAGCTGCTTGCTGTGGCCGGGGGCTTCAAACTCGGGGATCAGGATCACGCCCCGCAGCTTGGCATACTCGCAAACGGCAGCAATATCATCAAAGCTATAGTGCCGCTTGCCGGGCAGATTGGGGAATGCCTTGGAAGGCAGCGTGTAGAGCTGATCGTCGACAAAATGCAGGTGCAGATGCCGTATCTTCAGTGCAAAGCACAGATCAATGAAGCGCAAGACCTGCTTCGCCGGATGCCAGCAGCGGGCCAGATCTACCATCAGGCCTCTGTATTCCTTGTCGGGATGGTCTTCAATGCAGGCCTTTTCGCATTGGAAGCCCCCCTCGCAGCTTTCCACAACGTGGAGCGCTGTGGAAAGGCCGTACATCAGGCCCTGGACAGCGGAGGCCCGCACTACGATACCCTCCCGGGAATCGAAGATATACGCATTCTCTGCCAGCGCGGCATTGTATTCCACGCGAATACCGCCATTAGCAATCGCAACGGATGTATCGTGAATTTTCTCCGCGGCATCGGCAAAGGCAGACAAATGGGCCGCAAAGGGCGCATAATCCGTAAAAATCGCGGCTTTGACGTAAGTAATCCCCTCAAAAACCTCGGTTTTCTTCGGAGTGGGAAGTATGGTATGGATCATAAAATGACCTCCCTTTTTGTAACATATATTGAGTTTAGCACAGTTTTTTAGGAAATGCAACGATATGCAAAAAGAAATCGGCAGGATGCAGCGAGCCGTTCATTTTATTGACAAAAATGCGGAAAAGTTTTATACTGACAGTGATATTCTGCCACAGAGGAGTTGGTCTTTGTTATGGATTGGGATTTTACTTTAGCCAATTACGGCCCTGTTTGGGCGTTTTTGGTGCAGTTGGGACTGCTGCTGCTTTTCTTGATGCTGGGCAACATTCTCCGGCGTACCATCCCGCTGTTTCGCAAATGTCTGATTCCCTCGGCGCTGCTGGGCGGCGCTCTGCTGCTGATCGTAAACATCGTTGCAAAGCAGTTTGATTTCCTTATCGTGGACAACCGCCTGATGCAGGTCATTACTTACCACTGCCTAGCCATTGGCTTCGCCGCAATGACCCTGAAGACGGAAAAGATCACCCATAAGACCAACAAAGCCCAGGTGCTGGAATTTGGCGCCCTGCAGGGCGGTACTTATATGATGCAGGCCTTTGTGGGCCTTGGTATCACCATCATTTTGTTTCTGCTGACCCGTTACGGTGATCAGATCGTTTCCTACATTTGCGGCTTGATCCTGCCTCTGGCTTACGGTCAGGGTCCCGGCAACGCGCTGACCTGGGACATTAAGTTTACCAACACCGCCGCTGCTCAGTTTGCCGGCAACGGAAGCTTCGGCCTGTCCCTGGCCTCCATCGGCTTCGTGGTGGCGTCCGTGTTCGGCGTACTTTACATCAACATCTACAAAAAGCGCGGCGGTCTGCACGTCCGCAATTCCCGCCCCACCGATGAAATTATCGACCAGACCAACCCCTGTGGAAACGAAATCCCGGACAACGAATCTGTGGACAAGTTCACCCTGCAGGCCGGCTTTGTAGCGCTGGCCTATGCCCTCTCTTTCGGCTTTATGTGCCTGCTGGGCATCCTTTCCGATTTCACAAACAGCATCGCCTGGGGCTTCAATTTCCTGTGGGCTTCCCTGGCGGCTATGCTGATCAAGTTTGTGGTCAACCGGCTGCAGCGGCACAATCTGATGCACCGGGGCTACATCAACAACTACCAGATGGACCGCATTTCCGGCTTCTCCTTCGATCTGATGATCGTCGCCGGCGTGGCAGCCATTGAGATCAACGACATCAAAAACTACATCCTGCCCGTTGTGATCCTCAGCGTCGTGGGTGCGGTGCTTACCTACATCTATATCCGCAAGGTCAGCAAGGAATGCTTCAAGGGCTTTGAGCACGAGATGTTCCTGATGAGCTACGGTACATTGACCGGCACGGCTTCCAACGGTATGATCCTTATGAAGGAGGTTGACCCGGGTCTGCGGACACCCACCTCCAGCCTGTACATTCTTTCCAACTTCCCTGCAATGGTAATGATTGCTCCTCTGCTGTTGCTGCTGGGCTTTGCCTGCAAATCCCCCACCAATGCGATCATCGCCTGCGCCATTTTCTTTGTGCTGTGGTCTGTTTACACTATCTATCTGTTCCGCAGAAGAATTTTCAAGAAGCACTATGCTGACAAGCCCGTAATCCCCTGGGAAGACGAAGCCGAGCAATAAAGCAAAAGATCCTGCCCTATGGCAGGATCTTTTTTATTGGAACAGCATACTGAACGCCGCCAAAATAATTAAGAATGCAAAGTTAAATGCAGTAAACATCAGCATATAATGCCCGGTCTTGCCCTTATTCAGCTTGCTGTACTCCCGGAATGTGATCAGGCTGGCCAGGGATGCGATCAGCGTTCCCACGCCGCCGATATTGACGCCGAGCAGCAGATGCTTATAGTTGGCGGTAAACTGGGACAGTAAAATTGCCGAAGGAACATTGCTGATCACCTGACATGACAGCGCAGAAACCAGTAGTGTATTTTTCTCCAAAAGGAAAGAAAATACAGACCGAACTTCATCAATTCTCGCCATATTTCCGGAAAAAACGAAGAAAAACACAAATGTCAGCAGAAGCGGATAATCCACCATTTTTAGCGCTTTTCTGTCCAAAACCAGCAGCGCAGCAGGTATCACCACCAGGCCGACCATATAGGGAATTCCCCGAAATACGATAGCGATTGCCAGAATAAATAGCAGAAGGTACACAATGGAACGGCCTGCCGGCAGGGACACCTTTTCATCCTTCAGCGCAAATGGCTCAGGCTTTACAAAGATGATACAGCTGAGTGTGATCAGCGCGATTGCCAGCGCGAAGGGCGCGGCCATAATCCCCATAAACTCCATTGTTGGAATCTGGAACTTGGTATATAGGTAGAGATTTTGCGGATTGCCAAAGGGTGTCAGCATACCGCCCAGATTGGCCGCGATGTTCTGCATAATAAAGGTAAAGGCCATATACTTGCCCTTGCCGGTGGTGGTCAGCACATACGTACCCAGAGGTAGGAACGTCAGCAATGCCATATCGTTGGCGATCAGCATTGACCCTATAAAGGTAATATACACCAACGCCAGAATGCAGACACGGGCATTTCGGAACACCCGGATCAGTTTCTTCGCCAGCACATAGAAGAAATTGATATTCTTCAGAGCGCAGACAACTGCCAACACGCAGAACAAGCAGGTCAATGTCTTGACATCAAAATAATCGAGATACTCTCTATCCGGCGGCACCAAAAAGCAGGTGATCGCCGCGGCGATCATCGCGATGACCATTACCACATTTTTCTTGATAAAGCCCCGGACTTCCCGATAGGAAAATAAATGGTTCGTTGTCTTCACTTCCCTTTCCCAAAAACAACCCCATTATCCATAAACTGACAGTATTTGTCAAGCTATAAAATAAGAATCCTGCCGATTTGGCAGGATTCTTTTAATGGATAATAAATTCCGTCAAAAATACGGCTGCGCAGCTTGCAACTGCCACGACGATCAGGCTCTTCTTGCATAATGCCAGCAAAACCGCAACTGCAAGACCGATGGCGCCGCTGATCCAGTTTTCCGTAGCGGAAAGGATGGCAGGAAAGGTCATCGCCGCCAGGCAAGCCGCGGGAACATAGTGCAAAAACGACTTCAAAAACCGATTTTGGA
The DNA here is from genome assembly GCA_017466215.1 of Oscillospiraceae bacterium. Lineage (GTDB taxonomy): Bacteria > Bacillota > Clostridia > Oscillospirales > Oscillospiraceae > Faecousia. Next base: position 23,883 of record JAFTUO010000072.1, on the reverse strand, counting down.
TGGGTTTCTTGAAAAGTGTCAGCGGTAACGCCCGGATCAAATAGGTGGTAACCGCCATCACAAGAATGTAGAGGTAGATCTTCACTGCGCCACCTCCTCTTCCACCGGGAACAGCACGGCGCAGGCAGAGGCCGCCAGAACGGTGCTGATCACGATAGCCAGACCGTCAGAGATCTGATTCAACCCAGGACACCAGGCAAACAGACAGCCAAGCACCAGCGCCAGGATCACCGATATTAGGATCGGCTTTTCCTCCCTCGCCTGGGGGACAACAATGGCGATAAACATACCGTAGAGCATCACGCCCAGGGCCATCCGCACAGATTCCGGCAGCAGCGAGCCGGCGATTGCGCCCATAGCCGTTCCGGATATCCAGCCCAGCGCCGCCACTGTGCCGACGCCTACGAAAAAGCCGGTGGTCAGCTGTTTTCCCCTGGACATACCCAGAGCAAAAACCTCATCTGTATTGAAAAACGCAGCGATCAGCCGTTTGCCGGCCCCTACATTGGGGCCCAAGCGCTGTCCCAGGGCAAGGCTCATTAAAGCGTACCGGCTGTTGATCACCAGCTGGGTCAGGATCATCTCGATGATCGCCGCCCCTGTCGCGATGACCGTCAGCCCCGCGAACTGACCTGCGCTGGTCAGATTGGATGCAGAGATCAGTATAGCCTGCCAGACCGTTATGCCCTGGGCGATAGCCATTGCGCCAAAGCCAAAGCTGACGGAAAAATAGCCGACGCACACCGGCATACCCGCCTTCAGGCCAGCAAAGAATTCCTTAGATTTCATCGTTTACATCTCGTTTCGAAGGAAAGCCCCGAAGGCTTGCGCCCAAAGTCATCAAGTTAAAAGAAGCTGTCATTCCGAGGGCCGTCAGGCCCGTGGGAATCTCCCGGCACAACCTCTGCAAGTGCTATGCAGTGGTGGGGAATGTACCGGGAGATTGCCGCGTCGGGCTTTCGCCCTCCTCGCAATGACATACTAACTTAATGACATTCGGCTTGCGCCCTCAGGGCTTTTGTCAGTATCAGAGCATCTTTTCTTTAATGTGAGACAGCCGATCCAGCGCTTCATTCAGCGTGGAATCCAGCTTCGCAAAGTGCAAGCGTACAATGCTGTTGACGCCCTTTTCACTGAAGAAGGACGTGCCGGGAACTGCGCCAACGCCCACCTTGCGGGCCATTTCTTCGCAGAACTCCACATCGGTCTGACCCTTCTTCATATACGGAGAAATGTCAGCCAGCACGAAGTATGCGCCCTGAGGATCGGTATAGGGAATGCCGATGCGATCCAGGCCCTCCGTAAACAGCTTCTTCATATGGGCATAGTGTGCGCCGAATTCTTCATAGTAGCTGTCGGGCATATCCAGGCCCACCACAGCCGCCTCCATCAGCGGAGATGCGCAGCCGACGGTGTTAAAGTCGTGATACTGCTTAATGCGGTCCATAATGGGCTTGGGTGCGATGGCGTAGCCCAAGCGCCAGCCGGTGATGGAATAGGTCTTGGACAGAGAAGAACAAGAAACCGTGCGCTCCCACATACCGGGCAGGCTGTTCATATAGATGTGCTTGTGGCCCTCGTAGACGATGTGCTCATACACTTCGTCCATAATGGCATAGACGTCATACTTGATACACAGATCGGCGATCATCTTCAGCTCATCATAAGTGAAGACCTTGCCGCTGGGGTTGGAGGGATTGCAGATCAGGATGGCTTTCAGGCCCTGCTTGAAGGCATCCTCCAGCACATTGGGATCAAAGTTGAACGTAGGCGGCACCAGGGGGATAAAGACCGGCTCGCACTGGGCCATAATGGCCTGGGCGCGGTAGTTCTCAAAGTAGGGAGAGAACATTGCGATCTTATCGCCGGGGTTGGTCAGGGCGAAGATGGTATCCACCATTGCCTCGGTAGAGCCGATGGTAACCACCATATCGGTGTCAGGATTCAGCTCACGGCCCATAAACCGGCCGCACTTTCTGGCCAGCGCCTGGCGGAAATTGGGTGCGCCCATAGTGATGGGGTACTGGTGAGGGCCAAGATAGCTAACCTCATTTAAGCGATCCAGCATTGCCTTGGGCGGATCAAAATCCGGGAAGCCCTGGGCCAGGTTGATGGCACCGCAATCCAAGGAAATGCGGGTCATTCGCCGGATGACGGAATCCGTAAAGTATTGATTTTTTCTGCTCATTTCTTGCATAGCTTTGTACCTCGGTAATGATTAGTGGATGCCCAGTTCTTCGGCAGTGGTGGGAGTAATGCCGTGGGTTGCCAGCAGAGAAACGAACTTTTCCGTCTCGTTGACGCGGAAAACGATGTATGCCTTACCCTCGGCGTGGGTAAACAGGGAGTACATATATTCAATGTCAATATTGCCCTCCGCAACCGTAGCCAGCACGGGAGCAATGCCGCCGGGCTCATCCGAAACGGCAACCACCAGCACGGGGGTCATAGATAGCAGATAGCCGTGCTGCATCAGAATGGATGTGGCCTTCTCGGCATTGTCCACGATCAAGCGCAGAATGCCGTAATCTGCGGTCTCCGCCACGGAGATCGCCCGCATATCAATGCCGTTGTCCGCCAGAGTCGTGGTGATCTCGGCAAACTGGCCGGCGCGGTTTTCCAGAAAAACAGATATTTGATATACCATCTTGTCCCCTCCTTAAATCTTACGCTTGTCAATGATACGGACAGCCTTGCCCTCGCTACGGGCAATGGTCTTGGGTGCGACCAGGCGGACCTTGGCGTAGATGCCCAGCATCGCCTTCAGCGCATCCACCAGCTTCTTTTCCATAGAGGTGACCTTGGCCAGAGAGTCAGAGAAGTTCTCCGGGGTCATCTCCACCATAACCTCCAGGGTGTCGGAATGGTTGACACGGTCAACAACGATCTGGTAGTTGGCAGGATAGCCCTGCTCCAGAAGCACCTGCTCGATCTGGGACGGGAACACATTGACGCCCTTGATGATCAGCATATCGTCGCTGCGGCCCATCGGCTTGGACATCTTCACGTGGGTTCTGCCGCAGGAGCAAGGCTTTCTGGTCAGCACGCAGATGTCGCGGGTGCGGTAGCGCAGCAGGGGAAATGCTTCCTTGGTGATAGCGGTGAAGACCAGCTCGCCCTTAGAGCCTTCCGGCAAGACCTCGCCGGTTTCGGGGTCGATGATCTCAGCGATGAAGTGGTCCTCGTTGATATGCATACCGGTCTGCTCCTCGCATTCGAAGCTGACGCCCGGACCGGAGGTCTCCGTCAGACCGTAAATATCGTAGGCTTTGATGCCCAGACTGTTCTGGATATCCTCACGCATCTTTTCACTCCAGGCCTCTGCGCCGAAAATACCGGCCTTCAGCTTGATCTGATCCCGCAGGCCACGCTCGTGAATACTTTCAGCCAGATATGCGGCGTAGGACGGGGTGCAGCACAAAATGGTAGAGCCCAGATCGGTCATAAACTGCAGCTGCCGCTCGGTGTTGCCGGAGGAAACCGGCAGGGTCAGGCAGCCCACCTTGTGAGAGCCGCCGTTCAGGCCAGGGCCGCCGGTAAACAGGCCGTAGCCATAGGAAACGTGGCACACATCATCCTTGGTGCCGCCGGCGGCGACGATAGCGCGGGCGCAGCAATCTTCCCACAGATCAATATCGTGCTGGGTGTAGAATGCAACAACGCGCTTGCCGGTAGTGCCGGAGGTGGACTGGATGCGGACGCAATCAGACAGGGGCTTGCCCAGCAGGCCGTAGGGATAGGCTTCCCGCAGGTCATCCTTGGTCAGGAAAGGAAGCTTCTTCAGGTCGTCAACACCCTGAATGTCAGCGGGGGTCAGACCCTTTTCTTCCATCTTCTTGCGGTAGTAGGGAACATTGTCCCATACGTGCTGCACCTGCTTGACCAGGCGCTCATTCTGCCAGGCCAGGATCTGTTCTCTGGAGGCAGTTTCGATTTCCGGCTGAAAATAATTTCCCATTTTGATTTTCCTCTTTTCTGTTCAGATGCTGCGGCCCAATTTGAACGCAGTTTTGTTAAGCTCTAAGAATTTTGCAGGAACGCAATTTTCGATGGCTTCCATCCAGTCTTCTTCAGCAAAGTCGAAGCTGCGGGACAGATGGCCCATCAGAATGATGTTAACAGCCTTGGCAGAACCTGCCTGCTGGGCCAACGCCAGAGCGTCGATGGCATCCACGTCCAGGCCGGCAGCTTTCATCTGCTCCACCAGTCCCTGGGGATACTCGGCAGCGCCGGTGATCACGGGCATCGGGCTGATCTCCTGGGTATTGACCACGATCTTTCCACCGGGCTTTAAGTACTCCGTCCAGCGGGCAGCCTCCAGCAGCTCAAAGGAGACGATAAAGTCAGCCTCGCCCTTGTCAATAACGGGAGAATAGACCTTGTCGCCAAAGCGAACATAGGTAACCACGCTGCCGCCGCGCTGGCTCATACCGTGGACCTCGGACACCTTGATGTCATAGCCCTTCTGCAGCAGCATACGTCCCAGAAGCTTGGAGGCCAGCAGACTTCCCTGACCGCCGACGCCGACAATCATAATATTCTTTGTCTTCATACTCAGTCCTCCTTTGCTGCCGTCAGTGCATCGAACTTACACAGCTGTGCGCAAACACCGCAGCCGGTGCAGAGGGTGTTGTCGATACGGGCCTTTTTATCCACAATGCTGATAGCAGGACAGCCGATCTTCATACAAGCCTTGCAGCCAACGCACTTGTCGGCATTGGCAATGATGGGCTTCTTGTGCTTGACATATTTCAGCAGCGCGCAGGGACGGCGGGAGATGATCACAGAGGGCTCATCCACCGCGGTTTCCTCCTTGATGGCGGCATCGCAAGCGGCCAGATCGTAGGGATCGACCACCCGGACACGGTTGATGCCAACCGCGCGGCACAGGGTCTCCAGGTCTATCTTGGTGCAGGGATCGCCCTTCAGGTTGAAGCCGGTGGTGGGATTCTGCTGATGGCCGGTCATACCGGTGATGGAGTTATCCACGATGATGACCGTTCCGCAGGATTCATTGTAGGCCATATTGATCAGGCCTGTAACACCGGAGTGCATAAAGGTGGAGTCGCCGATGACCGCCACAACTTTTCTTCCCTCCGCGCCGCCGGCCTTGGTAAAGCCGTGCATACCGGAGACGGAAGCGCCCATACAGATGGTGGTATCCAGCGCGGCCAGAGGCGGCACAGCGCCCAGGGTATAGCAGCCGATATCGCCCAGAGCGGTAACCTTGTTCTTCGCCAGGGTGTAGAACAGGCCTCTGTGGGGACAGCCGGCGCACATAACGGGGGGTCTGGGAGGGATGGCGGCATCCAGCTTGGTGCCGGACTGGGTGGAAACACCCAGCTTTTCAGCGACCAGATTCTGGGAGAATTCGTCGATGCAGGAGAAGATTTCCTTGCCAACGCAGTCAAGGCCCAGCTGACGGCAATGGGTCTCGATGAAGCTGTCCAGCTCTTCCACAACCACCAATTTTTCCACCGTCTTGGCAAAATCAATGATCTTCTGCTTGGGCATCGGCCAGATCATACCCAGCTTCAGCACGCTGTAACGATCGCCGCAAACCTCTTTCACGTACTGATAGGAAGTAGAAGAGGTGATAATGCCGATCTTACGGTCAGTGCCATCTTCAACACGGTTGATCTCAGCCGTTTCCGCCCACTGCACCAATGCATTGGTACGCTCTTCCACGATGGGGTGGCGGCGCTTGGCGTTTCCGGGCATCATAATGTACTTCTGGGGATTCTTTTCGTAGGGCTTGCTGACCTCAATGCGGTCGCCGGGCTCTACGATGCTCTGAGAGTGGGAAACCCGGGTACACATCTTGATAAAAACGGGGGTATCGAACTGCTCAGACAACTCATAGGCCAGCTTGGTAAAGGCCAGGGCCTCTTTCGAATCCGCCGGCTCCAGCATAGGGATCTTGGATGCCCGGGCATAATGGCGGGAATCCTGCTCATTCTGGGAAGAATGCATACCTGCATCATCCGCCACGCCGATGACAAAGCCTGCATTCACGCCAGTGTAGCCCACGGTAAACAGCGGATCCGCCGCCACGTTCAGGCCCACGTGCTTCATGGCGCAGAAGCTGCGCTTGCCGGCAAGGCTTGCGCCAAAGGCAGCCTCCATCGCCACCTTTTCATTGGGCGCCCACTCGGCATAGACTTCTTTATATTTGGCTACGCACTCAGTGATCTCGGTACTGGGCGTGCCGGGATAGCTGGACACAAAGCTGCAGCCGGCCTCGTAAAGGCCTCTGGCAACGGCTTCGTTGCCAAGCATCAGTGTTTTCATAGGGTTTCCTCCTTTGTCTCCCCAATGGAGTCGGTTACGCAAACGGTTACAGTGCAGTCATAGCAGGAAAAGACCTGCTCGATATGTGCCTTTTCGGGCTTTTTCGTAAGTAAGCTGACCGCAGGAACCAGAATCAGTCCAAACAGCATACAGAACACGCCGGCATTGATGGGGGTGCGCAACAGTGCCGGGAAATACTGGGGGAAGAGAATATTGCAGAGCATAACCACCGTAGAGAACAGGAAGCTGGCCCAAACGGCGGCCTTCGTAGTCTTCTTCCAGTACAGGCCGAACAGGAACGGAGCCAGGAATGCACCTGCCAGCGCACCCCAGGAAATGCCCATCAGCTGGGCGATAAAGGTCACATTGGACTTGTGCTGGATCAGCGCCAGCACAACGGAAATGAGGATAAACACCACGATCAGCACCCGGATGGACAGAAGCTGACGCTTTTCATCCATCTTCTTTACCACATTTCCCTTGATGAAGTCCAGCGTCAGCGTGGAGCTGGAGGTCAGCACCAGCGATGACAGCGTAGACATCGATGCGGAAAGCACCAAAATAACGACAATCGAAATCAGGAACGGTGAAAGATCAGAGAGCATCGCGGGAATAATGGCATCGAAGCCTTCTTTCGCCACATCCACCCGGTCAGCAAACAGCCGTCCAAAGCCGCCCAGGAAATAGCAGCCGCCGGCCACGATCAGGGCGAACACCGTGGAGATGATCATACCCTTGTTGATGGCTTTCTCGCTCTTGATGGCGTAGAACTTCTGGACCATCTGGGGCAGACCCCAAGTACCCAGAGAAGTCAGGACCACCACGCCCAGCAGGTTGGCAGGGTCAGGACCCAGGAAAGAAACGAATGCACCGGGAACGTCGGACACCGCAGGATCGGACACCTGACCCAGTTGGGTCAGTGCTTCCGCAAAGCCGCCCTGCCCTTTCAGCACCGCGGCGATCACCGCGATGATGCCCACGATCATAATGATGCCCTGGACAAAATCGTTGATAGCCGTTGCCATATAGCCGCCGGCAATGACGTAGATGGCGGTGATGACAGCCATCACAATGACGCAAACAGAATAGTCGATGTTGAACGCCATACCGAACAGCCGGCTCAGGCCGTTGTAAAGGGATGCGGTGTAGGGGATCAAAAAGATGAAGATAATGGCAGACGCCGCCAGCTTCAGGCCGGGGCTGGCAAACCGCTTTTCAAAGAACTGGGGCATCGTCGCGCTGTTTAAGTGCTGGGTCATAATCCGGGTGCGGCGACCCAGGATCGCCCAAGCCATCAGCGAGCCGATGATAGCATTGCCGATACCTGCCCAGGTGGCGGCGATGCCGTACTTCCAGCCGAACTGGCCAGCGTAGCCCACAAACACCACCGCGGAAAAATAGGATGTGCCGTAGGCAAAGGCAGTCAGCCACGGGCCGACGCTGCGTCCACCCAGCACAAAGTCGTCCACATTGGTGGAGTGCTTTTTGCAGTAAATTCCGATGGCGATCATAACGGCAAAGAACAGGATGACCATCGGAAGCTTAATCAATAGATCCATAAAAAATCACAAGCTTTCTGTTTATTAACCGGTGATCTGGCTTTCCACCAGGCGGCCCTTGCAGTATTTTTCACGCAGAGCCGGCTTTTCGATCTTGCCGGTGGGATTTCTGGGGATTTTGTCGAAGATGATCTGCTTGGGACGCTTATACCGGGGCATGCCCATGCAGAAGGCATTGATCTCCTCCTCGGTGCAGGTTACGCCCTCCTTGATCTCCACGATGGCCGCGGCAATCTCACCCAGACGGGCATCCGGCAGGCCAATGACGGCCACATCCTTGATCTTGTCGAAGCCCCGGAGGAAATCTTCGATCTGGACGGGATAGAGGTTCTCACCACCGGAAATGACCACGTCCTTCTTGCGGTCAACCAGGTAGATAAATCCATCTTCGTCCATACGGGCCATATCGCCGGTCCAGAGCCAATCGCCCTTCAGCACCTCATCGGTCGCCTCCGGATTCTTGTAGTAGCACAGCATCACGCCGGGGCCCTTGACGGCCAGTTCGCCGACCTCACCCTGTGCAACCTCCGCCCCGTGTTCGTCGATAATCTTAGTCTCCCACAGATAACCGGGCTTGCCGATGGCGCCCACCTTGTGGGTATTCTCCACGCCCAGATGCACGCAGCCCGGGCCGATAGACTCGGAAAGGCCATAGTTGGTGTCATACTGATGGTGGGGGAATTTTTCCATCCAGCGGCGGATCAGACTGGGGGGAACAGGCTGCGCGCCGATATGCATCAGTCGCCACTGATCTAAGTAATAGTCGCCCAGGTTGATGCGGCCGGAATCCACAGCATCCAAAAGATCCTGGGCCCAGGGCACCAGCAGCCAAACGATGGTGCATTTTTCTTCCGTCACAGCCCGCAGAATCCACTCAGGCTTCACGCCCCGAAGCAGAACTGCCTTGCTGCCGGAAAGGAGTGAGCCAAACCAGTGCATTTTTGCGCCGGTATGATACAGCGGCGGGATGCACAGGAACACATCGTCGGCGGTCTGGCCGTGGTGGTTTTGCTCTACCATACAAGCGCAGGTCAGGGATCTGTGATCGTGCAGGATCGCCTTAGGGAAGCCGGTAGTGCCGGAGGAGAAATAGATGGCCGCGTGGTCATCTTCTGTCAGCAATACGGGAGGTGCCTTGGAGGAGCAGAAATCCATCAACCGCAGGCAGTCTTCCGTGTATTCCGGGCCGTTCTTACCCACGAAGAACATCATCTTCAAAAAGTCCAGATCGGCTTCGATGGCATCCATCCGGCTGACAAATTCCGGGCCGAACACCAGCACCTCCGCATCTGCTAAGTCCAGACAATACTTGATCTCATCAGAAGAATAGCGGAAATTCATCGGCACGGCGATGCAGCCTGCCTTGAGCACGCCGAAATAAATGGGCAGCCACTCCAAGCAGTTCATCAGCAAAATGGCGACCTTTGTGCCCCTTTGCAGGCCGCGGCTCAGCAGCAGGTTTGCAAATCGGTTAGCCCGGCGGTCAAAATCCTGCCAGCTCATTTCCCGGCGGTAGGGTGCATCGGGGTTTGCATTTTCGATCAGATTAAAGTCCCGCCAGGTAACGGCATTGTCCCGTTCCTCGGAGGGGTTGACCTCTACCAGCGCGGTTTTTGCGCCGATCAGTCTGGCATTGCGTTCCAAATAATCCGTAATGACCATAATTCTATGCCCTTTCAAACGTAATATGGGGTAAAACAAAAAAGTCCTCTGCTTTCCAGCAGAGGACGAGTTTACCCCGTGGTACCACCTCAATTTACCGCGGCTTCCGCGGCCTTATCCGATCCCAACAGACCGTAAGCGCAGTATCGGGCGCACCCGTCTCCGCCTACTAAAATGTTCAGCAGAGCCGCTCAGAAAGGAATTCGGCGCTTTTCCCCTGCTGCCTTGCACCAAACGGCAGCTCTCTGCAAGAGGAACAGTAGCGCTTACTGGGTTTCGTCATCGCGTTTTACAATATTGATAACTATACCATCTTTCAAGCGGAAAGTCAATAAGAATGTCCCCGATATATCGACAAATGTCCGTGAAATTTTGCATTATTCGGGAAGCAAAACGCACAAACACAGCCAGATCGCCTATCCCTTTCCCTTCTCCCGGGGAGAGGGTCTTGAACTACGCCAAAAAAGCGATCGTAGGGGCGGATGCCCACATCCGCCCTTGATTTTCATTTGGAAGCGGAGTATAATTTTGTTGTGACAATTCCAGTTTGAGAGGAAAACGATATGGCACAACAGAACATATTTGACAACGAGATTTTCTTCGATGGCTATAAGAAAATCAGGGAAAACAAGGTAAATGCCAATAATTTATTTGAAATTCCTGCACTGTTTTCTATGTTACCAGATCTTGAAGGAAAAAGAGTTCTGGACTTGGGTTGTGGCTTTGGAGAACATTGCAAAATGTTCGTTGATCTGGGCGCAACCAGAGTCTTAGGCATTGATATTTCGAGTAAAATGTTAGAGATTGCTAAGGCAGAAAACAGCGACGCAAAAATCTCGTACATGAATATGCCTATGGAGGATATAAGACATCTCAATGAGTCTTTTGATGTTGTTGTCAGTTCATTGGCGTTTCATTATGTTGAAGACTTTGCAGGTGTGGTAAAGGCCATATATTCCTTGTTGGATGCAAACGGCATATTTGTTTTCTCTCAAGAGCACCCGTTCGTAACTTGTCACTCTAGCGGTGACAGATGGACACGGGATGAAAGTGGAAAGAAGAAATATTTGAATCTTTCCAATTACGGCATTGAAGGAGAACGAGAAGCAACTTGGTTTGTCGATAATGTAAAAGTATATCACAGAACATTCTCTAACATCATATCCACATTGATTGAAACAGGTTTTTCAATAGAGCAAATGATTGAACCTTTGCCAACAGAGGAATTGCTTGAAACGCATCCAGAATATCAAGATCTGCTACATAAACCAGATTTTCTATTGCTGAAAACAAAAAAGGGTTCTTAATGCAAATATCAATGCATTGAGAAACGATAGTCCCTCCCGATATAGGACTCGATTTGCATTTTCTGCCTTTCAGGCAGAAAATAAAGGTTCGGCTCGGTCCAGCCCTCGCCGGCGGCGCTCATCCGCGCCGCATTTAGATGGGTTCGAGTCCCAGGCCACCAAAAAGAAAAACCACACCGAACGGTGTGGTTTCTTTATGCGAAGGAACGACTAAAAGGTGTGTAAATGGGGGTAAGAAAGGCTAAAAGTTTCTCTATTTCCTGTCCACCTCTGCTCGTTCAAATTTTATTTTGAATGTACAATCTTCAGGATCAGCATCAAAATCCTGCAAATCTATTTCCAAGGTATAATAGTCAATATGATCAACAAGTCTATCTGCTAGCCACCACACTTCTTTTCTGCCTTTCAAAGAAATATCCTCAGTTAAAACTTCATAATTAAACAGGCGGATTTCTTTGACCTTATTGTCATATATCGCACCTTTTGCATTGATTCTCAAGGTCATAAGATTGCGATTATATTTATCCTTTTCTTTAATGGACATATTATAGTCGAACGGAAATTCAAATGTTTCAACACCAACAATGCAAGCATCGTGCAAACCGCTGACCCAATACCAGTCTGGCGGATTATCGGGATAGCTCGACATATATACGTTGCCTTTTGCCATTCAATCACCTCTTAGGGGAAGTATATCATAATACAGCTTGTTTTTCAATGATATATCGTCCGGACGATATAGGACTCGATTTGCATTTTCTGCCTGCCAATGGCAGCGCAATCACAAGATTGCTATGCATCCACAGCCCTCCGGCTGCGCCTGTATAGCAATAGGACTCTTCCCCGGCCTAAAAAAGTGTCCCCCGGACACTTTTTTGCGGTCTGCGGACCGCCGCCCTCTTCGAGTCCTATATCTGAATACCATACCAAATAAAAAAGACCATCCGATTGGATGGTCTTTTTTATTTGGTACGCGTATTCTTATAGGACTTGGGGAAAAACCTAGTAATATCAACGGTTTTTGCAATCAAATAACAGTACATTCTTCATTTATAAGGTACCGTTATTGTTCTTTTGCTCCGTTATTCTGCTTCGCTTTTACGGTATTGATGGAAGAAATCAGAATTCGCTTAACCTCAGTGCATTGCTCTAATAGCGACTTATCGTTATAATATCCACTTTCCAAAAGCAGTTCTATCCAGTACTCACTTTCAGAACATTCTTTAAGAGCAATTTGCAGCTTTGCTATGAAATCGGCCGGGCCGTGAGCATAAAATGCCTCACGGATATTCGCACCAATACTTGTTCCCGAACGCAAGAATTGATTGATAAGGGCACTTTCACACTTTACTGATCTTAATTCTTTACAAACTTTGATTACATCAAGAGCAAAGGTTTTTGACTTTATCATTAAAGGACTTTCTTTCATCACTTTCACCCCTTTCGATTATTATACTGTCATAAAGTAAAAAGTGCAAGGCAATGCCTTGCAAAATACTTTTTCACTATTCACTATTACTTATTACTTCCAAAAATCCGGAATGCGTTTTTAGTGAAAAGTGAAGAGTGAAGAGGTAAAAAGTAAAAATCCTGAACGCTCTCGCATTCAGGATTTTTGGTGGACGATATAGGACTCGAACCTATGACCTTCCGCACGTCAAGCGGATGCTCTAGCCAGCTGAGCTAATCGTCCAGGCGCATAACGGATTATAACCCAGCAGCAACCTTTTGTCAAACACTTTTTGTCTTTTTTTATAAAATTATCTTCCCGGCAAAACCGCGAAAAATCACCAAAAAAATGCGAAAAAGTCCTTGACTTTTCCCATTTCCGGTGCTAAAATGGACAAGCCGCATTGAAGAGGCTTAAGTTGGTGCGCCCAAATGCACCCGCCTTTAGAGCGAGACTACACAAAATAAAGTAGGTGAAAACAAAAATGAAGGCAGTTATCGTTACTGGTGGCAAGCAGTACACCGTTGCTGAGGGTGATATCCTCTACATCGAAAAGCTGAACGCTGAGGCTGAGTCCACCGTAAAGTTCGAGCAGGTTCTGGCCGTCCTGGACGGTGAGAACACCAAGGTCGGCACCCCCACTGTTGAGGGCGCTTGCGTTGAGGCTACCGTAGTTAAGAACGGCAAGGGCAAGAAGATCCACGTTCTGCGCTACAAGGCTAAGAAGGGCGAGAAGAAGAAGATCGGTCATCGTCAGCCCTACACCAAGGTGGAAATCACCAAGATCGCACTGTAATTTATGACAAGATGCGAGTTTTTTATGGATGGCGACAGAATCACAGGATTCTCCGTCTCCGGACACAGCGGTTATGCTGAAGCTGGCAGCGACATCGTCTGCGCCGCCATCTCCGCTGTTGTTACCATGGCTGAGGCCACCATCAATGAAGTGTGTGGCGCAAATGCCAAGGTTCGGGTCAAGGAAGAGGATGCACGCATCACCCTGACCCTGCCCACATCCTGCGATGAAGAGGATGCAATTCAGGCAGTACTTGCCGGAATGATGCTGACACTTTGCAGTATGCGGGACGATTATTCTGATTATATTGAAGTTTTGGAGGTGTAACACTATGCTGAAGATTGGTATTCAGTTCTTCGCTCACCACAAGGGCGGCGGTTCCACCAAGAACGGCCGTGATTCCGAGGCCAAGCGTCTGGGCGTCAAGCGCGCAGACGGTCAGTTTGTTCTGGCTGGCAACATTTTGGTTCGCCAGAGAGGCACTCACATCCATCCCGGTGTCAATGTGGGCATCGGCAAGGATGACACCCTGTTTGCTCTGGTTGACGGCACCGTCAGATTTGAGCGCAAGGGTAAGGACCGCCGGCAGTGCTCCGTGTACGCCGAGCAGTAAAAAGCGTATGAGAAACGAAGGGCTGTTGCAAACTAAGCTTGCGACAGCCTTTCTTTTTCTAGTCTGAGCAATTCCTTGTCAATAAGGAGGATACTCTATGTTTGTAGATAAAGTGCGAATTACGGTAGTCGGCGGCCGCGGCGGTGACGGTGCGGTAGCCTTCCACCGGGAAAAATACGTGGCATCCGGCGGCCCGGACGGCGGCGACGGTGGTCAGGGCGGCAGCGTGCTCCTGCGGGTCAACGCTAACCTCTCTACCCTGTTGGATTTCCGCTATAAGCGCAAATACGCCGCAGAAGCCGGCATCAACGGTATGGGCCGCAAAATGAGCGGCAAGCGTGGCGAGCCGCTGATCATCCAGGTGCCCAGAGGCACCGTGGTCCGGGACGCGGAAACCAACCAGATCATCGTGGATATGTCCACCGGCGAGGATCACATCATCGCCAAGGGCGGCCGCGGCGGCTGGGGCAATGCCCACTACGCCACTCCCACCCGGCAAGTCCCCCGGTTTGCAAAGGCCGGCCTGAAGGGCGAGGAGCGGGACATCATTCTGGAGCTGAAGCTGCTGGCCGATGTGGGTCTGGTGGGCTTCCCCAACGTGGGCAAGTCTACCCTTTTAAGCGTTACTTCCAACGCCCGTCCCAAGATCGCCAACTACCATTTTACGACTCTGTTCCCCAATCTGGGCGTCATTTACGTGGATGAGGGCGTTTCCTTCGTTATGGCGGACATTCCCGGCATTATCGAGGGCGCTGCTGACGGCGCAGGCCTGGGCCACGATTTCCTGCGGCACATTGATCGCTGCCGCCTGCTGGTCCACGTCATCGACGTTTCCGGCAGCGAAGGCCGCGACCCCGTGGAGGATTTCGACGCCATCTGCGCGGAGCTGCAGAATTACAGCGTGGATCTTTCCAACCGCCCGATGATCGTAGCCGCCAACAAGGTAGATCTGCTGATGCCGGAATCCGACAATTTGGAGCGCCTGCGCGAGCACGTAGAGGCCGCCGGCTGCGCGCTGTACGAGATCAGCGCCGGCACGACCCAGGGCACAAAAACGCTGATGCGCGTGGTGGCGGAAAAGCTGCGCACTCTGCCCCCGGTTACCATTTACGAGCCGGAATATGTGGAGATCGTAGAAGCCCCCAGCGACCCCAACGAATTCGAGATCGAGCACTACGGCAGCACCTGGCTGATCACCGGCCGGTATCTGGAGCGGCTCATCGAAAATATCAATTTCGACGATTACGAGTCCCGGAATTATTTCGATCTGCAGCTGAGAAAGTGCGGACTTTTCGTCCGTCTGGAGGAAATGGGCATCCAGGACGGCGACACCGTGGACATTTACGACTTCGAATTTGAATATCAAAGATAATCTTTGAAGAAAATGTTTGCCATTTTCAACTATTTTGTGTATAATAGAGCCACAATCTGTGGCTCTATTTTTTATGGGAGGGATTTTCTATGGTCAGACATCTCAACCAACTGAATTTTAAGGATTTCGGCACTGTCCCTCCGGAGCGTACGGCCAATGCGTCTTTTTCCGCCGCAAACGTGCAGACCATAACCATCTCCTCCGAGCAGGGCGATGCGGCGGTCTATCAGGCGCTGTCTGATACCTTTGTGCATTGCGGCAAGGGTATGACGGTGCTATCCGTTTCTCTGGATCAGAAGCAGTTCCAGCACTACTATCTGGATAAGGGCGTGTGCATCCGTGCCGGCGTTTACTTTTCCCTCTCCCCGTTCCGGCAGAATGCTTTTGCCGTTTCCCTCAGTGCCCAGAGTTTGCCGAAACGCACCGAGGAATCTCAGCCTGCCCAGGATTTTCGTTATCCGCCTCAAGTGCGGGTCACGGAGCTTTACACGTTTTTCTACCACGAAAAGGAGCGGGGCTTTGTATTCTCCGGCGAATCCCACCCGATGATGGAGCTGACCTATGTGGATCAGGGCACGCTGCACTCCGTGGTGGATGGCCAGGAGACCGTGCTGGAGCAGGGCGAGCTGATGCTCTACGGCCCGAATCAGTGGCATATGCAGTACGCGGATGTGGATGTTGCGCCCCGATATGTAACCATCTCCTTTGATCTTCAGACCACGCAGCTGCCGCTTCTGATCAACCGCAAGTTCAAAATCCCCCAGCGCGCTGCATTTTTGCTGCAGCAGCTTCTCCACGAACAGGACCGGATGGACAAGTATTCCTCTGACCTGATCATTTCCCTGTTGACCCAGTTCCTTATCTTCCTGCTGCGCAGCACCGACGATGCCGACACCCGGCTGAAGGCCTCCAATTCCGTCCATTCTGAAAACGAGATCATCCGCCGCGCCCAACAGTATGTCAGCGCCCATATCCGGGAAAAGCTGTCCGTTCCCACCGTGGCGCGGATGGTGGATGTCAGCCCCAGCTATCTGACGGCGCTGTTCCACAAGAATCTGCAGATCTCCCCCGGCGAATACATCCGCCGCATCAAGCTGCAGGAGAGCAAGCAGATGATCCGGGAAAATTCGATGAATTTCTCTGAGATTGCCGCGGCGCTGCAGTACTCCACGGTGCATCATTTCTCCCGGCAGTTTAAGGACAAATTCGGTATCACCCCCACGGAATATGCCAAATCCGTCCGCTCTTTCTAATAAAAAAGGCTCCCTTGTGTAAAGGGAGCTGTCAGCCGATCAGGCTGACTGAGGGATTGTTTTCTCTCCCCCAGTCTTTTTGCTTCGCAAAAATCCAGCCCCCTCGTCACACCCGCCCGCAGGCGGGCGTACAGAGCGCAACCGCCGCATAGCGGCGGCACTTAGCGCGGAGGAGAGGGGGCCTTTTGCTTTCCAAACACGACTCTAATATTCTTCCCGATTGGCCAAGAATGTTTCCAGATTAACTTTATGGTTATACTTTACGGATGCCTTTCGATCCTTTTCTACAATGATTCTGGTCAGGTCAATATCATTGATAGCGGCTATGGCAACGATGTAATGAATCATATCTGCCAGTTCCGTTCCCAGCTGCTCCGATAGGTCGGTTTCGTCGGAAGCCTTTCTGCCAGCGCGCTTATTCAGTACCTCGGCGACCTCGCCGATTTCCTCCACCAGCTTCATAAACATACTCTGCTCTGTGGTCCAACCGCCGTACCGGTCTTTAAGATACGCCTGCAGCGCGTCAATCGAAATGTTCATTCTCTATTCTCCTTTGCTGTTTTGCAGGCATTATACCACAATTCGTTCTCCTACGCAACTTTTGAGTATGCATTTTAGCTAGAAAAAAGCAAAAAATGTATTGACAAATCCACGAAGCGTGCTATAATAGGTTTCGTTCCGCGGGTGTAGCTCATCCGGTAGAGCGCCACCTTGCCAAGGTGGAGGTAGCGAGTTCGAGCCTCGTCACCCGCTCCAAAAAAGCACCGTTTGTCGAAAGACAGACGGTGCTTTTATTTTTCTCCATCGCTGGCCATCTGGCCCAGGATCTGGCTTAGGGTCTGGGCCCGGGTGGGATCAATGCGTTTCCAGGGCTTGCCATCCTCCAAAAGAAAGCGATCCGCCTTTTGCACGTAATTCTTTTCGCAGCCGTCGGAGTATTGCAGCGTGATACGAAAGCTGCTGCCGGAAACCTGCTCCGGATCTTCCTCCGGCGATCCGTAGGGGTCCAGCCAGCGCAGATAATTCAATATTGCCCGGACTTTGGCGGATGCCGTGTACTGGCGCTGGGTATGCAGCGGGCCGTCGTCAAAGGTAACGTGGATGCCCGTTATGAGCCTGCATTGAGCGGGCTGCACTGCATTGCTGCGTCTGCAACCGGTCAACAGCAACGAAAACAGCGACAAAATTACAATTAATTTTTTCACAGCGATCCCTCCCTCAAAAATTAGGGTGTGCAAAACGCTTTTTATTATATGTGAAAAAATCAGTAAAAAATGCTCCGTCAAACGACGGAGCATTTTCCATTTTTTTATTACAGTTCGCAGTTGCCAACGGTTCTGGGGAAAGGCAGCACGTCGCGGATGTTGCCCATACCGGTCAGGTACATCACGCAGCGCTCAAAGCCCAGGCCGAAGCCGGCGTGACGGGCAGAGCCGTACTTGCGCAGGTCCATATAGAAGCCGTAGTCCTCGGGATTCATACCCAGCTCCTCGATGCGGCTCTTAAGAATATCGTAGTTATCCTCACGCTGGCTGCCGCCGATGATCTCGCCGATGCCGGGCACCAGGCAGTCCATTGCCGCAACAGTCTTGCCGTCGGGATTCAGCTTCATATAGAAAGCCTTGATCTCCTTGGGATAATCCGTAACGAAGACAGGGCGCTTGAAGACCTCTTCGGTCAGGTAGCGCTCGTGCTCGGTCTGCAGATCGCTGCCCCAATGGACGGGGTAGTCAAACTGATCATTGTGCTTTTCCAGGATCTCGATGGCCTCGGTATAGGTTACGCGGCCAAAGTCGGAGTTAACCACGTGATTCAAACGCTCCAGCAGGCCCTTGTCGATAAAGGAATTGAAGAAGTTCATTTCCTCGGGAGCGCGCTCCAGAACATAGGAAATGATGTACTTGATCATATCCTCGGCAAGCTGCATATCGTCCTGCAGATCTGCAAAGGCGATCTCCGGTTCGATCATCCAGAACTCTGCCGCGTGACGGGTGGTATTGGAATTTTCAGCGCGGAAGGTAGGGCCAAAGGTGTAAATATTGCGGAACGCCATAGCAAAAGTCTCGCCGTTAAGCTGACCGGAAACCGTCAGATTGGTGGGCTTGCCGTAGAAATCCTGAGAGAAATCCACCTTGCCGTCCTCAGTCTTGGGGATGTTGTTCAGGTCCAGAGTGGTAACCTGGAACATCTCGCCAGCACCCTCGCAGTCAGAGCCGGTGATCAGGGGTGTATGGACATAGACAAAGTCCCGATCCTGGAAGAACTGATGGATAGCCATCGCCGCCAGGCTGCGGACGCGGAACACCGCCTGGAAAGTATTGGTGCGCGGACGCAGATGGGTAATGGTACGCAAAAACTCCATCGTGTGGCGCTTGGGCTGCAGCGGATAATCGCCGGTGGATGCGCCCTCGACGGTAACGGTCTTTGCCTGAATTTCAAAAGGCTGCTGGCCGTTGGGAGTCAGCTCCACAGTGCCGGTGATGATCAGCGCAGCACCGATGTTGATCTTGGAGATCTCCTGGAAATTCTCGATGGTATCATTATAAACGATCTGCACAGGGCTGAAATATGTGCCGTCGGACAGCATAATGAAGCCGAACTGCTTGCTGGGCCGGCGATTACGCACCCAACCGCCCAGAGTAATTTCCTTGCCTGCGTACGCAGCCGTGTTCTTATACAATTCACGTACAGAAATCAATTCCATAATCAATTCCTCCTGCCACTTGAAAATATAGCTAAAGTATACGCCAAATCAGCAGAATTTACAAGAGGAAACTTGCATTTTTAAGCAAAATATCAAAAAACTGTAGCATTTTCCAAGTGCAAACCACCTTTTGGCCCTGAAATTTATGTGCATTGCTTGCATCGGTGCGGTTTTTCGTATATACTTAAAGAAACGAGTAAAAGGAGGAAAACTCCGTGGATTTCAAAGTTCTGACAGTTGGCGACGTGGTGGGTAATCCCGGTATGGACCGCATCCGCCGCAGCCTTCGCTACCTGAAGCGGAAAACAAATGCAGATTTCGTAGTGGTAAACGGCGAAAATGCCGCCGTGGTGGGTCTGACCCCGGAGCAGGCAGAGGATATTTTCGATGCCGGCGCGGATGTGATCACTATGGGCAACCACACCTTTGGCAAGCGGGAGCTGGTCCCCTATCTGGAGGACAATTCCCGCATTCTGCGGCCTGCCAATCTTGCACCCCAGGCGCCGGGACGGGGCTATGGCGTGTATGACAGCAAGGTTGGCCCCATCGCCGTCATTGATCTGATCGGCCGTTGCAATATGGACTACGGCCCGGACAATCCTTTTTTGATGATCGACAAGATTCTCAAGGAAGTTTCCGCCAAAATCTTCCTGGTGGAGCTGCACGCCGAGGCCACCTCTGAAAAGCTGGCGATGGGCTATATGCTGGACGGACGGGTCAGCGCCGTTTGGGGCACCCATACCCACGTCCCCACTGCCGATGCCCAGGTGCTGCCCAAGGGAACGGGCTATGTCACGGACTTGGGTATGACCGGCCCCGCGCATTCTGTTTTGGGCATTCGCCCGGAGCTTTCCATCGCCAAATTCCGCGGCGATCTGACACAGCGTTACCAATGGGCAAACGGCCCGACGAAGCTGGAGGCTGTGCTCTTTACCATCGACACCGAGTCAGGACTTTGCCGCAAGGCAGAAAGGGTGGATCTGAATGATGAAAATACTGCACAGCGCTGACTGGCATCTGGACGCCCCTATGTCCGGTCATAGCGAAGAAGAGGCCAATCGTCTGCGCAAGGAATTGCGCAAGATCCCTGAGAAGATCGCCAAGCTCTGCAAGGCGGAAAATTGTGATCTGATGCTCCTGGCCGGCGACCTGTTTGACGGTCCTTATACCAAGGAAAGTATGACCGCCGTCCGCACCGCGCTGGAAATCGTCAAGATCCCGGTGGTCATCACCCCGGGCAACCACGATTTCTGCGGTAAGGATTCCCCTTACTTAACAGAAGAATGGCCGGGAAATGTCCATATTTTTACCAAGCCCCAAATCGAAGCCTACGATCTTCCGGAATTGGATTGTACCATCTACGGCGCAGGCTATGAAGCGATGGACTGCCCTGCCCTGCTGAAGCATTTTAAGGCAGAAACGCAGGCCCGATGGGCCATCGGTGTGCTCCACGGCGATCCCGGTGTTGCCAACTCTCCCTACTGCCCCGTCAGCAAGCCCCAGGTGCTGGAATCCGGCCTTGACTACCTGGCAATGGGCCACATCCACAAGGGCGGCAGCTTCCGCGCCGGTGACACGCTGTGTGCCTGGCCCGGTTGTCCCATGGGACACGGCTATGACGAGCTGGGCCCAAAGGGTGTCCTGATCGCCACGCTGGACGAGGAAGTTAAGGCATATTTTGTGCCGCTGGACACGCCCCGATTCTATGATGAAGAGGTGGAGGCCGGCGATGATGCCGCGGCTGCCGTCGCTTCCCTGCTGCCCGGCATTGACAGCAGCGATTTTTACCGCATTACCCTTACCGGTTACAGCGCCGGTGTGAATTTGGAAGAAGTTGCGGCCCAATTCCCCCACATTCCCAATTTGACGCTTCGTGACGAGACCCGTCCTGAGATGGATCTGTGGAGCGATCTGGGCGCGGACACGCTGGAGGGCGTATACTTTGGCCTGCTGCACGATAAGACGCAGTCCGAAAGTGCCGTTCTCAGCAGCCGTGCAAAACTAGCTGCGCGGATATCCCGCCAGATCCTGGACGGTCAGGAGGTGAAGCTGCCGTGAAAATCTATTCTATGACTGCCACCTTCGGCAAGCTGGAACACGAAACCTTGACCCTTGAACCGGGCCTGAACATCATCGAAGCTCCCAACGAATGGGGTAAATCCACCTGGTGCGCATTTTTGGTCAATATGCTCTACGGCATCGACACCCGGGCCCGTTCCACCGGCGCAGCATTGGCGGATAAAGAGCGCTATGCCCCCTGGTCCGGCGCGCCGATGACCGGCCGCATTGACCTGAACTGGAACGGCCGGGACATTACCATTGAGCGCAGAACAAAGGGCCGGCTGATCTTCAGCGATTTTCAGGCTTATGAAACGGAAACCGGTTTGGAGATCCCGGAGCTGAACGGCGCAAACTGCGGCCAAATGCTTCTGGGCGTGGAGCGCAGCGTATTCGTCCGCTCAGGCTTTTTGAAGCTGACGGATCTGCCGGTTACCCAGGACGATGCCCTGCGGCGCAGGCTGAATAACCTGGTTACCACCGGCGATGAAAGCGGTGCCGGCGACAAGCTGGCAGAGACCCTGAAGGATCTGAAAAACAAATGCCGCTACAATAAGAGCGGCCTGCTGCCTCAGGCAGAAAACGAGCGGGATCTGCTCCGCGCGCAGCTGGATGATCTGTACGATCTGCAGAAAAAGGCAGAAGCCACCAAGGTACAGCAGCAAGAGCTGGAGGCACAGATCGCTGCTCTGGAAAATCACAGCGCGGCGCTGAAATATGCCGCCTCCTTGGAGAATGCAACCCGCACCGAAGCCGCCCTTGCGGCGCAGGAGCAGGCGCAAAAACTGCTTACTGAAAAGGAAACCGCCTGCGCAGGTCTGCCTACCAAGGCTGAGACCGAAAAGACCGCAGCACGGGCGCAACAGCTGCAGGATCAATGGCTGGATCTGCAGACGGAAGCTGCTTCCCTGCCCCAAAAGCCCACCGAGCCAGCTACGCTCCCACATTACGCCGGCATTGCCGATGTGGTAGCGGCTGCGGAAGAGGATTTTGCTAAGAGAAATACTCTGGAAACCAAAAAGAAAAAGCAAAACGGCGTTATCGCCATTTTGCTGATCCTTGCTGCGCTTGTACTGGGCGGTACTTTGATTGCCCGGTTTGGCTTTTCTGTCACCAATCCTCTGCTGTTGATTGGTGGCCCAGTTGCCAGTATTTTGGTACTGGTTGCATCGCTGATTACCCTGCGGACAAAAAAGATTCGGGCTGAGCAGGATGCGCTGTATCAGCGACATCCGGGACTTGCGCCCGATAAGTGGGTCAACGATGCGAAAGCATATGCTGCCGCCCAGGCCGCATATCAGGATGCTCTTGGTAAATGGCAGGCGGAAAATGCTTCTTATGAATCCCGCCGGATCGCGCTGGATGCGCAGATCGCTGAGATCTCCGGCGGTAAGGGCTTGAAGGAAGCTTTGCTCAGCTGCAGACAGACTTTGGCTGCCTGGGAAGAGCTGGAGGATGCCCGCCGGGAAGCCCAGACGGCAGAGACGATCCTGCAGGCGCTGCGATCCTCTGCCCAGCCCGCTGCCAAGCCCACCAAGCCCGATGAACTGACCTGTTCCGCCGAGGAAACGGATCAGAAGCTGGCCGATGCCCGCTTTACACAACGGCAGCTGCATCTGCAGCTGGGTCAGCACCTGGGTCAGGCGGAAACCCTTGGCCAGGAATCCCTGTTGAAAGCCCGGCTAGATACGCTAAACCGTCGAATCGCTCGGCTGGAAGACACCTACTACGCCCTGGAAATGGCCCAGGATTCCCTCCGGGACGCCACCACCACATTGCAGCGGCGCTTCGCGCCCCGGATCGCCAAGCGGGCCCAGGAGCTGTTTGGCAAACTGACCGGCGGCCGCTATCAGCGTCTGACCCTGACAGAAGATTTGAGCGTCAACGCCTCTGCGGAAAACGAGGACACGATGCGCTCAGCCCAATGGCGCAGCGACGGCACGGTGGATCAGCTGTATCTGGCGCTGCGGCTTTCCGTAGCCGAGGAGCTGACCCCGGAAGCACCGCTGGTGCTGGACGATGCGCTGGTGCGCTTTGACGATAAGCGCCTGGCCGTAACTCTGGATATTCTGCGGGAAACCGCCGAAAACAAGCAGGTCATCCTCTTCACCTGCCAGGGCCGGGAAAAGAAAATGTAACCTCATTGTAGGGCGGGGGCTTGCTCCCGCCCTACTGTCATTGCGAGGCCCAACGGGCCGTGGCAATCCCCCGATGCAACATTTGATTCTGCATAGCTTTTCGTTAGATTGTGCCAGGAGATTCCCACTGTCGCTCCGCTCCCTCGGAATGACACACTTTCCATAACAATAGTTAACCGCAGCACCGAGTATGGTGCTGCGGTTACATTTTTGTTTAGCGGCGGGAGCAAGCCCCAGCCCTACGATAAGCTTATTAACCTTCTTCTACGACGATCTCTTTCAGCACCAGGCCGGGGTTGCGGCGGCAGGTGAAGTCGATTGCCCAGTAGCTGCTGAACACCAGCAGGCTGCGGCCACGGTAGTCTTCCAGCAGCTCCGCATCCGAGCCCAAATTCAGATCGGCAACATCGCCGGGATAGCTTTCGATGAAGCGGATCTCCTCATAGGGCAGGCCCTCCATCCGCAGATCCACGCCGTACTCGTTCTTCATACGGTACTGGAACACGTCAAACTGCAGCGTACCAACGACGCCTACGATGACCTCTTCCATACCGGAATTGGGCACCTTGAAGATCTGGATAGCACCCTCATGGGCGATCTGCTCCGTACATTTCACAAACTGCTTGCGATTCATAGAATCCTTGGCGTACACCCGGCAGAAATGCTCGGAGGCAAAGGTG
>JAFTUO010000071.1 GCA_017466215.1 Oscillospiraceae bacterium | reverse complement strand
GGCATCAGCTGATAGAGCTTATTCCAGTCCTCGTCATAGTGCATCCACACCCAGAAGGGCAGCACATCTGCCGTCTCCACGATCACCGTGCCGTCAGAATACTCGGCAAAGGTGATCTGCAGCATTGCACCGTCCTCGGTATGGGCGGTCTTGACGCTGGAGAGGTTCCCTAACCGCTGGTTGGACACGGCGTTGCCCATCGAATACAGGCAAACCGTCTTCTGATCCTCATCGGTGGTACTGGTCAGCAGCTCCACCGGCTGCACCACGTGGGGATGGCCGCCCACGATGACATCCACGCCCAGATCGCACAGCTTCTGGGCAATGGCTTTCTGGGAAGAATTGGCCTGCAGCTGGTACTCCTCACCCCAATGGATGTAGAGCATCACGGCCTCAGCGCCGTCTTCCGCCATTTGCGCCATATTTTCTTCCACATCGGCATAGAAAATATCCAGCTCGTTGTAATCAAAGGAATTGACCAGCTTGGAATCCTCTTTCGTCAGGGTGATGCCGTTGAGCGCGATGGTCTCGGGATCTTCCGTGCCGGTGTCATAGGTGTAGCACATCAGGCCGATCTGAATGCCGTTGCAGTCGGCGATGATATAGTCCTTTTCTTCCGCGTCCAGCTTCGTACCCAGATACTGCAGCTGCCGATCCTGAATGACCTCCAGCGTCCGCTTCAAACCCACATTGCGGGTGTCGTAGGTGTGGTTGTTGGCGGTCAGCACCACGTCGAAGCCGGCATTCTTCATCGAATCCACCACGGAATCCGGGCAGTTGAACTGGGGATAACCGCTGTATTTATAGCCGTTATCCAGACCCGCCAGGGTGGTCTCCAGATTGCCCACCATCAGATCTGCCGAGGTGGTGTAATCGGAAATATAGTCGAAGATCATCCGCAGGTCATATTCCCGGGTGGTCTCGTTGTAGCCGGTGTTGACCACCGGCATATGCATCAGCATATCGCCCACGGAAGAGACCGTGGCCGTCGCCACCTTGGTGATGGGCGGCTCAGTAGGCGGCTCTGTGGGTGGCTGGGTAGGCTCCGTGGTTGGCTGGGTAACAGGCTCGGTGGGGGTATTGCTGGGCTTGCCGCCGCCAAAGGCGAAGATCGCCACGACCACCAGCACCACCAGCGTTACCGCGAGAATCGCGATCAGCACAATGGAATTGTTCTTTTTCATCTTAGTTCCTCTATTTTTCTTGGGTGTCCAGCAGATAATGCACCTCGCTGACGGGCTTGCCGCCACGGAAGTACACTCTGGGGGTGCGGCGGGAAATGCCGCAGATGATCTCATAATTCAGTGTGCCCGTAAGCTGGGCCAGATAGTCAACCGTGATCTGCTCGTCGCCGCTGCGGCCGATCAGCACCGCGTGGTCGCCGATCTGCACATCGGGGATATCCGTTACATCCACCATCATCTGATCCATACAGATCCGGCCGATGATGGGAGCTTTTCTGCCCCGGATCAGCACGTGGCCCTTATCCGTCAGACTTCTGCGATAGCCGTCGGCATAGCCAACGGGGAGCGTCGCCACTTTCGTTTCCCGGGTGGTGGTGTAGCAGCCGCCGTAGCTGATTCTCCTGCCGGCAGGAAGCGTCTTCACATAGACCACCTTGGTGATCCACTCCATCACCGGCTTCACCGGCAAAAGTGTGGGATCTACCTCGTCGCTGGGGTACATTCCGTACTGGACGATGCCGGAGCGGACCATATCCTGCTCGCCGGGGAAATTGATAATACCGGCAGAGTTATTCAGATGCCGGATGGGGATCTGAATGCCCCGGTTTCCCAGCTTTTCGGTAAATTCCTCAAACAGCGCCAGCTGCTCCTTCGCAGAGGTCAAATCCGCGCCG
Organism: Oscillospiraceae bacterium; assembly: GCA_017466215.1. Taxonomy (GTDB): domain Bacteria; phylum Bacillota; class Clostridia; order Oscillospirales; family Oscillospiraceae; genus Faecousia. The sequence goes on along the minus strand of JAFTUO010000071.1, from coordinate 34,295 downwards.
TCAGCGGTGGCATAGTGGCTGAAAAGGCCCTCGGCGTGAAGATTCGGCAGCTTGCAGATGTCGGCGCACATATCGGCGGACGCTTCCGTCGCCTGAAAACCGATGCGGCTCATACCGGTATCCACCACGAAGTGGAAGCTGGCGGTCTTGCCCTGCCGGACAGCTTCTTCCGACAGCGCAACCGCGTCCTCATAAATAAAAATGGGCACACGGATATCCTCCGCCACCGCAAATGCGTAGGCAGAGACCGGCACACGGCCCAGGATCAAAATAGGCTTATGGATGCCGCCGCGGCGAAGCTCCAGCGCTTCGGAAATATTGGCCGTGCCCAGAAAAGCGCAGCTTTCTTCCAGTGCCCGGGCCACGGTAACCGCGCCCAGACCGTAAGCATCGGCCTTGACCACAGCCAGCACATCGACGCCGGCTCTTTCGCGGACAAGCCGCATATTCTCCGCCAGCGCATCCAGATCCACCTGCAGCCAGGTCAGATCGAATTCCATCGAATCAACTCCTGAAAAATCAGTTTTTGCTATTTTATCACGAATAGGGAAAAATGTAAACCGTTATCGCTCTGTCAGCAGCATCGGGGTCAGCTTTTCCTTGCCAAAATACGTCTGGAAACGGACGCACTTGATGAGAAACAGATAGTAAATATTAAGGCCGCAGCCGTAGAGGGTCTCCACATTGGCCTGGCCCTTGGAGAGGATCACGTCGGCCTGCTCAAAAATCTGCATTGCTTCCGGCGTCAGCAGCTCCAGCTCCGTGCCTGCCACGGTGCAGTCATTGTCGATGACCGGAAACGTAATTCCCACCGCCGCGGCATCCTCCCGGGTAGCGTCGTTAGAAGCCGGGCCGCCGCGGACGCAGAAGGTGATCTGCAGAGCAGGGTATTGGGCGGCGATTTGCTCTGCCAGCAGCCGGTCAAAGCCAATTTCGCCGGCATTATCGGTGATGTAAAGAAGCTTTTTTCCTTTTTCCAGATCGGCGCGGAGCTTGCCGTAATTTTGCCGGTCCAATTCTATACTTTCCGCCTGCTTCAGCATTTGCTCCAGCTTTTCAAAGCTGACCTCGCCTTTCAAGGCAGAAAAGTCGATATAATTGCCCAGCACCGCCATCTGCAGCGCGGCATAAAGAGGATCTTCCGCTGACAAAATTCGACTGCGGATATCCTCCAGCCGCTGCAAAACGAAGCGGTTGGACATTTCTTTTTCCTCTTTGAAGTAATCCTCCGTCAGACCGCAATGCTTTTCAAGCAGCGCCGTAACTCCCGGACCGAACCAGGGCGAGCCCTTTTCTTCGGGCGCATCCAAGTAAAGCTGCATCAGCCCCTTCGCAAAGGCTGTCGCTGCTTCATCGCCTGCCAATGCCCGGGCGGTTTCCGTATTTCTTTTTAAGTGACACAGGTAGCACTGCGCATTCATGGGAATACTCATTATAAGCGTTCCTTTCCCGTTTTTCTCTATTCTAGCAGAGACTGCCCCTACTTGCAAAGAAAATTTTTAGAAAAGGGGCAGACAAGCGGCAAAAAGTGTGCTATACTAATACAAGCTATATGCTTTTAAGAAAGCGAAGTAAGGAGGGAATTCCTTTGAAATATTGGCGTGGATACATCGTTGCGGCCATTATTGCCGCCATCACGGCTGCACTGACGGCCTTTGCAAAGAGCCACACGGTCCTCATTGATATGTTCTACCCCTATACCTCCCGTCTGATCCAGACCTCCCTTGCGAGCTGGTCCGGCGGTGCAGATTTCTGCCTGTGGCAGATGTTCGTGGTGATTTTGGCGGCAGTTGTGCTGGCATCCATCGTAATTATGATCGTCCTGCGCTGGAATTTTGTCCAGTGGCTGGGCTGGATGCTGACCGGTGCAGCAACACTGTTCTTCCTGCACACCGGCGTGTACGGCCTGAACAACTATGCCGGCCCTCTGGCTGACGATATTCGGCTGACTGTTCGCGACGTTGGCTATAACGTTTCCGAGCTGGTGGAGGCCACCACCTATTTCCGGGACATCGCCAACGAGCTTTCCCAGGAAGTACCCAGAAACGCCGACGGCTCTGTAGACTACCCCACCTTTGAAGAAATGGCGGAAATGGCCGGCGAGGGTTTTGAGACCCTGACCTATGAGGAGTATTTCTCCGTGTTTGCCGGCTCTACCCTGCCCGTAAAGAAGCTGGGCTGGGCGGATATGTACACCTCGATGGGCATCACCGGCGTTACTATGCCGCTGACCGGCGAGGCCGCCGTGAATCCCCAGATCCCTGCGGTTACCATTCCCTTTGTGATGTGCCACGAAATGGCCCACAGAATGTGTATCTCCCTGGAGCGGGACGCCAATCTGGCGGCATTTTTGGCCACCGATGCCCACAGCGATCCCATTTTCCGCTACTCCGGCTACTATATGGCCCTGCGCTACTGCTACGGCGCTCTGGCCAGCGTAGGCACCACCAGTGCCGACGCCGCCATTCAGACCCTTTACAGCGGTATGACCGCCGAGCTGCGCCGGGATCTTGCCGATTACGACAATTTCTTCAGCCGCAACAAAAATGACGCCGCCACCAACCTTGCCACCAATGCCAACGATGCATATATCAAGGCCAGCGGCGATGAAGATGGCGTTTCGTCCTACGATCAGGTGTCCGACCTGCTGGTCAGCTGGTATATCCAGGAGATCTACCTGCCCGCCCACAAGGAAGAGGACGAGACCTTTGATCCGCTGGACAAGGATTGGGTGGATCTGACCACCAACCCCACCGTCGGGGGTAGCGAATGATGGACGCTATGAAGCAAACGCTGCTGGCAGGCCTGCCCGAGCTGGGGCTGACGCTGCCGGAGGAAACTGCGGATAAGCTGTGCGCCTTTGGCGCTGCCGTTGTAGCGCAGAATGCGGTGATGAATCTCACCGCCATCACTGAGCCTGCGGCGGTGGCCAAGCTGCACCTGCTGGACAGCCTGACGGTGCTGACCGCGGCGGATCTGGCCGGCAAAAAGATCATCGACGTGGGCTGCGGCGCCGGATTTCCCGGTGTGCCGGTGGCCATCGCCTGCAAGGATGCCAGGGTAACGCTGCTGGACTCTCTGGGCAAGCGGATGAATTGGCTGGAGAGCATTCTGCCCCAGCTGGGCATTCAGGCCCAATGCATCACCGCCCGGGCAGAAGAGGCGGTTGCGGAGCATCGGGAGAAATTTGACTATGCCACCAGCCGCGCTGTAGCACGGCTGAACATCCTGCTGGAGCTGACCGCGCCCTATGTGCGCATCGGCGGCGCGGTGATCGCGCTGAAGGGCTCTGCCGCCCGGCAGGAGCTGGAGGAAGCGAAAAACGCGGTGAAAAAGCTGGGCCTCAAGCTGGAGGAAATCCGGGATTTCGACATCGACGGCGCAACACACAGCGTGATCGTCCTGCGCAAGGTCGCCCCCACACCGCCCCAATTCCCCCGCCGCTACGCTAAGATCAAGCAAAGCCCGCTATGATTTTTTGACGCCCACTTGGCTCTCCCTCTGGGAGAGCTGGCAAAAATCTTTGATTTTTGACTGAGAGGGTTTTAACAAATACCCTCTCCGCCCAGTGTGCGCACTGGGCACCTCTCCCAAAGGGAGAGGCAAGGGAACACCTTTTTAAAAACAAAAAACAGCACCGATTGCTCGGTGCTGTTTTATTATGCAGTTCTTAGAAGCCGCCCATCAGGTCGCCGATATCCATACCGCCGCCCAGGCTGCCCATAATGCCCATCAGGTCGCCCATACCCAGGCCGTCCATAACCTTGTCTGCAGCGGTGAACACGCCGGGTACCCATCTGCCATCGACCTTGAATACATCAAAGTGGATCTCCTGCTCGATGGGCTCATCCAGCTCCTTGCCGGTGAGCTTGACTTCGATGGTCAGCTCATAGCCCTTCTGGACCTTGGCGCTCTTGCAGTCCTTGCAGAAGGCCAGAATATTCTTGACCGCCTTCTTGGCCTGTGCCTTGCTGATGCCCAGCTCGTCGGCCATATCGGCATAGTCCTCGTTCTCCATATCCTCCAGCATAGAGCCCATCTTGCCGATGGAGCGCAGCTGTGTACGGAAAGCCTTCAGATCGTCCTTTTCCAGCTTTTCCTTGTCGGTAACCTTCAGGCTGATCTTGTAGTTCTTGCCGACGTTTTCTTCCAGCATCTCGATGACGCTTTCAAAGCCGTCTTCGATGTCTTCACTGTAGTCCTTGTAATAGTCCGTCTTCTTGGCAATGCCGATCAGGACCTTGGCCTCATCCTCACCAAAGCCGTTGAGCAGGGCAGGCGCACGGTTCAGAACCTGGTTGACAGACTTACTGTTCAGCACCTTTTCTGCAGCCTTGATGGGGGTCTTGTATGTATTGCTCAGCAGGGAAATTACGACGATGATAGCGATCAGCGCAGCAACGCCGCCGCCGATTGCGATCCAGATCTTCTTGGGGACAGCCTTGATCTTATCCAGCAAAGGCTTGGGATTCTCGATCAGTTCCTTGCCCTTGTCTGCCACGCAGGCCAGAATGTCGGTAATGCTCTTCTTGCTCTCAGCAGGAGCAGCTTCCGTAACCTCAGCAGTTTCAGCAACCTCAACAGCTGCTTCTACAGTTTCCTGGATCTCTTCCGTCTCGGGAGCGGAGACATTCTCCAAGTTTTCGTTTTCCATAATTCTCTTCCTCCACAATAATTATTCGAAGCGTCCGCCTCTGAATGACACTAGTATACCATACAGGACCAAAAAATGCAACTACATATTTCCCGGTTGCACGCCGGCACATTATTTGCTATACTATAAAATAAGAAAAGTAGGAATTCTAAACGGAGGCGACCCTATGCGTTATTCCAATCTGCACAACCATTCTACATACTCCGACGGCAAATCCACTATGGAGGAAAACATCCAGTCCGCGCTGCGCAAGAATATGCGTTCCCTGGGCTTTTCTGACCACAGCTTTACCGCCTGCGACACCAGCTACTGTATGAAAGAGGAGGCCTACGCCCCCTATCTGCAGGAGATCAAAGCGCTCAAGGAAAAATATGCTGACCGGCTGCCCATTTATGCCGGTCTGGAGCTGGATTATTATTCTGATACGGATGTTTCCGTTTTCGACTATTTTCTGGCATCCGTCCACTACATCATCAAAGACGGCTTCTGCCACGCCATCGACCACAGTCCCCAGCAGCAGAAGGACTGCATTGAGAAAGCCTTTGGCGGCGATGTGATCGCTATGGCGGAGTGCTATTACGATATGGTCTGCCGGCACGTGGAAAAGTGGAAGCCCACTTTCGTGGGGCATTTTGACCTGATCACCAAGTTCAGCCTGATCCCCGAGGAGGATAAGCGCTATCAGGAAATCGCCCGGGAGGCGCTGAAGCGGGTAATCAAGACTTGCCCCTACGTGGAGATGAACACCGGCGCAATTTCCCGGGGCTGGCGCACCACGCCCTACCCTGCCGCCTATCTGCTGGACACCCTGCGGGACAATGGCGGTCAGGTGCTGCTGAACGCCGATTCCCACCACGCGGATAATCTGACCACCTACTTCGACGAGTCTGTGGAAATTTTGAAGCAGGCAGGCTTTGACCACATTTGTATGTTTAACGGCAAAACCTTTGACGAGGTGGGTATCTAGCACAAGGCCCCCTTGTATAAAGGGCAGATTTCCCCGCTAGCGGGGAAAATGTCCGCAAAGCGAACAAAAGGGGCGCGGGCCCGGCAGGGCTGTCAGAAATCTTTGATTTCTGACAGGGGGATTGTACAGCCCCTCCGTCTTCGCCTGCGGCGAAGCCACCTCCCCTTGCACAGGGGAGGCTTATGCCCGTCCTCTACAACCACAACATCAAGGTGAATACTATGAGAAAATTTGACACGAAAATTCAACATCTGAAATACAAAGTTCTGCGGGAGGTGGCGCGCCTTGCGTGGGATGACAAGCTTCTGGAAAATCTTATGGACATCCCCGAAAAGCTTGTCCCCGGCAAAGAAGCCACTATGCGCTGCTGCGTGTACAAGGAGCGGGCCATTCTAGGCGAGCGGGTCAAGGTCGCCATGGGTGGCGACAAGGATAACCCCAATGTCATCGAGGTCATCGAGATCGCCTGCGACGAATGCCCCGTCGGCGGCTACGAGGTTACCAACGCATGCCGCGGCTGTCTTGCCCACCGGTGCGAGGATGTGTGCCGCTTCGGCGCGATCTACTGGGACAGCGACCACGTTGCCCACATCGACAAAAGTAAGTGCAAAGAATGTGGCCAGTGCATCAAGGTCTGCCCCTACACCGCCATTGTCAGCCGCAAGCGGCCCTGCCAGAGCGCCTGCAAGGTCAAGGCCATCTCTATGAACGAGGACCGGGCGGCCACCATCGACAACAGCAAATGCACCCACTGCGGCGCTTGTGTGTACCAATGCCCCTTCGGCGCGATCACCGACAAGTCCTACATCTTAGATGCCATCAACCTTCTCAAGGGCGGCAACGCGTACGCCATCGTCGCCCCCTCCATCGCCAGCCAGTTTAGCTATGCCAAGCTGGGGCAGGTGGTAACGGGTCTGAAAAAGCTGGGCTTCCGCGACGTGATCGAGGTTGCTCTGGGCGCGGATATGGTGGCGCTGTCCGAGGCAAAAGAGCTTGCGGAAAAGGGTATGCTCACCAGCTCCTGCTGCCCGGCATTTGTGCAGTATATCAAGTCTGCTTTCCCCCAGCTGGAAAAATATATTTCCCACAATCTGTCCCCGATGGCAGCCCTTGCCAAGTACATCAAGGAAAAGACCCCCGATGCCAAGGTGGTCTTCATCGGCCCCTGCACCGCCAAAAAGGCAGAGGCGCAGCTGGATTCCGTCAAGCCCTATGTGGATACGGTGCTGACCTTTGAGGAGCTGCAGGCGCTGTTCGACAGCCGGGATTTCTTTATCTCACAGATGGAGGAAACGCCGCTGAATAACGCATCCTACTTTGGCCGCATCTTCGCCCGCACCGGCGGTCTGACCGACGCGGTGGCCCAGGCGCTGAAGGAGCAGGATATCGACTTTGAGGTAAAGCCGGTAGTCTGCGACGGCATCGAGGCCTGCAAGATCGCGCTGCTGAAGCTGAACAAGGGCATCCTGGACGGCAATTTCATTGAGGGAATGGCCTGCATCGGCGGCTGCTCCAACGGCGCCGGCTGCCTTTCTCACAGCGACAAGAACAAGCTGGAAGTGGACAAGTATGGTCGGGAAGCCGAACAAACCTCCATCACCGCCGCCGTATCTAAGCTCAAATAAACCTAAAGAATCAGCCGTTTGCACATTGCAGACGGCTGATTTTTGTACATCTTGATAGCAGGAATTTCCTTGAAAAAACAAGCAAAATAGCTTACAATAAAGGCAAGCAGAATGTCCGTTCCTTGCGGACAATGCCTACATTTTATTACATAGGAGGCAATTTATTATGGCAAGATTTACTCTCCCCCGCGACCTGTATCACGGCAAGGGCTCTCTGGAAGTCCTGAAAACCCTGACCGGCAAGAAGGCCGTCGTCTGTGTTGGCGGCAGCGCAATGAGAAAGTTTGGTTTCCTGGACAGAGCTATCTCTTATCTGCAGGAAGCCGGTATGGAAGTTAAGGTCATCGAAGGCATCGAGCCCGACCCCTCTGTTACCACCGTTATGAACGGTGCTGCAGTTATGGCTGAGTTCCAGCCCGACTGGATCGTCGCTATGGGCGGCGGCTCTCCCATCGACGCCGCTAAGGCAATGTGGATCAAGTATGAGCATCCTGAGATCACCTTTGAGCAGATGTGCGTCGTTTTCGGCATCCCCACTCTGCGTCAGAAGGCTCGCTTTGTAGCGATCCCCTCCACCTCCGGTACTGCTACTGAGGTTACCGCTTTCTCCGTCATCACCGACTACGAAAAAGGTATCAAGTATCCTCTTGCTGACTTTGAGATCACTCCTGACATTGCGATTGTTGATCCCGACCTGGCCGAGACTATGCCCAAGAAGCTGGTCGCACACACCGGTATGGACGCTATGACCCACGCTGTGGAAGCTTATGTTTCCACCTGCAACTGCGATTACACCGATCCTCTGGCTCTGCATGCCATCAAGATGATCCAGTCCGATCTGGTCGATTCCTACAACGGCGATATGGACAAGCGCGCCGCTATGCACAACGCACAGTGCATGGCCGGTATGGCTTTCTCCAACGCTCTGCTGGGCATCGTTCACTCTATGGCCCACAAGACCGGTGCTATCTTTGAAGATTACGGCGCACACATTATCCACGGCGCGGCAAATGCTATGTACCTGCCCAAGGTTATCGCCTTCAATGCCAAGGATGAGACCGCCAAGAAGCGCTATGGCGTCATCGCTGACGAGATGAAGCTGGGCGGCGCAAACGACGATGAGAAGGTTGCCAACCTGATCGCCTACCTGCGCAAGATGAATGATGATCTGAACATTCCTCAGTGCATCAAGAACTACGGTGCCGACAGCTATCCCTGCGAGCAGGGCTTCGTTCCCGAGGAAGTCTTCCTGGAGCGCCTGCCTGAGATCGCAAAGAACGCCATCGGCGACGCCTGCACCGGCTCCAACCCCCGTCAGCCCAGCCAGGAAGAGATGGAAAAGCTGTTCAAGTGCTGCTACTACGATCTGGAAGTCGATTTCTAATTGCATGATCACTATGAGCCCGACAGCAATGCCGGGCTCATTCCAATGGAGGAAGATAAATGGAAGAATTGCGCGATGCCCGGGGTTTAACAGAGGCGGAAGCCATTGCCCGCTACCGCAGCAAAAATTATCCAAAGCCTGCGTTGACGGCCGATATCGTGGTTTTCACCCGGGCGTGTGAGAAATGGCAGGTCCTGCTGATCCGGCGAAAGGGGCATCTGTTCCTGGGAAAGCTGGCTTTCCCCGGGGGCTTTGCCAATGAAAACGAGCCGATCGAGCAAACTGCCGCCAGGGAACTGGAAGAAGAGACCGGCGTTTCCGGACTTGCTCTGCGATTGGTAGATGTGTTCAGCGCGCCAGGCCGCGACCCCCGAGGCTGGACGGTTTCTGCGGCGTTTATGGCTGTTGTGGATCAGAAGCCGGCTGTCCACGCCGGCGACGATGCCGCGGATGCCTTTTGGTTGGATCTGGATCAAATCGACGCCGCACAACTTGCCTTTGACCACGCGCAGATCCTGAAAAGAGCCGCCGAAATGCTCCCTGATGCCGCCCCTTGCTGAGGGAGACAAGGGTTGAGCGCTCCCCTTTTATGTAACTTTATCACAGAAGTATATTTCAAATCATTGTATGGTAAACTCATAACAAAAGGAGGTAACATATATGCGTTTACAAAATAAAGTTGCCGTCGTTACCGGCGGAAGCCGGGGCATCGGTCTTGCCACCGTGGAGCGGTTTTTGCAGGAGGGCGCAGCCGTCGTGCTGACCGCCAGCACCCCGGAAAATGCTGAAAAAGCCGTCCAAAAGCTGCAGGAAAAGTACCCGGACGCCAAGATCGGCGGCATCAGCCCCGACCTTTCCAGCCTGGACTCCGTCAAGGCGGCATTTACCGAGGTTGTGGCAAAGTTCGGCAGCCTGGATATTCTGGTGAACAACGCCGGCGTTTCCGAGCGCACTCCGCTGCTGAATTATACGGAGGAGACCTTTGACAAAGTAATGGATCTGAACGTCAAGGGCGTGTTCAACGCCAGTCGGATCGCCGCGGAATATATGGCGGAAAAGGGCGCGGGCGTCATCCTCAATACCTCTTCGATGGTTAGCATTTACGGCCAGCCCAGCGGCTTTGCCTACCCGGCCTCCAAGTTTGCCGTTAACGGTCTGACCCTTTCCCTGGCCAGAGAGCTGGGTCCCAAGGGCATCCGTGTCAACGCCGTGGCGCCGGGCATCACCGAGACCGATATGATGAAAGCCGTGCCCAAAACGATCATCGAACCGATGATCGCCCAGATCCCTCTGCGCCGGCTGGGACAGCCCGAGGACATTGCCAATGCCTTCGTGTTCCTGGCCTCTGACGAGGCGTCCTATATCACCGGCGTGGTGCTCAGCGTGGACGGCCTGGCAAGAAGTTAATAATGAACAGCCGCCGGCGATTGCCGGCGGCTGCTTTATTATCAAAAGATTTCCGCAAGGATCAACACCGCGCCGACCAGCATCCCAATAATGCCGCCAACGCGCTGGCGAAATACATAAATTTCAGAAGGCTCGCCGGAATCATCCTGATGCTTCCAGCTCTCAAAAAGGCTGTACGGCAGCTCCGGAAAGAACGTTCCCACTGCTCCTAAAACCAGAAAAATAATACCGCTCCATATCATATATTCGCCCTCCCTTGATAAATGTCAATTTCACTTCCATCTCTATCTGACGTGGCATCCCGTTACTGTAACGGTGGCTGTCAGATTGCCCAGGTCATCCGTTACATCCACCCGATAGCAGGCCGTGGTCTTTCCATCCTTGATGCAAGCCGCCTTTGCGAACAGCTTTTCACCCTTGGCCGCACCCAGGAACGAAATGTCAGAGCGCAGGGATACGCAGCCCATCTTCTCCCAGTTGGCTGCAACGGCAAAGGCAAAATCCGCCAGCATAAAGTATGTGCCGCCCATAACTGCGCCCATAGCATTGCGGTGGGAGGCCGTAAGAACCAAGCTGCAGGTGGCGCTGCGGTCGCCGATTTCTTCAATCACCGCGCCGTTTTCCGTTGCAAACCGATCCGCTTCAAACAGCTTTCTCACTTCTTCCAGCGTTTTCCTGGTTTCCATCTGTATGCCTTCTTCCTTTTGGGGGGTGTAAATTCCATTTCTTGTTTTCATTATATATTACCGCCGCAGAGAAATCAAGCTGCAAAGCCACCCCTACGAGAAGGCTCGGCGGGCGACTGTAGTGCGGGGGTTTACTCCCGCCGCAGAATATGCTAAAATATCCCTAACTGTAGGGGACGGGCTTCCCGTCCCGAAAAGTGAGGAAATGTTATGCACAAAATCTTATTCGTATGCCATGGGACTATCCTAATTAGCCTCGATTTACCCCCTAAAACCACGTAAAACCACGATTTTTACATATTTTACTACTTTTGAGAGCTTTGATATGACATTAACAATATAAAAGCAGTCCCCCTAGAGGTCTTAAATCCGCCTCTTCCGGGACTGCTTTTTATTTGTCTGCCATTTCGTCCTAAACGTGTTTTTTGGCAGACTAATATTTTCCTTCCGTGAACAACACTTTAAAGTCGGTTTGTGGCAACAATGACATCAAAATTATCGACCCCCTTTTATGGGATATATGTTTCAACAAAATGAACTAGACAGGGACATTGAGCAACAGGCGGATATAGGAGATCGCGCTATTGACCTTTTTCTTTCACATTAGTATAATTATTTCAATCATGGTTGGTTTGTTTGCAGGCAGCGGCGGAACTGCTGCTAGCGTAATTCCTTTTGTTCCTGCGTTTATTCGGTCTATTGCTGCTTAGGAACGTATAAAAATGAGTATCGGAGGGTCTTATGAATCAACTGTACCATAAAGAATTACAATCTCTTTGTTTGGCTGCCGGGTTCACAAAAAGAGGAAAAGCCTATTTTCGTATTGTTGGCGATGGGGTTTTGCAGGTAATAAAAATCCAGTATGAGCGAGGATTTCAAGCTGAAGAATTAAAAATAGGACTGTTTTCAATGTATGGTGATCTATTGCCTCAATGGTTTACGTCACCTGGTTGCATACCAAGATATTCCGTTATGAATTGTTTTCGTCAAGACTGTTTGCCGGTTACTTTTTTACCGGATTGGAATATTCAGATTGCAATGCTGCGCGACAGAGTGATGAACTGGCTAAACTCTATTGACGATCAAAAGAAACTTATAACGGCGATTACAAAGATTGAGCCCCGGTGGAACGATTCGCTAAAAATCGGTCCGTATTTAGCCTGTGGTGAAAACAATCATGCAAAAAAAGTCGTTAGAGAGATTCTGAACCAACATGAGTTTGCTTGGATATGTAATATGGAAACACAAGATTATACAGAACGAACGATTACTCGGCTTGAGCAAGAAAACCATGACCTCGTGTATTTGCTCCGTATGATTGACAGAGATGATCCCGCTGAAATAGATGCCTACTTGAAAGAGAACTATACTCGTAATATGGGCTATGCAAAATTCTGCATAAAATGAAGAGATGGAAAGTTTACATCTTGATGGCTATTAAAATCGTGTTGCCGCAGACCCACTAAGGCAGTGCAATATATAATGGGACACGCCGACATCAGCGTCACAATGGACACCTACACCCATGTCAAATTCGACGATGCAAAGGAAGAATTTGCCCGGGTTTTGGAAGCCTAAAATCACCCAAAAATAATGTTTGTCTGCCATAAGTAGTATGGCCGGTAGTACGGCCTACTAATTTACTACCAATTTTACTACTTTTGCAGACCAAAATATGCCACAAAAAGCAATGATAAACTACGAAGGGTCTAAAAAGGCAAATGCCCGAAAGTGCCCGGAATACAAGGCTTTTCGTGGTTTTTCGAGGAGGATCGTAGCAATGAAAAAGATACTGTTTGTCTGCCACGGGAATATTTGTCGCAGTCCGATGGCGGAGTTTATTATGAAAGACTTGGTGGCGAAGGCGGGGAAAGCTGACCGATTTGAGATCGCCTCGGTGGCCACCAGCCGGGAGGAGATCGGTAACAACATCTATCCCCCTGCCCGTCGGGAGCTGAGCCGCCACGGCATTCTTTGCCCCAATCGCGCCGCCCGGCAGATCACAGAGCAGGATCTGGCGTATTTTGACCGAATTTACTATATGGATCGACTGAACGCCCAGTATCTGCGTCGCCTGTTTGGCGACAAGGCCGCAAAATGTCAGCCGCTTCTCGATCGCGACGTGGCCGACCCCTGGTACACCGGCGATTTCTCCCAGACCTGGGAGGACATTGTGGAGGGATGCACCAGAATTTTGGAGGAATTAGAGTAACTTTGTAGGGGCGGCCAGAGGCCTCCCCTACACCTCCTCCCGGGGAGAAGGTGGCACGGCTCACGCCGTGCCGGATGTGGAATGCGGGCAGAAATCTTAGACTAACCACAATTAAAAGTCTTGCACTGTATCTTAGTGCGCGCCGTTCCACACCCGCCCAGTGTGCGCACTGGGCACCCTCTCCCCGGGAGAGGGTATAAAACTCGCCGCCTTTGGGAATCAAAGGCGGCGATTTGCATTATTTCGTCATTTTTTCCTGCTTGACCTTATGGTCGATGACGTGGCGGGAGGCCAGCTCCTTATGGATCTGCTCCAGAGAAATGCCCGCCTCGGCCATCAGCACCATCACGTGGTAGGCAAGGTCGGCAATTTCGTACACCGTCTCGGCGGTGTCCTCGGCTTTGGCGGCGATGATGACCTCAGTGGACTCCTCGCCCACCTTCTTCAGGATCTTATCCAGACCCTTTTCAAAGAGGTAGGTGGTGTAAGAGCCCTCTTTTTTGTCGGTTTTGCGGCCCAAAATCAGGTCCATCAGCCCCTCCAGGGAGAATTCGCTCCGATTTTCACTCTGGAAAACGGGATTGTGGAAGCAGGATGTTGTACCCAGATGGCAGGCAGGGCCCTCCGGCTCCACAACCACCACCAGCGCATCACCATCGCAATCAGCGGTGATGGACACGATATGCTGGTAGTTGCCGCTGGTCTCGCCCTTGAGCCACAGCTCTTGGCGAGAGCGGCTGTAGAAGCAGGTCAGCTCCTTTTCTATAGAGATCTGCAGGCTCTCCTTATTCATATAGGCCAGGGTCAGCACCTGCTTGGTAACGGCATCCACCACAATGGCAGGGATCAGACCCTTTTCGTCAAATTTAAGCTTATCAATATTCAGCATAGCTTATCTCCTTACGGGAATATTCTTCTGGGCCAGTATTTCTTTCAGCTCCGGGATATGCACCTGGCCGAAGTGGAAAATAGAGGCGGCAAGGCCGGCATCCATCTCAGGGATGGTCTGGAACAGCGTTACAAAATCCGCGGCACAGCCTGCGCCGCCGGAGGCGATCACCGGCACGCTGACCGCATCGCACACCGCCTTCAGCATCGGCAGGTCGAAGCCCTGCTTCACGCCGTCGGTGTTGATGGAATTGACCACGATCTCGCCTGCGCCGTTATCCGCGCACCGTTTGATCCAGCTGATGGCTTCCATTCCGGTATCCACCCGGCCGCCTTTGGCAAAAACGCGGAACTGCCCGTCCACGCGCTTCACATCCACCGACAGCACCACGCACTGACTGCCGTAGCGCTTGGCGGCCTGCTCTACCAGATCGGGGTTGGCGATGGCGCCGGAATTGACGCTGACCTTGTCTGCGCCGCATTTCAGCACCCGGTCAAAATCCTCCAAGGAGTTGATGCCGCCGCCCACGGTCAGAGGAATGAACACCTTTCTTGCGGTCTCCCGCAGAATATCGGTAAACAGCTTCCGCCCGTCGGAGGAGGCGGTGATATCGTAAAACACCAGCTCATCCGCACCGTTGCGGGAGTAAAAATCCGCCAGCTCCACCGGCGAGGACACATCCTGCAGGCCGTCAAAATTCACGCCCTTGACCACCCGGCCGTCCTTGACGTCCAGGCAGGGGATAATTCGTTTCGTAATCATTGCGCCACCTCGATTGCTTCTTTCAGGCAGATTGCGCCGGTGTAGTAGGCCTTGCCGATGATAGCACCGTGGATATCCATCGCCGCCAAGCGCCGCACATCCTCCATTGAGGACACGCCGCCGGAGGCAATGATCTGCATTTTGCACTTTTTCGACAATTCCTGATACAGGCCGTGGTTTGCGCCCTGCATCGCGCCGTCCTTGGAGATGTCAGTGCAGATCATCGTCTGTACGCCCAGGGCGGACATCTTCCCGCAGAAGTCAAAGGCATTTTCATTGGAAAGCTCCGTCCAGCCCTTGATGGCCACGAAGCCGTCCCGGATGTCAATGCCCACGGCGATTTTTTCGCCGTATTTTTTCGTGGCTTCCGCCACGAAACCCGGCGTGGTTACTGCGGCTGTGCCTAAGATCACCCGGTCGATACCGGCGTTCAGATACTTTTCAACTGTAGCCATATCCCGGATGCCGCCGCCGATCTCGCAGAAGAGGCCGGTGGCTTTTTTGATGGCGCAGATTTTGCCAAAATTGGGAGTCGTGCCGCTTTTTGCGCCCTCCAAGTCCACCAGGTGAATACACTTCGCGCCCTGGGCGGCAAAGTCCTTCGCCACGGAAACGGGATCGTCGCTGTACACCTGCATCTGGGCATAGTCGCCCTTAAAAAGCCGCACGGCCTTGCCTTCAAACAGGTCGATGGCAGGATAGATCAGCATTGCGATGCCCTCCTTTCGGAGAACGCTTTCAAAATTTTCAGGCCCACTTCGCCGCTGATCTCCGGGTGGAACTGGCAGCCGAAGACGTTGCCCCGGGCCACGGCGGCGGTCAGCGGAGCGCCGTATTCTGCGGTGGCGATCACCGATTCTTCGCAGTCGGCGGCGTAGAAGGAATGGACAAAATAGGCGAAATCGCCGTCCTTGATATAAGCAAACAGCGGGTTTTCCCTCTTAAATTGCAGGGCGTTCCAGCCGATGTGGGGGACCTTATAGCCGGCAGGGACCACCTCTGCGATGGGCCGCACGCAGCCGGGGATCAGGCCCAGGCCGTCATATGTGCCGAACTCGTAGCCCTTTTCAAACAGCAGCTGCATACCCAGGCAAATACCCAGCAGGGGCTTGCCTTTCTTTGCCTGCGCAATAATGTGCTGATCCAGACCGGTATCGCGCAGCTTCTGCGCCGCATCGCCAAAAGCGCCGACGCCGGGCAGAATGATCTGATCCGCAGCTTCCAAAACTGCGGGGTCGGCGGTAACCACACTCTCCACGCCCAGGGCTGCCAGAGAGCTTTCCAGGGAAAATAGATTTCCCACGCCGTATTCAATGATGGCAATCATTACAGCACTCCCTTGGTAGACGGAATTTCACCGGCGCAGGCGGGGTCGATGCTGACGGCCTGCCGCAGGCTTCTGGCCACGGACTTGAATGCGCCCTCGATGATGTGGTGGGAATTGCTGCCGGTGGCCTTGCGGATGTGCAGGGTGCAACCCGCATTGCGGACAAACCCTAAGAAGAACTCCTCCACCAGCTCGGTGTCGAAAGTGCCTACCTTTGCTGTGGGGATATCCAGGGCATAACCCAAGTAGCTTCTGCCGGAAAGGTCCACTGCGGAGAGGATCAGCGCCTCATCCATCGGCAGGATCTGGCTTCCGTAGCGGCAGATGCCCTTCTTATCCCCCAGAGCCTGGGTGAACGCCTGACCCAGAGCGATGCCCACATCCTCTACGGTGTGGTGGTCGTCAACAAAAGTGTCGCCCTTGGCGTTGACGGTCAGATCAAACCGGCCGTGGGATGCCAAAAGGGTCAGCATATGATCCAGAAAACCGCAGCCGGTGTCGATATTGCCGATACCCGTGCCGTCCAAATTCAGAGATATTTTGATGTCGGTTTCGTTGGTTTTACGGTCAATTTTCGCCGTTCTCATACATTTTCCTCCAAAATCTGCTGCACCGCGGCGATAAATGCGCCCATTTCCTCGGCAGTACCGATGGTTACGCGGATGTAATCCCGCAGGCGGGGCTTGTCGAAATGACGGATCAGGATACCCTTGCTTTTCAGCGCCAGGTACAGCGCCTTGCCGCCGATGGCAGATGTTTTCGTCAGGATGAAATTGGTCTGGGAGGGGATGGTGGTAAAGCCCAGCTTGGAAAGCTGGAGCGTTGTCCACTCCCGGTTTTCGATAATTTTCGCGCAGTTGCGCTTAAAATAAGCCTCATCCTCCAGTGCGCCCAGACCCGCCGCCATGGTCATGGCGTTGACATTAAAGGGGTTGGTGGAGAACTGGATGGCCCGCAGATCGGCGATGAGCTGGGGGCTGCCGATGGCCATACCCAGCCGTGCGCCGGCCATTGACCGGGACTTGGAGAAGGTCTGCACGATGAGAAGATTGTCGTATTTTTTGATCAGCGGAACAGCCGTTTCGCCGCCAAAATCCACATATGCCTCGTCGATGACCACCACATTGTTGGGGTTACTCTTGACAATAGCCTCCACATCAGAAATGGGCAGCGCCAGGCCGGTGGGGGCATTGGGGTTGGCGATGATCACGGTCTTGTTGCAGCCGATATAGTCAGCAGCATTGACGGAAAAGTCCGCCTGCAGAGGGATCTGCCGGTAGGGCACGGCGTTCAGATCGGCAAACACGGTGTAGAAGCCGTAGGTGATGTCCGGGAATGCCGCCGGGGTATCGCCGTCGCAGAACGCCATAATCACGAAATTCAGCAGCTCGTCAGAGCCGTTGGTGAACAGCACCTCGTCGGTAGAAACGCCGTAAAGATCCGCCGCCTTTTTGGTCAGCAGGGTGCAGTAGGGGTCAGAATACAGCTGCAGCCGACCCATAGCCTCCTGCGCGCGCGCCTGGGCTTTGGGCGAAGCCTGGAAAGGCGATTCGTTGGTATTGAGCTTTATGTAAGATCTGTCCTGGGGCTGTTCGCCGGGAACATAGGGGACAAGCTTTTCATATTTTTTGCTGAAAAAACGGCTCATAATTACGCCTCCTGAATGCGGATCACCGCACTTTTTGCGTGGGCTGTCAAGCCCTCTGCCTCTGCAAAATAGGCAACATCCTCCGCGACCTTTGCCAGGGCATCGCGGGTGTAGTAGATAAACTGGGTCTTCTTGATGAAGTCATCCACGGACAAGGGGCTTGAGAATTTCGCTGTGCCGGAGGTGGGCAGGGTGTGATTCGGGCCGGCGAAATAGTCGCCCAGGGCCTCGGGGCAATGCCTCCCCAGGAATACCGAGCCGGCGTGGCGGATTTTGTCGAAATACTGCATCGGCTCGTCCACACACAGCTCCAAATGCTCCGGCGCGATGGCATTGGCCACCTCAATGGCGGTGTCCAAATTTTCCACCACAATGATCTTACCACTCCTGTCAATAGATGCCCGGGCGATGTCGCTTCGCAGAAGCTGGGGGATCTGCTTTTCCAGCTCCGCCTGGACGGCGTAGGCCAGCTCCTCAGAGTCGGTAACCAGCACGGCACTGGCCAGCTTATCGTGCTCGGCCTGAGAAAGCAAGTCCGCCGCCGCATAGCGGGGATTTGTCTTGCCGTCGCAGACGATCATAATCTCACTTGGACCGGCGATCATATCAATGGACACCTTGCCGAAGACCTGCTTCTTGGCCTCTGCAACAAAGGCGTTGCCGGGGCCAACGATCTTGTCCACAGCAGGAATAGACTCCGTGCCGTAGGTCAGGGCGGCGATGGCCTGAGCGCCGCCAACCTTGAAGATCCGGTCCACGCCAGCCACCTTGGCCGCCGCCAGAATCACGGGGTTGACCGTGCCGTCGGAGCGGGGCGGGGTAACCATCACCACTTCCCGGACGCCGGCGATCTTGGCAGGGATGGCATCCATCAGCACGGTGGACGGATATGCCGCCGTGCCGCCGGGGACGTACAGACCCGCCCGGTCCACGGGGATGATCTTCTGGCCCACGATCGTGCCCTCTTTTTCGATTTGGAAGCCCTTTCTCACCTGCTGGGAGTGGAAGGTGCGGATATTTTCCGCCGCCTTTTCCAAAATCGTCAGGAATTTGGGCTCTACGGACGCTACTGCGGCGTCGATTTCTTCCTTGGTAACGGTCAGAGAAGTCAGCTCTGCCTTGTCAAAGCGCTTGCAGTAGTCAAACAGGGCCTCATCGCCCCGCTTGCGCACATCATAGATGATGTCAGCGACGATATTTTCAACATTCATAGCCGTTTCCGGCTGGGCAAAAACAGCGGCATCATCCGCCTGCCCGTATTTTAAGATCTTAATCATTGGTTTCCTCCACTTGGGATGCAATGCTCTGGGTAACGTAGTCAATGGTGTCGCTCTGGAACTTGTAGCTGGCCTTGTTGGCGATGAGCCGGGCGCTGATGGGGACGATGGTCTCCTTCACTTCCAAATCGTTTTCTTTTAATGTCGTGCCGGTCTCCACGATGTCCACGATGACATCGCTCAGGCCCAGAATTGGGGCGACCTCAATAGAGCCGTTGAGGTGGATAATGTCGATATCCCGGCCCTTGCTTAAGTAATGCCGGGCGGCGATATTGCTGAATTTTGTCGCGACCCGCAGGGTGCGGCGCTGGTCGTCACGGAAGCCCTTGGGCGCGGCCACGGCCATCCGGCATTTGCCGATGTTCAGATCCAGAAGCTCGTACACATCCGGCGCATATTCCAGCAAAATATCCTTGCCCACGATGCCGATATCCGCCGTGCCCCGCTCCACGTAAATGGCAACGTCCGAGGGCTTGACCCAGAAATAGCGCACGCCCTTTTCGGGATTTTCGAAGATCAGCTTGCGGTTATTTTCATAAATGGCGGGGCAGGAAAAGCCTGCCTTTTCCATCATTGCATACACTTTTTCGCCCAGGCGACCCTTGGGCAGTGCCACATTCAGTATGGGTTTCACGGGTCTTCACCTCACTGTTTTTGCTTCGCGGTAGCGCAGACCCTCCGGGATCTGGCGGTACACCGCAACACTTTGGCCGGCGTCCATCAGCGCCTTAGCGGCGGCGCTGACTTCGGCGATAGATTCATCACTATACAGCAGGACGGTGTCCACATCGTATTCCGGCAATTCTTGCTCCAGCCGCTCCAGCAGATCCATATATACTGCAAAGCCGATGGCGGAGCTTTCCCGCTTCATCTTGCGCATCAGCTTGTCATACTGACCGCCGGACAGTACCGCATTTGGCACCCCCCGGATGAAGCCCTTGAACACGATGCCGTTATAGTAGTGGATGTCGTCCACCTGGGAGAAGTCAATGCGGATCTTGTCGCCAAGGATCGCGCTGACCTGCTCCAGCAGCTGCAGGGGCTTGTTGTCCCCCAATAACGCTCTTACCTTGGGCAGCACCGTTTCCGGCGCGCCTCCGATGGAGGCCAGGGCTTTGATCAGCTGTGCGGTCTCCTCCTGAACGCCGGCGGCTTTGCAAACAGCATCCAGCTCGTGTAGATTCTTGCTGCCCACGCAGCGGAAAATTTCCGCTTTCTGATCGCTGCTCAGGTCCTGCGTCAGCGAAGACATCAACCCTAAGTGGGAAATTTCCAGAATGCTGTCATCGGAGATTTCCGCAAGGCTCTGCGCCGCCAACTGCAGCACCTCCAAAATGCAGTAATCGTCGATATTTCCTAAGGTTTCCAGGCCAACCTGCTGGATCTCCCGGAAGCCCTGGGAATTTTTCGACACCCGGTACACATTTTCGTGGTAGTAAAGCTTCTGCAGCCCCTGGGCGTCGTCCCGGCTGTTCTTGACGATGGACAGCGTAACGTCGGGCTTCAGGGCCATCAGCTTGCCGGAAAGGTCTGTGAAGGTGATGACATTTTCCGACAGCAGGAAGTCTTTATTGCGGGCGTAGAGGTCATATTCCTCGAATTTGCTCATCTTATACTGGGTGTAGCCGTACTTGCGGTAAAGGGTGCGCAGACGAAATGCGATTCTCTCGGTTACATCCAGGGGCAGGTCCATTGTTTTCATTCCGCATCCCCCTCTTTCAGCTTGTTGATGGCGGAGCGGTAGCCGCCGGAGCCGTAATTTAAACACTTGCTGACCCGGCCGATGGTGGCGGTGCTGATACTGCAGCTTTGGGTGATCTCCTGATAGCTTGCGCCCTCAGACAGCAAGATCGCCGTCTCCAGCCGCTGGGCCATATCCTGCAGCTCCTTGACGGTGCAGAGGTCTTCAAAATAGGCGTAGCACTCGTCTACGCTCTCAAGATTCAGTATGGTTTTGAATAAGGTGTCCATCGCTTTGCTGCGCAGAGTCATAGCAGGTCCTCCTTCGGTATTTGTTCACCAGTTTATCACTTTAGCGTGCTAAAGTCAAGGCCTTTTGGAAGAAATTTGAAAGAATTTACGCCATCCCCAACCCTTCTCCCGGGGAGAAGGTGGCCTCGCGTAAGCGAGGCCGGATGTGGAATGCGGGCAGAAATCTGAAAACAAGCACAAAGTCAAGGCATATGCCGCATCCAAGTGCACGCCGTTCCACACCCGCCCCAGTTTGTGAACTGGGGCACCCTCTCCCCGGGAGAGGGGTTTCGGGCGATTCGTGAATCTCCCCTACGGGATACACCGCACCCTCGCCTCCCCCCTTGGGGGAGGTGGCACGGCGAACGCCGTGACGGAGGGAGTGTCGTAAATACGATAGGACACTCCCCCAGTCAGCCTGTTCGGCTGACAGCCCCCTCAAAGAGGGGGCCGAGGATGCGAGCAAGAAATCAGCGCGCTGACCACCGTCAGCGCGCCGTATCTGTATTCCCTTAAATTACGTTCAGCAGGCTCTGGTGCTTCTGCTCCTGGGCGGTTTTCAGCAGGTCCTGCACCGTTGCACCCTCCAGAAGCAATGCGTAATTGCCCAAAATCCGCTGGGCCAGCTTGCCGGAAACATCCAGCTCGCAGACCTGGGTCAGTACCTTCTTGGCGCTGTCCATATTCTGCTCCAGAGCGTTCTCAGCGATATACCGCTTCAGGCCGGCGGCTGTGCCGATGGAGATATAGGCCGGGGTGATGCCCATTTCCATCGCCGTTCTGGATGCGCCGATGAGCCGGTCCTCGGGGCTCAGCTTCCGGGCAGGGTCGCCGCCCACCCGCTGGCAGGTGTCGCCCAGGGCGGCGTTGGTAAAGCGGTACAGAAGATCGGTAATATGATCCAGCAGGTCCTGCAGGGGCTTATTGTACATCTTGGAAAGTGCGGCGGCGCTTTCCAGCATCGCGTTGTGCACCAGAATGCGAATTTCCGGCACGGCAATGGCCTGGTAAATATACTCAAGCCCCAGCAAATCGCCAAGATATGCGCAGGTGGCGTGGCCCATATTATGGACATACAGCTTGCGCTTGATGTAAAAATCAAAGGGCTCGCAGGGCACCATATTGGTGATTGCGGGAATTTCGCCCTTAAATGCCGCCTTGTCCACCGGCAGGAAGCCGTAGCGCTCCACGCAGACACGCAGGGGCTCGCCGTCCTTCATCGCTTCCGTCTGCACCGGCACCATACGGCCGATGGAAGCCTCCACCAGACCCACGGTCTTGTCGAAAAGCGCACATTCTTCGGCGGTCAGCTGTTCTTTCAGCATACCCTCCAGCACCTTGTTGGCATCCATCAGGTTTTCGCAGATGATGATGTTCAGGGGTGCGTCGGTCTTTGCCCAGCGCTTGCGCAGGCCGGCAACGATATTGGGCACGATGAATTTTAAGATTCTTGCGCCCACAGCGGTGGCCATAATGTCGCAATTTGCGATGGCATCGGAGGCCGCCTCGGTGTCATTGCCGTTGACGGCGGTAACGTTTTCGATCCACACGTCCTCGTGGCCATCACTGGTAACATAGCGGACGGGATAGGTATTCTTCTCCTGCAGGGCGGTAACCACCGCTTCTGCCACGTCGATGAAGGAAACCTGATAGCCGGACTGGCTCAGCAATGCGCCGATGAAGCCGCGGCCGATATTGCCGCCGCCGTACATAACTGCTTTTTTCATAAACACATCTTCTTTCTGTAAATTCTTCCCTTATTATAGGAAAGTTGCGGCCAATATGCAAGGGGGATTTTTGTACAGACAAAAATCGCAGGCAGGTGAAATTCACCTGCCTGCAGCGGTTTATTCAAATGCCTTTAGGAACAGCCGCATCGCATTTCGATACAAAATGTTCTCCTTATCCTCCTGCGCAAGGCGGGACAGCGCCACACGGCCAAACTGGAACTCTGCCGAATAACCGTCCGTACCGAAGAGGATCTTCTCCGAGCCCACATTCTCCACAGCGCATTCCAGCACGTTGTTCAAGTTGCTGGCGCCGCCGGAGGTGTCGGTATAGATGTTTTCGTGGTTTTTCAGAAGATCCACCTGCTCCACAGAGCAAAGATGGGCCGAAATCAGCTTCATATCGGGATATTTATCCGCAAAATGGGCCGCCTGCTCCATTCCCTCTGGGGTCATCACCGGGTGCATCAGCACCACGGCATTATGCTCGTTAGCAAAACCAAAAATTTTGTCGCCATACTCTGCCAGATCGTACTGGTGGAACGTAGGATGGATCTTGATGCCCAAAGTCTTAGGTGACGTGAGCATCTGCTCCGCCTGCCGGAAGCTTTCTTCCACCCGGGGGTCGATCACGACCCACTGGCGCACCCAATCTGTCTGCGCGGCAAAATCATACAGCCAGCGGTTGCTTTCCGTCACGCCTGCGCCATCAGGGTGAAACACCGATGCATAGGTGCTGATGCCGCCCCAGGCGATGCCCATACGGTCATAGGCATCGTGCAGAAATTCAATGCTGTTCTGGCTAATGGGCGAATCCGCCACATCCAGCGCACTGCCGTGATTGAAAATGGCAGTGGATATCCACCGGCATATGAGAAAATTGAGGTAAATGTACCATAATTACTCCATCGCCGCCATCAGGTTAGGCGTGGTCATCCAGTGCCACATTGCCCACCAAGTGGAAGGCTCACGCTTTGCGCCCTCGCGGCCCAGGAAGTCCAGCTGCTCCTCTTCCAGCTCAGCGATGCGGTCAATTTCGCCGTCAAGAAGCTCCTGCAGGCGATCCCGGGCAGCTTCTAAGCGGGCGATGACGCCGCCGAGGCGGATGTCCTGGATGTCGAAGCCGTGGGGCTTATTGTCGATAAACCACTGCTTGCGGTAGATCTTCAAATAGTTTTTGACCCGCTTAATTGTCTCGTCATAGTCTTCGATCAGGGCGGGCAGGGCTGCCTTATCGCCGCTGAGGTAGATCTTGTGGGTACGAACAGACAGCTCTGCCTTCAGCTCCAGCACCTGGCACAGCGCCTGCATCGTCTTGAACAGATACCCCCATTCAGGATGATCGACCATCTTGTCCAGCGTCTTGGCGCAATTAGCAAAGAGCTTGCCCTCGCCCTCGAACACCTGCTTATCCATAATGCCCAGCAGGCAGTCGTTATAGAGCAAATATTTATCCGCGTTGCAGATGTAATCCGCCGCGCCATTGGGCGTGCCGGGCAGATCCAGCAGCATAAAGTCATCCCACTTTACGCCGAATTTTGCCTCGAATTTTGCCTTAATGGATTCCTCGTCCTCATTGCCGTTGGCATACTCCGCGGCGTAGAACACCGCGGGGAGCAGGGAGAACTTGGAGCATTCGCCGCCCCAATCGCCCCACAGGGTATAGATCACGTCCTGCACGCCGTTTTCCACACAGCTGTCGATGGATGCCTTGACCGCCTTCATCGAATAACCGTTATGGGGCGCGAAGCCGGCCCAGGTCCAGATGCCGCCGGCAAACCAGGTGCCGGGCTTGATCTTCTGGTGGGTATGAAGCATGCCGTCGTAATGCTCTTTCTTGGTGGAGTAATAGTCCCAGTACACCAGCTGGACATTGTCCGGGATCTGGCGGCGGATATCATCACTGATCTCCGCGTCGGTGTAGTACTCGCCGCCGGTTACCAGCTTGATGAACATATCCGACCACATCAGGAAATTAAAGCCGTACTTTTTGCCGATTTCGCAAACACGATTCAAATGGTCGATCATCACCTGAGAGTGGTCCTGATGGCCGTGCTGATCGTAATAGCGGCCACGGCCCACCATATGGGCTTCGTCCATACCGATGTGCACGGTCTTGGTGGTGAAGCATTTGGCGACGGTAGCGAACATAGACTCGATCAGCTCGTACACCCGCTCATCGCCGATGAGCAGGATATCGTCGGTATCAAAATGGGGCCAGTAATCCGGCCATCTCTGAATTGCGCCTAAGTGCGCCAGCACCTGGATGCAGGGAATCAGCTCCATACCCTTACTCAGGGCATAGGCGTCCATTTCCTTCAGCTCTTCCTGGCTGTAGCGGCCACGCATATAGCCGAAATAGGGGTTATCATCCACTTCATATGTATCTTCCGTATACAGCATCAGGCAGTTGTAGCCCATATCCGCCGTCAGGTCGATCCACTTTTTTACGCCATCAACGGTGGACACGGCATTGCGGGAGCAGTCCAGCATCGTGCCCAGCTTGCGAAACTTCTTCTCCATTTTGGATTTTCCCTCCGTTTTTCATCTGGATACAGCCATTATAGCCTGCGCAGAGTTTGAATGCAAGGTTTATTTGCATTCGTATCTATACCTTCTCCCGGGGAGAAGGTGGCGCGGCGCAAGCCGTGCCGGAAGTGGAATGCGGGCAGTAATCTGAAATTGCGTACAATTTTAAGTCTTTTGTTGTATTTAGCTGCACGCCATTCCACACCCGTCAGCCTAACGGCTGACACCCTCTCCCCGGGAGAGGGTATATAGGTCTGTATCTTCTTACAAATTTTCCCGGTTTTTACCGCTGTTTTTGGGTGGTGTTATCCCCGGTGTGTATGTTGACTTTTTCTGTAAAAAAGAGTACAATTATGATGGTTAACAATGGGTTGCTGCGAGCAAATTTGCGGCGACCTTAAGGAAGTAACAAACCCACACATTTTTACAAGGAGAGTAATGATTATGGGCAAAAAAATCACGATCATCGGTGCCGGCAGTGTCGGCGCATCCATCGCCAACGACCTGGCAGTCACCAACGTCGCAACAGAGATCGTTCTGGTGGACATTAACAAGGAAAAGGCCTTCGGCGAAGCTATGGACATCTATCAGGGCTTAAGCTTTGCTTCTCCTGCCAATGTCTACGGCGGCGATTACGAGGATGCCAAGGGCTCTGATATTGTTGTTATCACCTCCGGTCTTCCCAGAAAGCCCGGCCAGACCCGTCTGGAGCTGGCACAGACCAACGTAAATATCCTGAAGGATATTACGCCCAACATCGTCAAGTACGCTCCCGATGCCATCTATATTATCGTTTCCAATCCCGTTGACGTGCTGACCTATGTGTTCCACAAGATCTCCGGCATTCCCAGAAAGCGGATCATCGGCTCCGGTACGATCCTGGATACCGCCCGTCTGCAGGCTGAGCTGGCAAGACAGTTCAACATCAGCCCCAAGAATGTCCACGCCCACGTTTACGGTGAGCACGGCGACAGCTCCTTCGTGCCCTGGTCTCTGGCCACCATTTCCAACAACCGCATTGCCAACTACAAGAAGAACGCCCCCAAGAATCAGCACATTGCCTTTAACGGCGACTATGAGGGCATCGAAGAGCACGTGCGCACCAGCGGCGCTGTGGTCATCAAGGCCAAGGGCGTTACCAACTACGCCGTTGCTATGTCTGTCTGCCATATCGTTCGCTGCATCTTCAACGGCTCCGGCACAGCTCTGACCGTTTCTTCTATGATGAAGGGCGAGTACGGCATCAACGACGTGTGCCTGAGCACCCTGTGCATTGTTGACGACACCGGCATCCGCGGCAAGATCCAGAACGATCTGACCGACGACGAGCTGGCAAAGCTGCATCGCAGCGCCGACAAGCTGAAAGAGACCATCGCAGCCATCGAAATCTAAGGAGGATTTCTCTATGGAGTACCGTATCGAACACGATTCTATGGGCGAGATCCAAGTTCCCGCCGACCGTTACTGGGGCGCGCAGACCCAGCGCTCCTGCCAGAATTTCCCCATTGGCGTTGGCATCGAGACGATGCCCCGGGAGATCACCCACGCCTTTGGCATCCTCAAGCGCGCCGCTGCCGCTGCCAACCACGCCCTGCGTCCTGAGAAAATGACCGACGCTAAGCTGGCGGCTATCAGCCAGGCCTGTGATGAGGTCATCGCCGGCACGCTGAACGACCACTTCCCCCTGGTAGTCTGGCAGACCGGCTCCGGCACGCAGTCCAATATGAACGCCAACGAAGTCATCGCCAACCGGGGCAACGCCATTGCAGGCAGCAAGCTGCTGCACCCCAACGATGACGTGAATATGAGCCAATCCTCCAACGATACCTTCCCCACCGCGATGCACATCGCAGGTGTCTTGGCTCTGGAGGATAAGGTCCTGCCTGCCATTGATCT
The DNA here is from genome assembly GCA_017466215.1 of Oscillospiraceae bacterium. Taxonomy (GTDB): domain Bacteria; phylum Bacillota; class Clostridia; order Oscillospirales; family Oscillospiraceae; genus Faecousia. Next base: position 7,334 of record JAFTUO010000071.1, on the reverse strand, counting down.
GCTGATCGGCACATTTAAGAAGCTGGAAGCAGAAAACGAGGGCATCGTCAAGTCCGGCAGAACCCATCTGCAGGACGCCACCCCCATCTCCTTCTCCCAGGAGATCTCCGGCTGGCGCAGCTCCCTGGAGCGGGACCGTCAGCTGATCACCATTGCCCTTGAGCCCCTGAAGGAGTTGGCTCTCGGCGGCACTGCCGTCGGCACTGGCCTGAACACCCCCAAGGGCTTCGACGTTAAGGTAGCCGAAGAGGTTACCAAGCTCACCGGCAGAAAATTCCGCACCGCGGAAAACAAGTTCCACGCGCTGACCTCCAAGGACGAGCTGGTATTCGCCCACGGCGCGTTGAAGGCGCTGGCAGGCGACCTGATGAAGATCGCCAACGACGTCCGCTGGCTGGCTTCCGGCCCTCGCGACGGTCTGGGCGAGATCACCATCCCTGAGAACGAGCCCGGCTCTTCCATTATGCCCGGCAAGGTCAACCCCACCCAGTGCGAAGCCGTTACAATGGTGGCTGTCCAGGTTATGGGCAACGATGCCGCTGTTGGCATCGCCGCCAGCCAGGGCAACTTCGAGCTGAACGTGTTTATGCCCGTTCTGATTTACAATTTCCTGCAGTCGGCACGGCTGCTGGCAGAGGCGATGGTGTCCTTCCACAATAACTGTGTCGTCGGTATCAAGGCCAATAAGGAAAAGATGGCCCACAACCTGCACAACTCCCTGATGCTGGTTACCGCCCTGAATCCCTACATCGGCTACGAAAACGCCGCCAAGACCGCAAAGCTTGCCTACAAGGAGAACATCTCCCTGAAAGAAGCCTGCGTGAAGCTGGGCTTCCTGACCGCTGAACGTTTTGACGAAGTGTTCCACCCCGAGCAGATGATTTGATAAAAGAGGAATTGCTATGACATATTCTTATTTTCCGGGTTGTACCCTGAAAACAAAAGGTAAAGATCTGGATATCTGGGGCAGAGCCTCCGCGGAGGCGCTGGGCTTTACGCTGGAAGAGCTGCCGGATTGGCAGTGCTGCGGCGCTGTGTACCCCATGGCAAAAGACGAAATTGCCACCAGACTTTCCTCTGTCCGCGCGCTGATGGCCGCGGGAGAAAAGGGCCAGGATCTGGTAACCCTTTGCTCCGCCTGCCACCACGTGATCAAGCGGGTCAACAATGACCTGCGCACCGACGAAACCATCCGCGACAAGGTTGCCCGTTACTTAAAGCTGGAGACCCCCTATGCAGGCGAAACCAATGTGCGGCACTACTTAGAAGTTCTGCGGGACAAGATTGGCTTCGATGTTCTTAAGGAAAAGGTGGTCAATCCCCTGACCGGCCGCAAGATCGGCGCTTACTACGGCTGTATGCTGCTGCGTCCTGCCAGCGAAATGGGCTTTGACGATCCTGAAAATCCCACCATTTTGGAGGATTTCATCCGCGCTATCGGCGCTGAGCCGGTGATCTATGCCCGGCGCAACGAATGCTGCGGCGGCTACTGCACCATTAAGGACAAGGGCTTTGCCACCAAGCAGGTGGATGCCATTATGGAAAACGCCCGCAACTGCGGCGCAGAAGAATTGATCACCGCTTGCCCGCTGTGCCTGTACAACCTGAAAGAAAACGCAACGGACGGTCTTCCCGTTGCTTACTTCACCGAGCTTCTGGCCGAAGCTCTTGGCGTAAAGGAGGCAGCAAAATGATCGACACTATCAAGCGCATTTCCGGCGTCAATCCCCGCAAGTGTATGAAGTGCGGCAAATGCACCGCTTCCTGCCCGGCCTTTGAGAGGATGCAGTTTCACCCCCATCAGTTTGTAGATATGGTGGAAAACGGCCGCATTCACGAGCTGATGAATTCCGAGGGTATCGACTTCTGCCTGAGCTGCTTTGCCTGCGTGGAGCGCTGCCCCAGAAATGTAGAGCCGGCCAAGGTGATCGAGGCTGTCCGTCTGGCGGTTGTCCGTCAGCAGGGCGGCGCACACCTGACCCCCGACGAAATTCCGGCGCTGCTGGATGATGAGCTGCCTCAGCAGGCCATCACCGCCGCCTTCCGTAAATACAGAAAGTGAGGTGAAAGATCATGCAACGCGTAGGCGTATTCGTCTGCTGGTGCGGCAGTAACATCGCCGCCACGGTAGATGTGGAAAAGGTTGCCGAAGTTTTGGCCAAAGAGCCCGGCGTGGTCTTTTCCACCAATTATCAGTATATGTGCTCCCAGGCCGGTCAGGAAATGATCCAGGAAAGCATCGCTAAGTACAATCTTACCGGTGTTGTGATCTGCTCCTGCTCCCCCAGAATGCACGAAAACACCTTCCGCAAGACCTGCGAGAAGGCTGGCCTGAACCCCTATATGGTGGAGATCGCCAATATCCGTGAGCAGTGCTCCTGGATCCACAAGGACAAGGAAACTGCCACCGAGAAGGCCGTCATCCTGGGCCGCGCCGCCATCGCCAAGGTACACCTGAATGCACCCCTGACCTCCGGCACATCCCCCGTTAAGAAGCGTGCGCTGGTCATCGGCGGCGGTATCGCCGGCATCCAGACGGCGCTGGACATCGCTGACGCCGGCTTTGATGTGGACATCGTGGAAAAAGAGCCCACCATCGGCGGCAAGATGACCCAGATCGACAAGACCTTCCCCACATTGGACTGTGCGGCTTGTATCCTGACCCCCAAGATGGTGGATGCCGCCCAGAACGAGAAGATCCACATTTATTCCTACTCCGAGGTTTCCTCCGTCAAGGGCTTCGTTGGTAACTTTAAGGTCACCATCAAGAAGAAGGCCCGGTATGTTGACGAGACCAAATGCACCGGCTGCGGTCTTTGCACCGAAAAGTGCCCCCAGAAGAAAGTGCCCAACGCCTTCAATCTGGGCCTTGACAACCGCCGCGCCATTTACATCCCCTTTGCCCAGGCTGTGCCGAAGGTAGCTACCATCGACGCTGACTACTGCACGATGCTGAAATCCGGCAAGTGCGGCGTCTGCTCCAAGGTCTGTACCGCCGGCGCTATCGACTACACGCAGAAGGACGCTTTCATTGAGCAGGAATACGGCGCAATCGTGGTCGCCACCGGCTTTAACCCCATCAAGCTGGACCAGTACGATGAGTTTGCTTACTCCCAGAGCCCCGACGTGGTTACCTCTCTGGAGTTTGAGCGTCTGATGAACGCTGCCGGTCCTACCGGCGGTACGCTGCTGCGTCCTTCCGACGGACAGCATCCTCACACCATCGTATTTGTGCAGTGCGTCGGCTCCCGCTGCGACGACAGCAAGGGCAAGCCCTACTGCTCCAAGATCTGCTGTATGTACACCGCCAAGCACGCAATGCTGTGCCGCGAAAAGTACCCCGACACCGATGTGTACGTATTCTATATTGATGTGCGTACCCCCGGTAAGAATTTCGACGAATTCTACCGCAGAGCTGTGGAAGAATACGGCGTCCACTATGTCAAGGGTATGGTGGGCAAGGTCGTTCCCGAAAACGGCAAGCTGAAGGTGCAGGCTTCCGACCTGATCGGCAATCAGCAGCTGCATATCGACGCCGATATGGTTGTCCTGGCTGCTGCCATCGAGCCGGACAAGAGCGCAAGACCTCTTGCCACGATGCTGACCGCCTCTATGGACACCAACGACTTCTTCACCGAGGCACACCCCAAGCTGCGTCCCGTGGAAAGCCCCACCGCCGGCATCTTCCTGTCCGGCGCCTGCCAGGGCCCCAAGGACATCCCCGAAACCGTGGCGCAGGCATCTGCCGCCGCAGCCAAGGTCATCGGTTTGCTGAACAAGGATCATCTGGTCTGCAACCCCTGCACCGCCCAGCCGGATGAGCTGATGTGCAACGGCTGCTCCAGCTGTGAAAAGGTCTGCCCCTACGGCGCAATTACCTATGTTGACAAGGAATTCCGCGGCCCCAACCGCACGACGCTCCTTCGCCGTGTGGCCCAGGTCAATCCCGCGGTTTGCCAGGGCTGCGGCGCTTGTACCGTTGCCTGCCCCTCCGGTGCTATGGACCTGAAGGGCTTCTCCAACAAGCAAATTATGGCGGAGGTGGATGCAATATGCCGGTAAATGAAGAATTCAAGCCCACCATCGTTGCATTCTGCTGCAACTGGTGCTCCTACGCAGGCGCGGACCTTTCCGGTACCAACCGTCTGCAGTACCCCGCCAATGTAAAGATCATCCGCATCCCCTGCTCCTGCCGCCTGAATCCGATGTTCGTTCTGCGTGCATTCCAGCGGGGCGCTGACGGCGTGATCCTGTGCGGTTGCCACCCCGGCGACTGCCACTACACCACCGGCAACTACTATGCCCGCCGCCGTATGACCCTGCTGTTCTCTATGCTGGACTTTTTGGGCATCGAGCGGGAGCGCACCCGTGTTGAATGGGTATCCGCTGCTGAGGGCGCAAAGTTTGCCGCCACTATGAACGACTTTTCCGCGACGATCCATAAGCTTGGCCCGAACCGGAGATTGGAGGATCTGAGATGCAGGAAAGATTAAAACAAAAAGCCACCCAGCTGCTGGAAAACGGCACTGTTGACCGGATCCTGGGCTGGAAGGCCGGCGAATTCTTCTACGACCTGACCCCCGCCGTGTTCACCACCAAGGAGCAGATCGAGAAGGACTTCGTTTTCAATGTATTTGCCGGCGCAAACCTGAGCAAATACCTGATCGCTGAGAGCCGCAAGGGCGGCAAGGTCGCAGCATTCATCAAGCCCTGCGACAGCTACTCCTTCCAGCAGCTATTAAAGGAGCATCGTATCTGGCGTGACAACGTTTACGTTGTGGGCGTTCAGTGCGACGGTATGTGCGATGCCGCCAAGCTGGGCGACGGTGTCCTCTCCGTCAAGGAAGAGGGCGAGAACCTGATCGTTGACACTCTGTACGGCGAAAAGACCGTTCTGAAGGCCGATGCCATCGCTGACCGCTGCGCCTCCTGCAAGAGCAAAAAAATCGTCATTTTCGACGAGCTGATCGGCGAGCAGGGCGAAGAAACCGAGAATGACCGCTTCGGCGAGATCGCAAGATTAGAGGCTATGAGCCCCGAGGAGCGCTTCGAATTTTGGCGCGGTGAGCTGTCCCGCTGCATTCGCTGCAACGCCTGCCGCAATGTCTGCCCCGCCTGCAGCTGCGAAAAGTGCGTATTCGACAACGCGAACTCCGGTGTCCGGAACAAGGCGGCTGCCGATTCCTTCGAGGAAAATATGTTCCACATCATTCGGGCATTCCACGTTACCGGCCGCTGCACCGACTGCGGTGAATGCAGCCGGGTATGTCCCCAGAATATCCCCCTGCACCTGCTGAACAGAAAGATGATCAAGGACATCAATGAGCTGTACGGGCCTTATCAGGCCGGCGCGGATATGGACACCAAGCCGCCGCTGACCAACTTCACCGTGGACGACTGCGAGCCGTCCATCGTACACGAACGGGGAGGGCAATAAGATGAAAAAGATTGCAATTTCCCAGTTGAATGAACTGTTTTCTGCGATTTCTTCCCAGAAAATGTTGTACATCCCTGCCGACGATGGCGCCGGCGCTGCCAAGTTCACCCCCTGGGCAGAGGGAATTTCCCTGACTGACAAGCTGAACACCGTCCGCAGCGCCAAGGATCTGTTCTTCCCCCAGGTCGAAAACCTGGTCAATTTCAAGGTCGAAGGCACCAAGATCGACATTGTCGAAAATCGGGATGCGGCGAAGCCCTTCGTGGTCTTTGGCGTGCGCGCCTGCGATTGCGCCAGCTTCGACATTCTGGATCGGGTGTTCCTTTCCGATCCTGTGGACACCTTCTATCAGACCCGCCGGGAAAACGGCGTGGTGATCACCCTGGCCTGCTCCCGCCCGGCGGAAACCTGCTTCTGCGGCGTTTTCGGCATCGACGCGGCTGACCCCGCCGGCGATGTGACCTGCTGGATGGACGGCGAGAATCTGTACTGGCGTGCCAATACAGAAAAGGGCGAAGCTCTGACCGAAAGCCTGAATCTGACGGATTGCGACGATGCTGCCGTTACTGCGCAGCAGGAAGAAAGCCGCAAGATTCTTGCCAAGCTGCCCCTGAACGGTCTGGATCTTTCGGCCTTTAAGGACGAAAAGCTGCTGGATGTGTTCAACAGCCCCAAGTGGGCCGAGCTTTCCGAAAGCTGCCTGGGCTGCGGCACCTGCACCTTCGTGTGCCCCACCTGCCAATGCTACGATGTGCAGGATTTCGACAATGGCCGCGAGGTACGCCGCTTCCGCTGCTGGGACAGCTGTATGTACTCCGACTTTACCATGATGGCTCACGGCACCAACCGCCCCACCCAGAAGGAGCGCTTCCGCCAGAGATTTATGCACAAGCTGGTGTACTTCCCCAATAACAATGAGGGCATTTTCGGCTGTGTCGGCTGTGGCCGCTGCCTGAAAAAGTGCCCCATCCATATGAACATCGTCAAGGTAGCCAAGGCGCTGAAGGAGGAAAAAGTATGAGAAATGATCCGCTGATTCCTATGCTGGGCGTCGTGACTATGATCCGCACCGACACACCGGATGTAAAGACCTTCCGGGTTACCGGTATTGACGGTGCAAAGCCCTTTGAGCATATCCCCGGACAGTGCGCAATGCTGTCCATCCCCGGTGTGGGCGAGGCGCTGTTCTCCATCACCTCCTCCCCCACGGAAAAAGATTACCTGGACTTCTCCATTAAAAAGTGCGGCTGCGTTACCACCTGGCTGCATCAGATGGAAGTTGGCCAGCAGATCACCATCCGCGGCCCTTACGGCAACGGCTTCCCTGTGGATACGGAGCTGGCCGGCAAGGATCTGCTGTTCATCGCCGGCGGCATCGGCCTTGCGCCGCTGCACTCTGTCATCAACTACTGCCGCCACTACCGCGACCGCTACGGCAAGATCGACATTGTCTACGGCTCCCGCAGTATGGCCGATCTGGTGGACTTCCCCGAGATCATCGACGAGTGGTGCAAGGAGGACGGCATCAATGTGCATCTGACCATTGACAATCCCCAGCCGGAGTGGGACGGCCACGTTGGCTTCGTTCCCAACTACGTCAAGGAGCTGAACTTTGACACCTCCAAGACCGTTCTGATGTGCGGCCCTCCCATTATGATCAAGTTCACGCTCTCTGGCCTGATGGAGCTTGGCTTCCAGAAGAATCAGGTATACACCACCTTCGAGCTGAAGATGAAGTGCGCCCTGGGTAAGTGCGGCCGGTGCAACATCGGCGACAAGTACGTCTGCAAGGACGGCCCTGTGTTCCGTTTGGATCAGATGGATGAGCTGCCCGACGAGTATTAAGGAGAAATAACGATGGAAAAAATGGTTAATGTTTATCTTTATGGCAAGAAGT
>JAFTUO010000070.1 GCA_017466215.1 Oscillospiraceae bacterium | reverse complement strand
GCTTGGATTTCGAAAACAAACGGTAACAATTTGTTACCGTTTGTATCATACCTGTTTTTGTCTGTATAGTCAAGACTTTTTTGTGTCGGTTCCTCCGCGAAACCCTTGGAAGTGCGTCATCTTTTCAAACTTTTTGATGAATATGCACGACCACAACATCTGGTGTGGATTTTCTATTTCCGGCAGATACAGCTTCTCAGAATTGCGATTTTTCCATTATTTGTTGCGTATTTTTGCGATTTGTGTTGAACAGTTCGTCCCTCGGGCGTATAATAAACGCAGTATGGACACCTGAAAAAATTTTCATTTTTCGGAGGAAACAGATATGTTTGGTGTACTGATTGAAAAACTGAAGGCCCATCCCCGCAAGATCGTGTTCACCGAGGGCACCGACGCCCGTATTCTGGAAGCATCTGCCCGTCTGCTGACCGGCAGCTTCCTGACCCCCGTTCTGGTGGGCAATGTGGATGAGGTCAAGGCTGCTGCTGAAAAGGGCGGCTTCAAGATCGACGGCGCTGAGATCATCGATCCCGAGACCTTCGCCGATTTCGGCAAGATGGTGGACAAGATGGTGGAGCTGCGCAAAGGCAAGATGAGCGCCGAGGAATGCGCCGCCGCGCTGAAGAAGGGCAACTATTTCGGCACCATGCTGGTAAAGATGGGCTACGCTGACGCTCTGCTGGGCGGCGCTACCTACTCCACCGCTGATACCGTTCGTCCCGCTCTGCAGATCGTGAAGACCAAGAAGGGCAGCCATCTGGTTTCTTCCTGCTTCATTATGGTCCGCAGCGAAGAAAAGCTGGCTATGGGCGACTGCGCCATCAACCTGGGCTACGAAGACAGCGTGGATAAGGACGGCAACGTCGTTCTGTCCGCTGCTCAGAAGCTGGCTGAGGTGGCTATCGAGACCGCCAACACCGCTAAGGTCTTCGGCATCGATCCCAAGGTCGCTATGCTGAGTTTCTCCACCAACGGCTCCGGCAAGGGCGGCACTGTGAAGCTTTCCAACGAGGCTACCAAGGTTGCCAAGGAAATGGCTCCCGATCTGGCCATCGACGGCGAAATGCAGTTCGACGCAGCTGTGGCTCCCGAAGTGGGCCAGCTGAAGTTCCCCGGCTCTCCCGTTGCCGGCTACGCCAACACCTTTATCTTTCCCACCATCGAGGCTGGCAACATCGGCTACAAGATCGCACAGCGTCTGGGCGGTTACGAAGCTCTGGGCCCCATCCTGCAGGGTCTGGCTGCTCCCATCAACGACCTGTCCCGCGGCTGCAACGCCGAGGAAGTCTACAAGATGGCCATCATCACCGCTGCAATGGTGTAAGTACTTCCAATTTGATAACCAAGACCACCCCGGAAAACCCGGGGTGGTTTTTTCAGCGCATATGGATGTCAGGGAGATTGCCACGTCGGGCTTTGCCCTCCTCGCAATGACGTGGTTTGTTTGTTTCTGCGTATGGAAGTCGGGCGGGCCGCCGGGGGCGGCGGCCCCTACAGTTTCCAATCGGAGCTTTCGCTGGTGAACGTAGGGGCGATCTGTGATCGCCCGGGCGGTAGGCGTGTACGTGTGCCCGTTGGGTCTCGGCGAATTCGCACAGATTTCCAAATTATGTGTCATTCTGAGCGAACGTAGCGCAGCGAAGATTTTACGCAGTAACGATGGTGTTTCGCAGGCTTTCGGTGCGTAATCCCCGCAGGGAGCGGCACTTTCTTGTGTTCGAACAAGAAAGTACCCAAAGAAGTCGACTTGGGGGAGCGACCCGACCGCCGCCGGTGGCGGGAGAAGGGAGGGGAGCGACACGGCCCGCAGGCCGCGTGCAAAGCGCAACCGCCCAAAGGGCGGCTCTTAGCGCGGCGCTGTGGCAGCGGTCGGCAAGACGCGAGTCTGCTTCGTCAGGCGAAGCGGCTGCCGGGCACCGCAACAGGACAGGCGCTGACCGTATCAAGCCGTCCTGAAATTGCGGTATGCTTGCCACCGGCAAGCATGATTATTAGAAGATCCGCTGCGCTCTGCAACACCCCCAAGACCCCCTCCCGGCCCCTGTCGGTAGCTGGTTGCTAGTCGGTTGTTTTTTGGGTGCTTGGGGAAGTCGGAGGATTTTCCGGGGTTGGGAAAAAAGCGGGGCGACAAACGATCCACAATATGTTAAAGTAGTTATCGACAAGCAAATGGCCGGCATTTCTTGTAATTCTTATTTAATAATGTATAATCCCAAAAAGCCCTTGTTTTTTCCACAGTCCTGTGATAAAATTTAGGGTGAGATATTATTCCCCATTTTTCGGTTTTTCGGGGATTTGGATAGAGAAAGGAGACCCGCGTATGTACTCATCTGCCTATGTATGGGCGAAGATCATCAGTTATCTGGAAGACCATCTGACAGCCGCCACCACCTCCGGCTATTTTGACGACGCCGAGGTGATCGAATTAAATGAAGAACAGCTGATTTTGTATTCTCCCTCTGATTTTCGGCGGGATATTATCCGCCGCCGTTTCGCCGCATTTATTCAGGACGCCCTGAAAGAGATCTTTCATTCCGATGCCAAGCTGATCGTATTTGGCGACGAGGAGCTGAATACCTACCGTTCCAAGGGCCGCAGCAACACCGCTATGGATTTCAATCCGCAGTTTTCCTTCGAAAACTTTGTGGTCGGCCCTTCCAACCGGTTTGCCCACGGCGCTGCCATTGCCGTCAGCAACACCCCCGGTCAGGTGTATAACCCCCTGTTTATCTACGGCCCTCCCGGTGTGGGCAAAACCCACCTGCTGTATGCCATTGCCAATGGCATCCGCAAGAAAAATCCCGGCGTCAACATCGTGTATATCAAGGGCGACCAGTTTACCAACGAGCTGATCGCTGCGCTGCAGAGCGGTAAAAACATCGAGTTCCGCAGTAAATATCGGGAAGCAGACCTGTTCCTGATCGATGATATTCAGTTTATCGCCGGTAAGGATTCCACCCAGGAAGAATTTTTCCACACCTTCAACACCCTGTATGAAGAGCATAAGCAGATCGTCATGACCTCCGACCGGAAGCCCAGTGATATGCTGACCTTGGAAGACCGGCTGAAGACCCGTTTTGAATGGGGTCTGCTTGCTGACATTCAGCCTCCGGATTACGAGACCAGAATGGCGATCATTAAGAACAAGGCCACCTCTCTGGCGCTGGATCTGAGTGACGACGTCTGTAATTATATTGCCAACAATGTGACCAATAACGTCCGGCAGATCGAAGGCACCGTGAAAAAGCTCCGGGCCTACGTGGATCTGAACGGAATGGAACTGACTTTGGAAAACGTAACCCGGGCCATTGCAGATATGTTTAAGAGCGAAGGCAACGCCCTGCCCACACCCAGTCTGATTATCTCCCAGGTCTGTAAGTTCTACTCCATTGACGAGACGGTCCTGCGCGGTACTCTGAAAAACAAGGGCACCACCGAAGCCCGCCAGATTGCCATTTACCTGATCCGCAAACTGACCAACCTCTCCCTGCCGGATATCGGCAAGGAATTTGGCAGAGACCATTCCACCATTCTCTACGGTATCCGCAAGATAGAAGTTGCACTTAAGGGCGGCAACGCAACCCTGCAGAACAACATCCGTGATATTACGGCCAACATCAATTCCTGCCTGTGATCCGTAGAAAAGCATCTTTTTCCGTTTCCCGATTTATCCACAAAGGCTGTGGAAAGTGGATAAAAAATCTGTGGAAAAAACAAAAGCCGGTTTTCTTCCACAAGACCTGTTGAAAAGTTCTTAATTTCAACAGTTTGCCTGTGGACAAAAAACCCTTGCGGCTCTAAGAAAAAAACCACTTTTCCACATAAAATCGTACTACTGCTATTACTACTACCTAAATTATCTATTTATATATATTTATATATTATTTTTCAGAAACGAGGTATTTACTATGCGCTTTACCTGTGAAAAAAATATGTTGGTTATGGGTCTGAATATTACCGGCAGAACCGTGGCACAGAAAAGTGCCCTGTCTGCCATTGAAGGTATCTTGTGTAATGCCGCCGCCGGCCTGAGCCTGACCGGCTACAATATGGAAACTGCCATTACGTACCAGATCGAAGCAGAAGTCACGGACGTGGGTAGCTGTATTCTGCCTGCCAAGCTCTTTGGCGACATTATCCGCAGACTGCCCGAGGGACCTGTCACCGTGGTAGTGGATGAAAATTATAAGGTTTCCATCCGGGCCGGCTATGCCTCCTTTACCATTTCTGCAGAATCTGCCGAAGATTATCCGGAACTGCCCGATGTGGGCAGCGGCCGCAGTGTGCGGATCCCTCAGAGTGCCCTGAAAGAGCTGATCGGCGGTACCATCTTTGCGGTATCCGAGAACCAGGGCCGTCCCATCCACACTGGTGTCAAGTTTGAAGTGGAGGAAGACCGTGTTTCCGCCATTGCTGTGGACGGTTTCCGTCTGGCCCGCAGAACGTACCACACCGAGGACTCCATTGACAGAAAGCTCTCTTTCGTAGTTCCCGCCCAGGGCCTGAAGGAAGCAGAGAAAATTTTGCAGGACTGCGACGACGAGGTGGTGTTCACCCTGGGCAGTAAGCATATTCTCTTCCAGATGGGCAGTGCAACCCTGATCTGCCGTCTGCTGGAGGGTGACTTCCTGGATTGGCGCCGGGTGGTTCCCACCAACTGCCCCGTGAAGCTGGTGGCAAATGTGGGAGATCTGGCCTCTTCCATTGAGCGTGTGGGTCTGATCGTATCCGAAAAGTACAAGAGCCCTGTTCGCTGCGTGTTCTCCGACCAGGTACTGCTGCTGCGGACCAACACCACCATCGGTGCGGCAGAAGACCGCTGCGCCATTGCCGGTGACGGCAAGGAGCTGGAGATCGGCTTTAATGTG
>JAFTUO010000005.1 GCA_017466215.1 Oscillospiraceae bacterium | reverse complement strand
TCAGGTTGAAGTTACGGATGGAAGTGAAGTGGTGCTTGCCGCAGACGGGGCAGACAACATCTTCGTGCTCTTCGATGAAGGCGTTCATTTCCTTGGTGTCCATGGCGTCCACGTTCACAAGCTTGCCGGACTCAGAAGCGGAGATCAGCTGGTCAGCACGCTGACGGGAGCCGCAGCCCTTGCAGTCCACCAGAGGGTCAGAGAAAGAGCCAACGTGGCCGGTGGTGACCCAGGTGGTGGGGTTCATAATGATAGCGGCGTCCAGACCCACATTGTAGTCAGACTCCTGCACAAACTTCTTCAGCCAAGCCTTCTTGACATTGTTCTTGAATTCCACGCCCAGAGGGCCGTAGTCCCAGGAGTTTGCCAGACCGCCGTAGATCTCAGAACCGGCATAGACATAGCCCCGGTTCTTGCACAGATTTACGATCATATCCAATGTTTTTTCGCTGTTTTTCATTGATATATCCTCCAAAATTGGGTAATTGACACATTTGACACCTTATTATACCGAGTTTCAACCGGTAAATCAAGTGCCGATTTACATTTCCTCTTCCTGGACTACCAGCTCAGGGCCCAGGTCGTCGGCCATCATCTGATACACCCAGTTGCCCAGGGCAACGGTGGTCATTCCGGCGTATTGCTCCGGCTGGATCACGTCCAGCAGATGAAGCTCTACATCCGTAGACTTCAGCTTGGGCAGATTGGTGAATACCTGGGGCGCATTTTTCAGCGTGCACACCACAATGGGCACTCCGGTCTTCTGGGCGATCTTGAATACGCCGCTGCGGAATTGGTGCAGCTTCTTGTCCGGATGTATGTAGCCCTCCGGGAATACAGCAATGGACACCTCGTCATCCTTGATCAGCTGGATGCACTTGAGGATGGTCTTTAAGGCCTCCCGGTCGTTTTCCCGGTTGATGGTCTGGCACATAATTTTGTGCATCGCCTTGCCTACCAGGAACATATCCGCATTCTCCCGCTTGGAGATGAAAGCCAGCTGGCTTTCTGCAAAGCAGTGCAGCAAGATCACCGGATCGGCAAGGCTGGTATGGTTGCACACCAGCAGGAAGCGGCCGTCCTTCGGGGTCTTTTCCAGACCCTCGGTATGGATACGCAGGCGAATGACCGTTTTAATGGCGGAAATGTAGAGCTTCATCATACCGCGGTAGAATTTACTGTCGTGCTCCTGCTCTTTCGACTGATCCACGATCTGGCACATAAACCAAAAAAACGCAAACGCCAGTATCGCCAACGCCAGAACACCACCAGCAAAGCTCACCGGCGCGATCCACAGCCAGCTTAGCCCATCCGCACCGATGCACATTGCCGCAGCAAACAGCGCGGAAAGCAGCACGATTCCACCTAACAGCATACTAAGTCCTCCAAAAGAGCAATTTTTTCTATTATACTCCGGATTCCCGTCAGAAACAAGTGCAAATAATAAAGTTAGGACTAGAAATATTCACAATTTCCTGATATAATACATAAGATATTGCCTAATTGAAAGGAAGATATAAATATGGGCATTTCCGCATCTGCACCGTGGAGAGAGTTTTACGGCAACACCCCTGCCACCATTGACTATCCCCGCGTAAGTATGTATCAGCTTCTGCGAGAGGCTGGAAGAAAGTACCCGGACAACATCGCTTACAGCTTTATGGGCAAGGAGACTACCTATGCCGAGTTTATGAAGCGCATTGATGCCGCCGCCAAGGGCTTGACCCAGATGGGCATTGGGAAGGGCGACCGGGTAACCATCTGTATGGCCAACACCCCCCAGGCGCTGGATTGCTTCTACGCTCTGAACCGCATCGGCGCGATCCCCAATATGATTCACCCGCTGTCTGCTGCGGAGGAGATCGCATTCTACCTCAACGTTTCCCACAGCAAGGCCATTCTAACCCTTGCCCAGTTTTACGATAAGGTTGCTTCCATTCTGGATAAGGTAGAGCAGCCTGTAACCGTTCTGATTGCCCGGATCGCTGACGAGCTGCCTGCACCTTTAAATATGCTCTACCCCATCACCTCCGGCGGCAAAGCGGACAGAAAGCCCAAGGCTAAGGGCTACACGCTGTGGTACGATATGATCCGTGCCGGCAGAAATGCCGCGCTTCCCGAGGAAAACGGCAAATATGACGACTGCGGTGCCATCCTCTATTCCGGCGGCACCACCGGCACCACCAAGGGCATTATGCTGTCCAACCTGAACTTTAACGCTCTGGGCCTGCAGACCATCGCCGCCTCCGGCTACAACAGCGTTGCCGGTATGAAAATGCTGTCGATTATGCCGGTTTTCCACGGCTTCGGCCTGGGCATTGGCATCCACACCGCGCTGATCGGCGGTGCAACCTGCATTCTGATCCCCCAGTTCAGCGTCAAGGTTTACGCAGACACCCTGAAAAAGCAAAAGCCCAACCTGATCCCCGGCGTTCCCACGCTGTTTGAGGCCCTGCTGCGGGCTGAGGATCTGGAGGGTGTGGACCTGAGCTTCCTGAAGGGCATCTTCTCCGGCGGCGACAGCCTGAGTCCGGAGCTGAAGAAAAAGGTAGACGCCTTCTTAAAAGAGCACAACTGCGACCAGCAGATCCGGGAGGGCTACGGCACGACAGAATGCGTTACCGCATCCTGCCTGACCCCCAAGGATTACGCCCGCAGCGGCTCTATCGGCGTTCCCTTCCCCGATACCTTCTACAAGATCGTCAAGCCCGGCAGCACCGAAGAGTGCGACCCCAACACCGAGGGCGAGATCTGCGTTTCCGGCCCGACGGTTATGCTGGGCTATATGGACAACCCGGAAGAAACCGCCCAGACCCTGCGCCAGCACGGTGACGGACGCATCTGGCTGCACACCGGCGACCTGGGCCATATGGACGAGGACGGCTTCGTCTATTTCCGTCAGCGTCTTAAGAGAATGATCATCACCTCCGGCTACAATGTCTATCCCTCCCAGCTGGAGAATATCATCGACGGCCACGAAAAGGTACTGCTTTCCTGCGTCATCGGCATCAAGGACGAGTACCGCGGCCAGAAGATCAAGGCCTACGTCGTTCCGATGCCCGGCATCGAGCCGACAGAGGAGCTGAAAGCGGAAATTCTGAACTACTGCGCCGGCAAGATGGCAAAATACGCCCTGCCCCGGGAGCTGGAATTCCGCGCCGAGCTGCCCAAGACCCTGGTGGGCAAGGTGGCCTACCGGGTGCTGGAAGAGGAAGCTGCAAAAGAGGCAAACGGTTAATGAAAAAGCGAATCTGGGAGCTGGATGTCTTTCGGGGCATCTGCATTCTCGGTGTAATTGCGATGCATTTTGTCTATGATATGGTGGAGCTTTACGGCTTGGTCGATTGGGACTATCCGGCAGCGTTCACCTTTGTCAGAGATTGGGGCGGCGTGCTGTTCCTGCTGCTGAGCGGTACTTGCGTTACCTTAGGCTCACGCAGCGTCCGCAGAGGACTGATCGTCCTTGGCTGCGGCCTGGGCATCACCGCCGTTACCCTGGGAATGTACTGGCTTAAGCTTTATGACCGCAGTATTATCATCTATTTCGGCGTGCTGCACTGTCTTGGCATATGTATGCTGCTGTGGCCGCTGTTTCGCAATTTTCCCTGGTGGGCGCTGCTGATATGCGGCGGCGTGCTGACCGCATTTGGCTTTTGGCTGTGGGCACAGCCGCCGGTGGAGCACTGCTGGCTGATGGTATTCGGCCTGCCGTGGAGAGGCTTCGCCTCCGCGGATTATTTCCCTCTGCTGCCCCATTTTGGCTTCTTCCTTTTGGGCGCGGTGCTGGGCAAGACCCTCTACCGCCGCAAGGAAAGCCTGATGCCGGGCGTTGACACCAGAAATATCCTCATCCGCTTTTTCAGCTTCTGCGGCAAGCAGTCTTTGTGGCTGTACCTGCTGCATCAGCCCCTGCTCACCGGCATTTTCTATCTGATCCTGATGCTCAAATAAGGATCCTCACTTCAGCCTACTGGAGGCAAGTATGAAACGTTTTGTCAATCCCTTAAATCTACCCTTATGGGCGCTGCTTACCGGCGGCGTCGGTCTGCTGCTGCGGGTGTGGCTGATGACCTCCGGCGTGGACCAGAAGGGTTTTATCGTTACCGGCCATTTTGCCGCCATTTTGCTGCTGATTTTGGTAATCGGCGCTATGGTTGCGCTGTTTTTTCTGACCAGGGATCTTCTGGAGGCCGGCAAATACGAGTTTAACTTCCCTGCATCGGATGTAAGCGGCTACGGCGCATTTGTTGCCGCCGCCGGCATCTTCATCAGTTCTTTTATAGAGATCTTCACCGCCATCGACACCCTGGAGGTCATTGCCGCGGTGCTGGGTATGGGCGCTGCGGTGCTGCTGGTGCTGACGGGCGTATACCGCCGTCGGGGCACAGCTCCGTCGGTGCTGGTCCACATCGGCATCTGCGTATATCTGATGTTTAGACTGATCTGCTATTACCGTCATTGGAGCTCCGATCCCCAGATTCTGGACTACTGCTTCCAGTTGGTGGCCACCGCCTGCCTGATGCTGACTACCTACCAACGGGCAACCTTTGATGCTCAGGAGGGCAAGCGCCGTCCCTACGCATTTTTTAGCCTGGCTACCATTTTCTTCAGCTGCATTTCCCTGGTGGGCTGGGGCAATATTTTGTTCTTCCTGTCTGTGGTCATTTGGCAGATCACCGACCTTTGCAGTCTGATCCCGCTGTCGCTGGATGATATTTATTTCGACGAGGAGGACAGCGAATGCTGATCCCGGAGTATGTGCTGACCTGCCTGAACGCTTTGGAGGAAGCCGGCTTTCCCTGCTATGCGGTGGGAGGCTGTGTCCGCGATGCGCTTTTGGGATTAACGCCCCACGATTACGACCTTTGCACCGCCGCCACGCCGGTGCAGATCAAGGAAGTATTTTGCGACCGTTCCCTGGTCCTGGCAGGCGAAAAGCACGGCACGGTAGGCGTGATCGCGCCGGAGGGTGTGGTGGAGATCACCGCATTTCGCACCGAGGGTGCGTACTTAGACAACCGACACCCGGACAAGGTAACCTTCGTTACAGATATCCGGGAAGATCTTTCCCGCCGGGACTTTACCGTCAATGCCATGGCCTACTCCCCCACCCGGGGCTTTGTCGATCCCTTTGGCGGTCAAAATGATTTGAAAAATAAGATTTTGCGGGCCGTTGGCGACCCTGCCGCCCGTTTTCGGGAGGATTCCCTGCGCATCTTGCGGGGTGTCCGGTTTGCCGTCCGCTTTGATCTGACCCCGGATGGGGAGACCGCGAATGCAATGGCGCAGCTGGCGCCGCTGATGGAAAATTTGGCCCGGGAGCGGGTTTTTGAAGAGTTATGTCAACTGCTTCCCCTGGTGAATGCCCGGGATCTGCTTCGCTGCATCCCGATTTTGACCCAGGTCATTCCGGAGCTTGCCGCCACGGTGGGCTTTCAGCAGCATTCTTCCCACCACGCCTACGATGTGTTCACCCACACGGCCTATGTTACCGAGGCCGTTTCCAAGGATCTGGCTCTGCGGTGGGCCGCGCTGCTGCACGACACCGGCAAGCCGGCCGCGTTCACCCTTGATGAAGACGGCCAGGGCCATTTTTACGGCCACGCCCAGCTGGGCGCAGAGCTGGCAGACCAGATTCTGCTGCGGCTGAAAGCGCCTACCGCCCTGCGGGAGCGGGTTGTCTTCCTCATCAAGCACCATATGGATATGATCGTGGCAGACCGCAAGCTGCTGCGCCGCCTGCTGAGCCGCTATGGCGAGGAGGCCCTGCGACAGCTGATGGATCTGCAAAAGGCCGACTTTACCAGCAAGGGCGTTACCGGCGATTATTTCGATTTCGGTGAAATTGATACTATGATCGACGAGATCATTGCCCAGGAAAGCTGCCTGACCGTCAGGGATCTGGCAGTCAACGGCCACGATCTGATGGCTCTGGGTATCACGGGGCAGGCCATCGGCCGCACCCTCAATGCCCTGCTGGACGCGGTGCTGGAGGAGCAGCTGCCCAACGAAAAAGCAGCCCTTATAGAGCACATTAAAACAGTATGTCATTCCGAGCCAGCGCGCACGCTGGCGTGGGAATCCCCTGAACAGGAGGAGATTGCCACACCAGTGACATCGGTCACTGGTTCGCAATGACACCATCTTATTTTTGCAAGCTGCAAGAGCACGAGGTTAATCTATGTCTATTGCTGAAAACATCGCCGCCATCCGGGCAAAAATGAATGCCGCGGCCATCGCCGCCGGACGGGATCCGAAAGACATCCTGCTGTGCGCTGCCACGAAAATGAACGATGCCGAAGCCGTCCGGGAAGCGATCCTTGGCGGCGTAGATTGCTGCGGCGAAAACCGGGTGCAGGAGCTGACGGCAAAGCTTGCTGACAATGCCTACACCGGCGCGCCTGTACATTTCATCGGCCATCTGCAGACCAACAAGGTCAAGCAGGTGGTGGGCAAGGTAGATCTGATCCAGAGTGTGGACAGCCTGCGGCTTCTGGAGGCCGTTCAAAAGGAGGCCGCCCGGCAAAACATCTGCCAGAGCATCCTGCTGGAGATCAACATCGGCCAGGAGGAAAACAAGACCGGCTTCGCCATCCCCGAAATTTGGGAAATTCTTGATAATATTGCGAATTTTCCCAATATTGCCGTAAAAGGCCTGATGGCCATCCCGCCGATTTGTGAAAATCCGGGGGATAATGACAAATTTTTTCAAGAAATCTATAACCTTGCTGTTGACATAACGGCAAAAAAAGGCGATAATGTATCTATGGATATTCTGTCTATGGGAATGTCCGATGATTTTGCCGATGCGATCCGCTGCGGCAGCACGATGATCCGCGTGGGCACCGCCATTTTCGGCGTAAGAAACTATGCACATCAGCAATGATGAGAACATACAGGAGGAAATGACTATGAGTTTTTGGGACAATCTGAAAAAGTTTGCACAGCCCTACGGCGATGACGAGTTCGACGATTACGAAGAGGAAGAGGGTCTCGACACCTACGAAGAAGAGGTCGAGGAAGAGCGCCCTGCCCGTCGCCGCAGTTCTTTCTTTAATGTAAACACCAACGAGGACACTGACTACAAGTCCACCGCTTCCACCACTGCCACCGCCAACACCGGCCGTACCGGCTTCAGCGGTCAGGTGGTCAGCCTGGGCAACCGTCAGGAGGTCGTCCTGTTCCACCCCTCCACCTTCAACGACACCTCCAAGGCCGCAGATGACCTGCGCAACAAAAAGGCTGTCATCCTGAATATGGAGAACGTGGACAAGGCTATGGCCCGCCGCGTTGTGGACTTCCTGTCCGGCTGCGCTTACGCAGTGGACGGCAAGGTCAAGAAGGTAGCACAGTCTACTTATTTGTTCTGCCCCCACAATATGGATGTGGTTGGCGATCTGGAAAATCTTCAGGCTGAAGTCGAAAGCTACATTTAAGGCTTTCCGGGAAAGGATAGAATATGTTTACACCGCAACAAATTGAACAGATCTCCTTCGGCAAGCAGACCTTCGGCGGCTATGATATGACTGCCGTTGATGAGTTCCTGGAGCCGCTGACCGAGGATTATATCACCCTGTACAAGGAAAACGCCCTGCTGAAAAACAAGATGCGCGTTCTTGTGGGCAAGCTGGAGGAATACCGCCAGAACGAAGCCAGTATGAAAGACGCCATCGTCAATGCGCAGAAGGCCTGCGACAAAATGATCAAGGAAGCAGAGGCCAAATGCACCCAGATGCTGACAGAGGCCAACGCCGCTGCCATTGAGAATGCCAAGAATTCCGATGCCCTGATCGCGGAAGAAAACGCCCGGGTAGAAGAAGCCAAGCGCGCCGCCTCTGAAAAGATCCTGAAGATCGAGGAGCAGATCAAGGCCTGCGTTCAGGCTTTGGAGCAGATCCGCGAGGCCAACCGCCCCGCTCCTGTTAAGGCAGCTCCCGGCGCACCGGAGATGTACGACTTCGACAAGGAGTCCGGCATTATTCCTCCCGCTGTTGATCCGACAGATGCGATGGCAGACGAGATCTCTTCCAATCTGGAGGCGATGATGGGCACTACCGAGGACTCCGCTCCCAAGGCTGAGCCCCGCCACCCCGTCAATGACACCACCAGCCGGAAGTTTGACAATCTGCAGTTCGGCCGCAACTACGACCCCACACATAAGAATAACGTTTAAGCAATGACGAGGACACAGTATTCTACCCTCCCTTCTGAAGAGAGCTGCCGGTTGGTGCGAGGCAGCGTCGGCGGCAGAATACCATCCCCTCCGAGCTGCGCACTGAACTCCATCCGGACAGTAGGCTGCGCCGGTCGCGCCCGATACCGCGCACACGAGTGCCGGCCACAAGCCGGAACAAGAGTGGTACCGCAGAGGTAACAGATGCCTTTGTCTCTTATTTAGAGGCAAAGGCATTTTTATTATGAATTTTAATGGAGGTATCTTCCAATGGAGTATAAAAACACCATCATCACCCCGAAGACGGACTTTCCGATGAAAGCCGGTCTGCCTGCCCGGGAGCCCGGTATGCTGGAGCGCTGGCAGGAGCAGGATCTTTACAATGCAATGCTGGAGAAAAATAAGGATCTCCCCCCCGTCGTTCTCCACGACGGCCCTCCCTTCTCTAACGGCTACATTCATATGGGCCACGCCCTGAACAAGACGCTGAAGGACTTCATCATCCGCAGCCACGCTATGATGGGCTACTACACCCCCTATGTCCCCGGCTGGGATAACCACGGTCTGCCCATCGAGCGGGCCATCGAGAAGTCCAAAAGCAAGCTGAACAAGGATATGTCCGTTCCCGAGTTCCGCAAAGCCTGCGAGGACTTTGCCGAGGATTTCATCCAGAAGCAGATGGGCGGCTTCAAGCGGTTGGGCGTTGTCGGCGATTGGGCACACCCCTACCGCACGATGGATAAGCATTTCGAGGCCCAGGAGGTCAAGGTATTTGGCCGGATGTTTGACAAGGGCTTCATCTACAAGGGCCTGAAGCCCGTTACCTGGTGTCCCTTCTGCGCCACCGCTGTGGCCGAGGCCGATATCGAATACCAGGACGATCCCTGTACCTCTGTTTACGTCAAATTTGCTATGAAGGACGATCTGGGCAAGCTCTCCGGTTTCGACCTGAGCAAGACCTACTTCGTCATCTGGACCACCACCATCTGGACCCTGCCCGGCAATATGGCCATCTGCCTGCACCCCCGGGACAGCTACGTTCTGGTCAAGGCTGACAATGGCGAGACCTACATTATGGCCGAGGCGCTGATGGAAAAGACGATGAAGATGGGCGGCTTCGAGAATTACGAAGTTCTGGCCACCTATCCCGGCGCATTCTTTGAGAATATGCTGGCGCAGCATCCCTTCCTTGACAAGACCTCCCGCCTGGTTTACGCCGAGTATGTTACGATGGATTCCGGTACGGGCTGTGTCCACACCGCCCCCGGCTTCGGTGCTGACGACTATCAGACCTGTATGCGCTACGGTATGGATCTGGTCGTTCCCGTGGACGACTACGGCCGCCACACCGACTATGCCGGCAAGTATGCCGGCCTGAAGACGGAAGAATCCAACCCCGTCATCCTCGCTGATATGCAGGAAAGCGGCGCGCTGTTCGCATCCGAGAACATCGTCCACTCCTATCCCCACCACGACCGCTGCAAGAAGCCCGTTATCTTCCGCGCCACGCCCCAGTGGTTCTGCTCCGTCGAATCCTTTAAGGAGCAGGCAGTCAAGGCCATCGAGAATGTGCAGTGGTATCCCGCCTGGGGCGAGGACCGTATGGTCAGTATGATCCGCGAGCGTGCCGACTGGTGTATCTCCCGTCAGCGCCGCTGGGGTCTGCCCATCCCGGTGTTCTACTGCGACGGCTGCGGCAAGCCTGTTTCCACCCCCGAATCCATCGAAAAGATCTCCAAAC
>JAFTUO010000069.1 GCA_017466215.1 Oscillospiraceae bacterium | reverse complement strand
TGGTTCACACTCTGGAGGAAGTTTTCGGCGTTTCCGCCGCTGCTGCTGCTGTCGCTGCTCCCGCTGCTGGCGGTGCTGCTGAGGCTGCTGAAGAGAAGACCGAGTTCGACGTCATTCTGAAGTCTGCCGGCGCTTCCAAGCTGAACGTTATCAAGGTCGTTCGCGCTGCTACCGGCCTGGGCCTGAAGGAAGCTAAGGACATCGTTGACAACGCTCCCAAGACCCTGAAGGAAGCTATCTCCAAGGAAGATGCTGAGAAGCTGGTCGCTGAGCTGAAGGAAGCTGGCGCTGAGGCTGAGCTGAAGTAATTTCAATCTTCAACATAAGACAGCCGCCAAATTTTGGCGGCTGTTTTCCCTATTCCCAGGAGGTTATCTATGGAAGCTATCATTGCCCTTTTGGAAAGCGTCCTGCCGGAGGGTTTCCAACTCGAAACATTCCTGAAATCGGCGCTGTTCCTGCTGGTAGGCATCGCAGTTTTCAGCGTTCTGGGCCGATTTGTCTTTGGCAAAGGCTCTGTGCTGAATCGTTCCGTTTCGTCTGCCATCAGCATTCTTTTCATCTATGTGATCACCATCGTGATTCATTCTTTAGGTGTGGATCTGAAGTTTCTGCTGTCTCCCCTGCCGTTTATCCAGATCGACGGCGATTATCTGCGCTTTCTGATCTACGATAAGAGTATGTACCCGCTGATCTGCAATCAGCTGCTGACGATGATCATTCTGGCCTTCGTCGCAAACCTGGCCGACAGCTGGCTGCCTAAGGGAAAGAATGTATTTTCCTGGTTTTTCTTCCGGTGTCTGTCCGTCATCATTGCGATGGTGCTGCACCTGATCGCAAATGCCGTTCTGGAGGCGTTCCTGCCCGAAGGACTGCTGACCTGGGCGCCTGTGGTAATGCTGGGTCTGCTGGTGCTGATGCTGCTGGTAGGCTCGCTGAAGCTGCTGGTGGGTGCTGCGCTCAGCACCGTGAATCCTCTGATCGGTGCGCTGTATACCTTCTTCTTCGCCAACATCATTGGCAAGCAGATCAGTAAGGCTGTGCTGACCACCGCGATCCTCGCCGGCATCGTAGCTGCGCTGCATTATCTGGGCATCGCCGCGATATATATCGCCGCCTCTGCTCTGGTCGTGTATATTCCGTTTATCCTCATACTGCTTCTTCTGTGGTATCTGGTAGGCCGGATCTTCTGATAAACATCGCCCACTTGCAAAATGCAAGTGGGCGATTTCTTTTACATTTTCTCAACAGCATCCACAACGCCGCTGATGGCGTCTGTAGCCACCGTTTCCATCAGGCCATTATCATAGGCCTCGGCAACCGCGGGGTCGATGGGCAGCCGTGCCAGCACCGGAAGACCGAATTTTGCGGCGATCTCGTCCAGATGGCTCTGGCCGAAGACATTGATCTTCTTGCCGCAATCGGGGCACTGCAGGTAGCTGTAGTTCTCCACGAAGCCCAACACGGGAATGCTCATCATATTGGCCATCTTCACAGCCTTGGACACGATCATACTGACCAGGTCCTGGGGGCTGGTTACGATGACAATGCCGTCCACCGGCAGGCTCTGGAACACCGTCAGGGGCACATCGCCGGTTCCGGGAGGCATATCCACGAACATATAGTCCACATCTTCCCAGATAACATCGGTCCAGAACTGCTTGACCGCGCCGGCGATCACCGGACCGCGCCAAACCACCGGATCACCGGGATCTTCCAGCAGAAGATTGATGGACATTACCTGGATGCCGCCACGGGTCAAGGCAGGATACAGCCCCTCATCGGTTGCGCCCTGGCATTCCCGAACGCCAAAGGCAGTGGGTGCAGAAGGACCGGTAATATCGGCGTCCAGAACGCCGACGCGCTTGCCCTTGCGGGCCATCGCCACCGCCAGCATAGAGGTTACGGTGGACTTGCCAACGCCACCCTTGCCGGACACCACAGCGATCACTTTCTTCACGCTGGCCTTGGGATTCAAAGCCGCCAGCAGGCTTTCCTTCCTACGGTCGCCGCAATCAGCGCTGCTGCAGCTGCTGCAATTTCCGTTGCACGAACTCATAACAATTAAACACCCCTTGTTTCTTTTTTCTTCCGTTATTATAGACCTTTCCACCTTGGTAGTCAATAGAGTATTGTCCAAATACATTTTTTGTGCTATAGTAATTATGACCCGTCAGAAGAAGCTAACAATAAGGAGGTAACGTTATGAAATGCGGCTTACATAGAATTTTAATCTTTCTCATTGCTGCCCTATTCTTATGCGGCTGCAGTGCAAATCCGACGCAAACGTCGCCTGCCACCGAGCCGAATACCGACACAGCCAAACCCCTCACTGAGCTAACAGACTATGAACTATTGTGCATTATGGCGGAAAAGAAGGTTGTCCTCGATTACGCCGCTTGCAGCTATATGGGCGAATATCCCTTCACCACGCTTATTCTCATCAGTCCCGAATTCGCCGAACTTATGACCAGACCCACCGCCGCAGACAGTCTTAGAACCTATGCAGCGCAGCTTGAAGAGGAATATCCGGGCAGCGCTATGTTATTTATCGAGCCCTATGCTCCGGATATGGAAGCCTTTATCAATGAAGCTACAAAATCCCGCACAGACCTGACGGACTACGAACTGCTCCGCATTATGGCAGAGAAAGAGGTCTGCTTTGATTGGAAGAACTTCGATTTTTGCGGCGAATACCCTTTTACTACACTTACGTACATCAGCCCGGAGTTTACCGAGCTGTTGACAAGACCCACGGCTGCAGATAGTCTCAGAGCCAACATTGGCACGCTTATGGATCAATACCCAGACTGTGCATTAGATGCCTTAGAGCCTTACATACCGGAAATAGAAGCATATGTCAATGAGAATGTAGCAAAATAAATCAAGTGCCATCCGTACTAAACGGATGGCACTACTTGTTTTTTAACCCTCCTGGGCATTCTCCCAGGCTTCCATCAGCTCCATCAGGGCTGCTTCCTGGGCCTCCTTTTCCTGCAAAAGCCGGGTCAGCTCTACGTAATCTGCGGCTGCTGCTTCGATCTGCACATCAAGATCGGCAATCAGCTGCTCTTGCTTTTCGATTTCCCGCTCCAGGCGGCGGATCAGCTTGTCCGTATCCTTCGTACCGCCCTTGGGTTTTTCCTTTTTCGGTTTAGATACGGGTTGTTCCGGCTGCTGGGCTGCAGCCTCGTGCTCCAAAATGGAGCGGTATTTTGCATAGCCGCAGCGGAAGTCCCGGATTCTGCCGTCCTTCAGCTCCCAGATGCGCTCGGCAAACTTCTCGATAAAGTACCGGTCGTGGGACACGAACAGCAGCACACCCTCAAATTCCTCAATAGCCGCTTCCACCCATTCCCGGGATGCAATGTCCAGATGGTTGGTAGGCTCGTCCAGGACCAGCATGTTGATCTTCTCGTCCATCAGCATACACAGTCTCAGACGGCTCTGCTCGCCGCCGGAGAGAGTCTTTACCGTCTTGAAAACATCTTCGCCCTGAAACATAAAGGCGCCCAGACGGTCGCGTGCGACCTGTGGAGTGCAGTTTTTCTCATAGAGCATTGTGTCGTACAAAGTGCGCTCCGGATGGGCAAAGTGAATGATCTGAGGCAGGTA
>JAFTUO010000068.1 GCA_017466215.1 Oscillospiraceae bacterium | reverse complement strand
GGGATCTTCGCCGATGCGGCCGCTGTGGTGAGCACCGAGGGGGTTGAAGTAACGCAGCAGCACGATGCTCCACTCCTTGTCGGCGTGGCTCATACCGCTGAGGATCTGCTCGGTCATATACTTGGTCCAGCCGTAGGGATTGGTGCAGTAGCCGGTGCGGCTGGTTTCCTTCAGGGGCATCTCATTGTCCGCGGTGTAAACGGTGGCAGAGGAGGAGAAGATCAGATTCTTCATTCCCACTTCCTTCATCACCTTGGTCAGCACCAGAGTGGAATTGAGGTTATTATCATAGTATTCCCAGGGCATCGCAACGCTTTCGCCGACT
Source organism: Oscillospiraceae bacterium (assembly GCA_017466215.1). GTDB lineage: Bacteria > Bacillota > Clostridia > Oscillospirales > Oscillospiraceae > Faecousia. The sequence continues at coordinate 3,709 of JAFTUO010000068.1, read as the reverse complement.
GCCTTCAGACCGGCAAAATGAATCACGCAGGAGACCTCATTTTCTGCAAAGATCTGCTTCAGCAGCTTTTCGTCCCGGACATCGCCCTCGTAGAACTTCAGGGTCTTTCCGGTCAGCTCCTGGACACGCTTCAGGCTTTCGGGATTGGAGTTGCACAGATTGTCAACCACCACAACTTCATAGCCTTCATTCAGCAGCTCAACGCAGGTATGGGAGCCGATATAGCCGGCACCGCCGGTAACCAAAACTTTCATAATGTTTCCCCTCCATTGGTATTTTGTTTTATTTTACTGCACGAAAATAAAAAATGCAAGCACAGTGCGGTATCATTCCCGATTTTATCTTGCTATTTTTCGATAATGCAGGTATAATGTAGTTAGTGGAACTATGCAAATCGGCGCGATCTGCCAAATTTTGTCCCAGCTGTGAGGGAACTGTTTATGGATACAAAAAAGCGCATCCTGCTGCTGACCACCGGCGGCACCATCGCCTCCGTTGACGGTGGAGAGGGTCTTGAGCCCCGCCGCTCTGACGTTATGGAGCGGGAACTGAATCAGCTTCGCACCTACTACGATATTACCGTGGAGGACGTTATGTGCCTTGACTCCTCCAATATTCTGCCGGAGCAATGGCAGACCATCGCCCGCCACATTTTTACGCGGCGCAGCGATTTTGACGGCATCGTTGTCTCCCACGGCACGGATACGATGGCATACTCTGCCTCGGCTGTTACCTTTATGCTGCCGAATATCGACGTTCCCGTGGTATTTACCGGCTCGCAGCTTCCGCTGACGGATTTCCTGTCTGACGGACCGGACAATCTGCGGACGGCTTTTGCTATGGCCGCCTCCGGGCAGCCGGGCATATTCCTGGCCTTTGACCGGAAGATCATGCTGGGCTGTCGGGCAGTAAAGGTCAGAGCCTCCGGCTTTTCCGCCTTTGAAAGCATCAACGCCCGCTATGCCGGCCAGGTCAGCAATCAGGGCCTGGTGCTGGACCCCCGGGTGCTGCCTAAATACACCGGCGCCCCCGCCCTTGCTACCGACATCAGCGAAAATGTTTTTCTTCTGAAGCTTACCCCGGGTCTGAATCCTGCAATTTTTAATATGCTTGCCGATATGGGCTACAAGGGCATCGTTGTGGAGGCCTTTGGTCTGGGCGGCGTTCAGGTGCTGCGCAAGGGCCTTAGCGGCATCCAGCGGGCTGTGGAAGCCGGCATCAGCGTGGTGATCACCACCCAATGCCTTTACGACAGCTCTGACCTGAAGGTCTATCAGGTGGGCAACAAGCTTCTGCAGCTGGGCATCATTCAGGGCCGGGATATGACCTCGGAAGCCGCGATGACCAAGCTGATGTGGGCCATTGGCCAGGGAATGCAGCCCCAGGAAATTGCCCGTCTGTTCCAGCGCAGTCTGGCGGGAGAGATCACGCAGTCTTAATCTTTCTGTCATTCCGAGCCAGCGCGAACGCTGGCGTGGGAATCCCCCGGATTTAGGGGATTGCCGCGTCACCCCTGCGGGGTTCCTCGCAATGACACTATTTTCGTTAATTCCCCCTGAATAGGAGGTTTTTTATGGACACCATTTATGTAACCGGCCACCGCAATCCGGATACGGATTCCATCGTTGCCGCTATGGCGTATACCGCCCTGCGCAATGCCTTGGGCGATCGGGAATATGTTGCCGCCTGCCTGGGCCGGGTCTCTGACGAGACCCAGATCGTGCTGGACCGCTTCGGTTTCCAGCCGCCCCAGCTGCTGCGCAGTATCCACACCCAGGTTAAGGATCTGGAATTTGATACGCCGCCGGTGCTTTCTGCCGCCGTTACTATGGGCAGAGCCTGGGAAGCGCTGGGCAGCGTCAGCGGTATCGCCGCGATCCCCGTGGCCAACGATGACGGCACGCTGTTCGGTATGCTGTCCCGGGAAGATGTGGCCCACTATAATATGAGCCTTGCCACCGCCGGCCGGCTGGAAGCTGTTCCCCTTTTCAACGTGCTTTCCATTCTGGAGGGCAAAGTGCTGAACGATGCCGGCGACCGCACAGATATGATCTCCGGCGAGGTGTGCATCGCCCTGCCTCAGCAGCAGGAAACGCTGCTGTTCAACTCGGCTGATTCTGTCGTCTTGTGCGGCCATCAGCCGGAGACGATCCGCAGAGCGCTCCAAATGAACGTGAACTGTCTGGTGCTGTGCCAGGCGGAGCTGAGCGACGAGCTGCGAAATCTTCCCACCAAGACCTGCATCATCTCCACCCCCTTTGATGCCTACCGGACGGCGCGGCTGATCTTCCAGTCCATCCCCGTCAGCCGGATCTGCAATACCAAGGGCTTGATCTGCTTCCATCTGGAGGATCGGGTGGACGATGTGAAAGAGCAGATGCTGAAGCATCGCTACTCCTGCTATCCCATTCTGGACGAGCAGGAAAAAGTGGTCGGCGTTCTGAGCCGGTATCACCTGCTGCGCCCCCGCAGAAAGCGGGTCGTGCTGGTGGATCACAACGAGGTCAGTCAGTCCGTCCCCGGTCTGGAGGAGGCCGATATCTTAGAGATCATCGACCATCACCGCCTGGCGGATATCCAGACCACCAACCCCATCTACGTCCGCAATGAGCCCGTAGGCTCTACCAATACCATCATCGCCGGTATGTTCCAGGATCGGGGCTTGATGCCCTCGCCAAAAATGGCGGGTATGATGGCCGCCGCAATTTTGTCGGACACGGTTATGTTCAAATCCCCCACCTGCACCGAGCGGGATAAGCGCACCGCAGAGCGGATGGCGCGGATCGCCAATGTTTCTCTGGACGATCTGGGCCGGGAGATCTTCTCCTCCTCCGTGGATGCCAAATCTGCCGAGGATCTGCTGATGGCGGACTATAAGGAATTCCACATCGCCGGCCACGATCTGGCTGTGGCGCAGATCACCTGCGTAGACAGTCCCAGACTTCTGGAGCGCAAGGACGAATTCCTGGCGCTGATGCAGCAAATCAAGACAAAGAAAAAATACTCGATGATGATCCTGATGCTCACCGACGTGCTGATGGAAGGTACTCAGCTGATCTATCTAGGCAGCGACGAGGTCATCGAGCAGGCCTTCAACATCCAGCCTAAGGACAGCACCGTCTTCCTGCCCAAGGTAATGAGCCGGAAGAAGCAGGTCATCCCGATGCTGTCTGCTCTGTGGGGCTAATTTTACAAGGAGAGTTTTATGGGTTTTCGCCGCTTGCTGGGCAACGACCAGCTGAAACAAAATTTAACAAACGCCCTGCATAGCGGCCATATTTCCCACTTTTATCTCATCAGCGGACCGGCAGGCTCTGGTCGGCATACGCTGGCCCGGCTGCTGGCGGCCGCCATTTTGTGTCAGGGACACCAAAAGCCTTGTATGAATTGCAGCGCCTGCCGCAAGGTCCTCGGGGACAACCACCCCGACTTTATCACCGTGGACGATCCTGAGAAAAAGACCGTCCCGGTGGATCTGATCCGCGATGCGCGAGCGGACATCTACATCCAACCCAACGAATCTGACCATAAGATCTATCTGTTCCCCCGGGCCCAGGATATGGGCATCCCCGGTCAGAACGCGCTGCTTAAAGTTCTGGAAGAGCCGCCGAAATACGGCGTGTTCATCCTCATCGCCGACAACCCCGAGAGCCTGCTGCCTACGGTGCGCTCCCGGTGCACGCCGCTGCAGCTGCAGCCGCTGAGTGAG
>JAFTUO010000067.1 GCA_017466215.1 Oscillospiraceae bacterium | reverse complement strand
GCCGTACCAAGCTGGAGACTCAGGAGCAGTTCGCCGTGGTGGCTGAGGTGTGCAAGAAGCACGGCATCACCGCCATCGTCATCATCGGCGGCGACGACTCCAACACCAACGCCGCTGTGCTGGCTGAGTACTTTGCAGCCAACAATACCGGCATCCAGGTTATCGGCTGCCCCAAGACCATTGACGGCGACCTGAAGAACGAGGATATCGAGTGCTCCTTCGGCTTTGATACCGCTACCAAGACCTATGCTGAGATCGTGGGCAATATCGAGCGCGACGCCAACTCCGCCAAGAAGTACTGGCACTTCGTTAAGGTTATGGGCCGCTCCGCTTCCCACGTTGCGCTGGAGACTGCTCTGCAGACCCAGCCCAACATCTGCCTGATCGGCGAGGAAGTGGCTGCCAAGAAGATGTCTCTGGCTCAGATCACCGAGTATATCGCTGATTCCGTTGCAACCCGCGCTGCTAAGGGCTGGAATTTCGGCGTTGCCGTCATCCCCGAGGGTATCGTGGAGTTCGTTCCCGAGTTCTCCGTGCTGATCGCTGAGATCAACGAGCTGCTGGCCGGTGCAAAGGCTGACGCTTTCAATGCGCTGCCCACTTGGGAAGAGAAGTACGCCTTCATCGAGGCTGGCCTGACCAAGGAGTCTATGGCTGTCTTCGCCATCCTGCCCCAGTCCATTCAGCAGCAGCTGTTCCTGGAGCGCGATCCCCACGGCAACGTGCAGGTTTCCCTGATCGAGTCTGAGAAGCTGTTCTCCGAAATGGTCAAGAAGAACCTGGCTGACCGCAAGGCTGCCGGCACTTACAAGGGCAAGTTCAGCCCCCTGCACCACTTCCTGGGCTACGAAGGCCGCTGCGCTTTCCCCTCCAATTTCGATGCTGACTACTGCTACAGCCTGGGTTACAATGCCTTTATGCTGATCCAGTACGGCTATACCGGCTACCTCAGCAAGGTTTCCAACCTGAAAGCTCCCGCTGAGGAGTGGGTTGCCGGCGGTATGCCCATCACCAAGATGATGAACATCGAGCGCCGCCACGGTGCTGACAAGCCCGTTATCCGTAAGGCTCTGGTGGAGCTGGACGGCAAACCCTTCAAGTTCTTCGAGAGTGTTCGTGAAACTTGGGCAAACGAGACCTGCTACGTTTACCCCGGCGCGATCCAGTACTTTGGACCTACCGAGGTCTGCGACCGCACCACCATCACCCTGGCTCTGGAGCAGGGCGAGTAATTGATATTTTTCAGAGGGCAGCCAACCGGCTGTCCTCTGATTTTTGATGTAGGGTGATGCACAAACCCTCTCAGTCACGCCACCCCTCTTGCCTCTCCCTTTGGGAGAGGTGTCCAAAATCTTTGATTTTGGACGGAGAGGGTGTCGTGCCAGCTCTCCCGAAGGGAGAGCCAAGGGGATGGCTTGTTATTTCCCCCTTGTAAAACCGGCCAAAATGTGGTAAACTGAATTGAATTCGTAAAACCTAAGGAGAGAAAACGATGAAACGAGCTTTGCGCGGTTGTAAAATTCCATAGCATAGGGTAGTTTGCGTTCGTATTAAAAATTCTACTAACCCTATTGGAGGAATATTATGTCAACCTTAATTGAAGAAATCAGCCGGCGCAGAACGTTTGCGATTATTTCCCACCCTGACGCCGGTAAAACCACCTTAACTGAAAAATTCCTGCTCTACGGCGGCGCAATCGCCCAGGCAGGTGTTGTTAAGGGCAAGAAAAATGCCCGTGCCGCCACCTCTGACTGGATGGAGATCGAAAAACAGCGTGGTATTTCCGTTACTTCTTCGGTTATGCAGTT
>JAFTUO010000066.1 GCA_017466215.1 Oscillospiraceae bacterium | reverse complement strand
GACACTCCAGCGCTGGGTAGAAGACGAAGAGCAGAAGCGGGGCTACCTGCTGACCAAGACCCCCTTGATGGCACAATCCGATTTGTATAAGATTTCCGGCCACTGGGATCACTATTTGGACGGTATGTTCATCCTGGGCGATCCCAACGACGAGAGCAAGGAATGCTTTGCGCTCCGCCCCATGACCTGCCCGTTCCAGTATCAGGTGTTCCTGAACCGCGCCCGTTCCTACCGCGACCTGCCTATGCGCCTGGGCGAGACCTCTACCCTCTTCCGCAATGAAGATTCCGGCGAGATGCACGGCCTGATCCGTGTCCGCCAGTTCACCATTTCCGAGGGCCATCTGGTGCTGCGCCCCGAGCAGCTGGAAGAGGAGTTCAAGGGCTGTCTGGAGCTGGCAAAGTACTGCCTGGATACCGTGGGTATGCTGGAAAACTGCACCTTCCGCTTCTCCCAGTGGGATCCTGCCCGGGCCGGCATTAAGTACGAGGGTACTGCCGAGCAGTGGGAAGAAGCCCAGCGCATTATGGGCGAGATTCTTGACAAGCTGGACGTGGACTACGAGATCGGTATCGACGAGGCTGCCTTCTACGGTCCCAAGCTGGATATCCAGTACAAGAACGTCTTTGGCAAGGAAGACACCATCGTCACCATTCAGATTGATATGCTGCTGGCCCAGAAGTTCGGTATGGAATATACCGACGCTGACGGCCAGAAGAAGATCCCCTATATCATCCACCGCACCAGCCTGGGCTGCTATGAGCGTACCCTGGCCTACCTGATCGAGCGGTATGCCGGCGCGCTGCCTCTGTGGATGATGCCCACCCAGGTCAAGGTAATGCCCATCACCGACCGGGCTCACGACTACGCCAAGCAGCTTGCCGACAAGCTGAATGCTGTGAATATCCACGCTGAGACCGACTGCCGCAGCGAAAAGCTGGGCTACAAGATCCGCGAGGCACAGCTGCAGAAAGTTCCCTATATGCTGGTCGTTGGTGACCGGGATATGGAAAACGGCACCGTTTCCGTCCGTACCCGTAAGGGCGACGATCTGGGCGCAATGACTCCCAGTGACTTCATCGCCAAGTGCCTGATGGAGATCGCCACCAAGAGCAAGGAAGTTTAATTCCAAAATTCAACAAGCCGCTCACACCGAGCGGCTTGTTTTCTTGTCATATTTATGCTACAATATATTATAATGTAAGAATCGGAGGGCGTTATGAGGAAGCTGCACATCTTCAAATGGCTGATCCCCGTATTTTGGATCGCGCTGGGCGCAGTTTGCTTCGCCGCCGTCCACGGCCACGAGTTCCTGGGACTGATCTGCCTGGCTTTAAGCGCCCTGAGCGTATGCTACATCCTGATTGGAATGCTGAAGCAGCAGCGCCGGATGGTGGCCAAAATGCTAAAGACCGTCCTCTCCACTATTTTGTGTATCGGCATTCTGATCTTCGCTGTAACGGAAGCCATCGTGCTGCGCGCCAGCACCGGCGACCCGGAGAAAAGCTGCCGGTACGTTATCGTGCTGGGCGCAAGAGTGCAGGACACATCCCCCAGCATCTCTCTTAGTGAGCGGATCGACGCAGCTTATGATTACTTGACGCAAAATCCGGAAGCGATCGCCGTTCTGTCCGGCGGACAGGGCGAGGATGAGGGCATTTCTGAAGCCCAATGTATGTTCACGGAGCTGACCGCAATGGGCATCCCGGAAGACCGGCTGTGGCTGGAAGACAAATCCACCTCCACCTGGGAAAACCTAAATTTCTCATTGGCAATCATCGAGGAGAAAACCGGCACACGGCCGGAACAAATCGGCATCCTCTCCAGCGAATACCATCTCTACCGCGCGGGTCTGTTTGCTGAGGACTGCGGCTTTGAAGCCGTAGGCATCCCGGCTCGCACCCAGCGCTTTACCATCCGCCTGAACTATTTCCTGCGGGAAGTGGCCGGCGTATGGCACTATTTGATTTTAGGAGGACTCTACAATGATTGAGAAAATCTATGCTGAATATGCCTGGGAGCAGACGGAAACGCTGCTTGCCATCGACTCCCCCTCCGGCTACACCGCCAAGGCCGCCGCGTGGGTAAAGGAAGCCTTTGAAAAGCTGAATTTTAATGCCACCATCACCGCCAAGGGCGGCGTTCTGGTAGACCTGGGCGGCGAAGACGAAAATGACGGCCTGCTTTTGGAAGCTCACGCCGACACCCTGGGCGCAATGGTCGCCCAGATCAAGGGCAACGGCCGCCTGCAGCTGACCCCTCTGGGCGGTATGAACGCCAACAACAGCGAAGCTGAAAACGTCTGGGTCTATACCCGAGACGGCAAGGTCATCGACGGCACGCTGCAGCTTTGCAACGCATCCGTCCACGTCAACGGTGACTATTCCTCCGCAAAGCGGTCCTTTGATTCCACGGAAGTGGTGCTGGATGAGGATGTAAACAGCGCTGACGATACGAAGAAGCTGGGCATCCAGGTTGGCGACATCGTCTGCTTTGAGCCCCGCACCCGCCGCACCAACAGCGGTTACCTGAAGAGCCGCTTCCTGGACGATAAGCTGTCCGTTGGCATCCTGCTGGGCTTTGCCAAGTACCTCAGCGACAACGAGATCAAGCCCTCCCGCAAGGTTTGGGCCCACATCACGGTATACGAAGAGGTTGGCCACGGCGGATCTGCCTCCGTTCCTGCCGGCATCACGGAAGCTATTTCCGTGGATATGGGCTGCGTAGGTGACGGTCTTCAATGCACCGAGCGGCAGGTTTCCATCTGCGCCAAGGATTCCGGCGGTCCTTACAGCTATGAAGTCGTCGGCAAGCTGATCGAAGCCGCCAAGAAGACCGAGGCCGACTACGCTGTGGATGTCTACCCCTATTACGGCTCCGACGTGGAAGCCACCCTGCGCAGCGGCGTGGACATCCGCCACGGCCTGATCGGCGCCGGCGTCTACGCCAGCCACGGCTATGAGCGCAGCCACATCGACGGCGTGTATAACACCCTGAAAGTTCTGTCCGGCTATCTGGATGTTTAATGAAAGGAGCAACTAATATGAAAGAAAATTATATGGTCTGTAACTGCAAGCAGGTAAGCTACTTTGCCATTCTGGATGCGCTGCACGAGCACGAGAACTTTGACAATGTTCTGGCCGCCTTTGAATCCGTCAAAGAAGTGACCCATTGCTCCACCGGCTGCGGCGGCTGCCACGACAAGGTTATGGCAGTAATTTCTGAACTTCTCAGTCAATAAAAATCCCAACGAAAAACCCCCGGGCCCATGAAGG
>JAFTUO010000065.1 GCA_017466215.1 Oscillospiraceae bacterium | reverse complement strand
GCTCCCAGATGCGCTCGGCAAACTTCTCGATAAAGTACCGGTCGTGGGACACGAACAGCAGCACACCCTCAAATTCCTCAATAGCCGCTTCCACCCATTCCCGGGATGCAATGTCCAGAGGGTTGGTAGGCTCGTCCAGGACCAGCATATTGATCTTCTCATCCATCAGCATACACAGCCTCAGGCGGCTCTGCTCGCCGCCGGAGAGGGTCTTTACTGTCTTGAACACATCTTCGCCCTGGAACATAAAGGCGCCCAGACGGTCACGTGCGACCTGTGGAGTGCAGTTTTTCTCATAGAGCATTGTGTCGTACAAAGTGCGCTCCGGGTGGGCAAAGTGAATGATCTGAGGCAGGTATCCCCATTTCACCGTTGGGCCGAACTGGATCTTGCCGGTGCAGTCCTCATCCCCGAGCAAGCACTTGATAAATGTGGTCTTACCCGTGCCGTTATCGCCCACGATGGCAATGCGCTCGCCACCTTCCACCAAAAGCTCCACATCCCGGAACAGCTCCCGGTCACCAAAGCACTTTCCCAGATTTCTCGTTTTGAACACCAGATCGCCGGAAAACTCTTTTTCCGCAAAATTTGCCTTCATCGTGCGCTCCGTTTTGGGCTTTTCCGTCTTTCGGATCCGCTCCATACGGTGCTGGATGGACATCGCACGGCGGTACAGCGTGCGGTTGTTGATGCCCCAGCCCTTCATCCGCTCCACGGTGTAGCCCAGCTGTTTCAGCTTGGCCTGCTCCTGCTCATACTGCTTCATTTGCAGGTCAATGCGGGCCTGCTTTTCTTCGATATAGAACGAATAGTTGCCGGAATAGAACTCTGCGTGGCCGTCCACGATCTCGATGACCCGATCTGCCACCCGGTCCAGAAAATACCGGTCGTGGGAGATGGCCAAAACAGTGCCCTTAAAGGCATTAATATAGCTTTCCAGCCATTCCACGCTGCGAAGATCCAGATGGTTGGTCGGCTCGTCCAGCAGTAAAATATCGGTCTTTTCCAACAGCAAACGGGCGAGGTTTACCCGGGTCTTTTCGCCGCCGGAAAGGCTGTCAAATTCCTGAGCGCGCTGCTCGGCGGTGATGCCCAGGCCGTTGCAGACCTTGTCCACTTCCACGTCCATTACATAACCGCCGCCGGACTGGAACTGATTGACCAGACTGTCGTACAGGCGCAGCTGTTCAGTTGTAGCGTTTTGCGCCATCGCCTGCTCTAAGCTTTCCATCTTCCGGCGGATCCTATCAAGATCTGCATAGGCACAGCGAAGGACATTTTCCACCGTGTAGCCCTCCGGGAACACGGGGATCTGGGAGATCAGGCCAAGCCGCTTGTTGGGATTGACGTATACCTCGCCGTCGTCATAGTCCATCTCACCGATGAGAATGCGAAGCAGCGTTGTCTTTCCGCAGCCGTTACGGCCCAGAATGGCAACGCACTCTCCCTCCTGGATGTCAAAGCTCAGCCCCTCCAGAAGATTCTCACCAATCACAAAGAATTTGGTTAAATTTTTAACCGAAATGTCTACCATTTTATTTCTCCTGCATAAATTGCCGCAGTTCATCCGCAGTATAGAGCAGATTCAGCGCCTGCAGCATTGCATTTGCGCTCATATGCTCCGGCAGCTCCAGCTTTTTCAGCAACGCCTTGCGCTTTTCGCTGCTATCCTTGCCGCCGGACAGCCCCAGCTCCACCAGATCCTGCTTTGTGATAGTCTGGGGTGTGTGGGTCTTCTCATCCTCAAAGGTCGCGCCTGCGCGGCGTAGGGCCTCCACAAGGGTTTCGGGGCGCATCCCCTCCACGCCAAGCTTTCCCTCTTTGCCGGCAACTGCCTTTCGGCGCTCCTTGCCGAAAATATCCGGGATGTAGGCGTGCTTCAGATACTTAGGCTCAATGGCGCTCTTCAGGTGATTGCGGATCACAAAGCCCGCACCGTCGGAGTCTGTAAATACGATCAGTCCCCGCTGGTGCGCCACCTTACGAAGAAGCGCAAGCTGCTCTTTATCCTTGAAAATAGCAAAACCGGAGGTCTCCAGGATCGGTGCATCCACGATCTGGGCCAAGGTATTCTTATCGTAGCGGCCCTCCACCACAATGGCTTCCCGAATCCTGATCACCGCGATGCCTCCTGTGCCAGCTGCAGGATCAGGATCTCCAGCAGCCGCTGCGGCGTGTCAAAGGAGGTCTTGATCTTGCGATCCGTTTCCAAAATCAGCTCAGAAGCGCGCTTGCAGAACGCCGGCGAAAAACGGCGTGCCGATTCCATCGTCTTGCGGGCGGCATAGTCCGCCATACCGTAAAGCCGCATAAGCTCAGAAGCGTTTTTGCCGTTATCCAGCAAGGTTCTGGCTGTGCCAATGCGGCGAAAATGAGAGCCGATGGTGCCCAGTATGGTCAGCGGTTCCTCCTGCATCTTCAGCAGCTGCTGCAGCTTTGTCATCGCATTGTCATACTTTCCGCTGCTGATATCGCTGGCCATCTGGAATGCCACCGCATCCGGAACAGGCTCAGTAACTGCGTCAATATCCGCCTTGCAGATGTCCTCAGCACCGGAATAGGACGCGATCTTGCTGATCTCACTGCGCAAGGATGTCATCGTGCCGTCGGTAATGTCGATCAGATACGCGCAAAGATCCGGGGTGATCCGCTTCTTCAGCGCGGCAAAATGGCGGATGATCCAGCTGATCAGCTCCCGCTGATCCTGCTTGGCAAATTCCACGATCTGTCCGTTCTTGCTAACCGCATCATACAGCAGCTTCAGCCGCTTATCAGGCTTCCAATTTACAGTTTCATAGGTAAATACCACGGTGCAGTATTCAGGGATATCGCTGAGGATCTCGATGATCTTACTGCGATCCGATTCAGCCAGCTTGAACAGGTCGATATCATCCACCTGCACCATCGTGTGATCCGCCATCATCGGCAGATTTTCCACCGCATCCGCAAAGTCTTGCATCGCAAAGGTCTCATTGGTAAACCGATGGAAATTAAAGGATTCCGTCAGTTCGTCGATCAGGAGCTTCTTGACCTGACCCAAGTAATACCGCAGCAAAAACATTTCTTCGCCGTGGAAGAAGTACAGCCGTTCCGGCTTTTTCGCCTTGATAGCGGCTTTCAGCTCCTGCAATGCACTAAAATCCTGCTTTGCCAAGATATCACCTCCTGAAAATTACCGTACCATGCTCATCGGTACGAAGAATCTTGCAGCCAAACTCCAAAAGTCTTTCTATGGTCTGCTTTGCCGGATGGCCATAGGGATTGTCCTTCCCCACCGAGATAAACACGTACTCCGGCTTTGTTGCCTCCAGCAGCTCTATGCTTGTGGATGTTTTCGATCCGTGATGACCCGCCACAAGCACGTCCAGCTCCGGCAGATCCCGCCGATCCAGAAGCATCCGCTCTGTCTTCTCACTCCGGTCGCCTATTACCAGTATATCACAATTTTCCGTTTGGAACAAGATACACATACTGCTTTCGTTGCCGGAATTATAAGAAACCGGCGCAAAAATCGTAATTTGCGCATTGCCATAACATAATTTCACGTCTTCGTGAACAAAATGAACGGCTGCATCGGATTTGCTTTGCAGATTTGAAGCCACACCATCCGGGTCCTCCGCATATGGAAGAAACAAATTTTCCGCCGCCACCCGAGTCAGCAAATGCGGCACGCCGCCGGCGTGGTCGCCATCGTAGTGCGTCAGGATGATGCCGTCCAGCTTATATATCCCCTGCGAAAGCAGCGTTTCTGCCGTAACGTCGGCAGCACCTTCATCATAGTCGCCGCCGCAGTCCACAAGAAAGCTCTTTCCCTCGCTTTGCAGCAGGATCGCCTGTCCCTGTCCAACATCCAGCATTGTAATCCGGCATTCGCCCAGCAATGGCTCGACCCAGGACAGCGCTACCGCAGCCAGGAGCGCGCAAACCACCAATCCGGAAAACAGCATCGCAGGCTTCTTCCGGCTCAGCAGATAGATCGCCAGCAGCACATAAGCAAAAATCAGCCAGATCACGATATACGTACTCTTCGTATACACCGCACCCATAGGCACAGACGCCATCACAACAGCAGTCGCTTCCACATACCGGATGAGCCACCCGAGGATGCCTCCAATAAACCGCGCCAGGGGCAGCCAGATATATCCCAGCGCGCAGACCAGCATAATGCCGTAAAAGACCACCGTAATTGCCCAAAGGGCAAGCAAATTGGTAACAATGCCAATCAGGCTGACCGTTCCAAAATAGTATGCCGTCAGCGGGGTCGTCGTTACCATCGTGCTTAAGGAAACGGATATCGAGCCGCATATCCAGGTGGACAGCTTGCCTTTTCCTCTGCCCAGGTATGGCGTTTGGGTCATCCAGGTATAAATTCTGCTTGCGAACAGGAATATGCCGATCATACAGCTTACCGATAACTGGAAGCTGACCGAGCCAATGGTCATCGGGTTTGCGATCAGCATCACCAGCGCCGCAAAGGCTAGTGCCGTAGGCGGATCGTAATCCTTCTCCAGCAGCAGTGCGACCATCATCAGGATCTGCATAATGCAGGCACGGGTAACAGACGGGGTGAAGCCTGCCAGCGCGGCGAACAATATCACCGCCGGGATGCCGATGAGTGCCGTCAAGACCCGTTTCTTTCCCGCCAACAGATACAGAATACCAAACACAACCGAAACGTGCAGACCGGACACCGCGATGACGTGTCGGATACCGCTGACCTTCAGCGCAGTATCCATTTCATAGTCAACGCCGCTGGTGTCGCCCAGCAACAGCGCCCGGGCAAAGCCCTCTGTATCTGCGGGAAAAGCGTTACCAATCATCGTTTTCAGTTCATTGCGCCAAACGGCAGGAAGATCCATCAAGCCAGGCTGATATTGCTTCAGATATGTACAGTCGCCGCTTTGATATGCGTACAGGAAAATTCCCTTACCGGCGTTATTCAGCGAATCGTCTTCGTTCCAGAATGAGATGCGGAAGCGAAAATCGCCCTTTACCTGCTGCCCCGGCGCAAGATCCTCCACAGTGTTCAGATATGTCCGCACCTTATATGCACGTTCACCGAGTACCACATTGCCATCAAAGGCGCAGCCGTAATTCGTTGGATAGCTGAAATCTGCGACCGCAACGGTGATCGTCTGGGTTTCGCCGTCCATCGCCCTGGCATCACGCAGCACCGTCAGGTCGTACACGTTAAAGTAACTCAACCCCAATGCCGCGCCCAGGAAAATCGCAGTAAAAATGCGAAAGCCGATCTTCCAGCGCGTCAGCACAAGGCAAGCAGCCGCCAAAAATAAGCATACAACTGCAATTTGGAGCAGCCACGGATTATAGCAGTACGCACCAAATGCGCAAGCACCCGCAAATCCAACGGTGAGCCACATCAGTTTTCTCATTCGGCTGCTCCCTTCCCCTCTAAAAAAGGGCGCTGCTTTGCGCAGCGCCCTAATGTGATTAATTCAGCTTGGACTGGACGAAATCATCCACCATCGCCAGCGCATTGTCTACCTTTGCAGCATCCTTGCCGCCGCCCATAGCGGAGTCCGGCTTACCGCCGCCGCTGCCGCCACATTCGGTGCAGACCAGCTTCACCAGGTCGCCGGCCTTGATGCCCTTGGCTACAGCATCCTTGCCGCAGACAGCCAGGAATGTGATCTTCTCGCCGGCAATGCAGGACAGTACCGCCACAGCACCGGGCTCTTTATCCCGGATCAGATCGCCCATCTGCCGCAGCTTACCGGCATCGGCATCAGCGATGGCCGCGGTGATGACCTTCAGGCCGCCCACATTATGTGCGCCGAACAGGAAGCGGTCGATCTGACCGGCATTTTCCTTTGCCTTAAAGGTTTCGATAGAACGCTTCAGGTTCTTGATCTCGTCGATCTGACCCTGAATTTTCTCGCCCAACTCGGCGGGCTTTACCTTCAGCATCGCAGAAGCTGCATACAGCTTGTCCCGGTTCTTCTGCATCTCGTCAAGGCAGAGCTTACCGGTAACCGCCTCGATACGGCGCACGCCGGAAGCCACACTGCCCTCGCTGAGGATGAAGAACGGGCCGACTTTCGCAGTGTTATTCAGGTGCGTACCGCCGCACAGCTCGATGGAATAGCCGCTCATATTGACAACACGAACGGTATCGCCGTACTTCTCGCTGAACAGCGCAGTTGCGCCCATCTGCTTTGCCTCGTCGATGGGCATCTCCCGGGTAACGATGTCGTAGCCCTCCAGAACGGCGTTCTGCACGATGGCATCCACCTTTGCCATTTCCTCTGCGGTCATAGCGCTGTAGTGGGTAAAGTCGAAGCGCAGATGGTCAGGCTCAACAAGAGAGCCGGCCTGATGCACGTGATCGCCCAGGACAGCGGTCAGCGCCTTCTGCAGCAGGTGGGTCGCGGAGTGAGCGCGCATAATGGCCTTGCGGCGCTCCACATCAATGCTGGCGCACACGATATCATCGGTCTTGATGGTGCCCGCATTCAGCTTGCCGTAGTGCAGGTACTTGCCGCCCTTGTCCTTCTGGACATTGGTAACCTTGAAGCGGCTCTCGCCTACCATAATCACGCCGTGGTCAGCCACCTGGCCGCCCATTTCGGCGTAAAAAGGCGTTTTATCCAGCACAAGGATGCCGCTCTCGCCGCCAGCGATAGAGCCGGAGACCTCTTCGCCGATACAAACTGCCAGAACTTTCGCCTCGCAGGTGTTTTTCTCATAGCCAACGAAGGTGGTGGGATTCTTATCCAGGCCCAGGTCAATACCGGCCCAGCCCAGATCGCCCATGGCCTTGCGGGCCTCACGGGCACGGACACGCTGCTCCTCGCGGCAGGCGACAAACTTGTCCATATCCACGCTCATACCCTCGTCTTCCAGCATTTCTGCCGTCAGGTCGATGGGGAAACCGTAGGTATCGGCCAGCAGGAATGCATCCTCACCGGAGAATACCGTTTCACCGTTTGCCTTATGCTCAGCCAGCTTCTCGTTAAAGATCCGCATACCGGTGTCGATGGTGCGGGCGAAGTTTTCTTCCTCCACCTTAACCACCTTAATGATATAATCTGCACGCTCGCGCAGATAAGCATAGTGGGATTCATTCTCCTGAACGACGGTCTTGACCACCTCGTACAGGAAGGGCGTGTTGACACCCAGCAGCTTGCCGTGGCGGGCAGCCCGGCGCAGCAGACGGCGCAGGACATAGCCCCGGCCCTCATTGCTGGGCAGAACGCCGTCAGCGATCATAAAGGTAGATGCCCGGACGTGGTCCGTGATAACACGCAGAGACACATCAGTCTTATCGCTCTGGCCATAAGATGCACCGGTCAGCTGAGTAACCTTGTTGGTGATGTTCATAACGGTGTCCACATCGAACAGGCTGCCCACATTCTGGCAAACCACCGCCAGACGCTCCAGGCCCATACCGGTGTCGATATTTTTCTGCACCAGCTCGGTGTAGTTGCCGTTTCCGTCATTGTCAAACTGGGAGAAAACGTTGTTCCAGACCTCCATAAACCGGTCGCAATCGCAGCCGGGACGGCAGTCGGGCTTGCCGCAGCCGAATTCCTCGCCGCGGTCGTAATGGATCTCAGAGCAAGGGCCGCAAGGACCTGCGCCGTGCTCCCAGAAATTGTCCTTCTTGCCCAGGCGGGTCATACGCTCCTCAGGAACGCCGATAACCTTGGTCCAGATGTCCCAGGCTTCGTCATCGTTTTCATACACGGTCGGATACATCCGCTCCGGCTCAAGGCCCACCCACTGGGGGCTGGTCAGGAACTCCCAGCTCCACTGCAAGGACTCCTTCTTGAAATAATCGCCGAAGGAGAAGTTGCCCAGCATCTCAAAATATGTGCCGTGGCGGGCAGTCTTACCGATGTTTTCAATATCGCCGGTACGGATGCACTTCTGGCAGGTGCAGACTCTGCGGCGGGGCGGCTCAACTTCGCCCTTGAAATAGGGCTTCATCGGCGCCATACCGGAGTTGATCAGCAGAAGAGACTGGTCGTTTTGGGGAATCAGCGAAAAGCTGCTCAGCCGCAGATGCTCCTTGGATTCAAAGAAACTCAGGAACATTTCGCGCAGCTCGTTTACGCCATAGGGCTTATGACTCATAGGAAAAACCTCCATAAAATAATACAAAATAAAACTCGCCCCTACTTGCATAGGGGCGAGTTGAATCGCGGTACCACCCTAATTATCCCATATGGGACATCTTAGCTGCTCTGTAACGGGAGCGCCCGTCCCGGTCATCCCGGGCGACACGAAAATGGCTTGCACCGCGGCTTCACAAGGGGCTCACACCGTATCCCCTCTCGCTGAGATCGTCCAAAGGCGCTTGGTTTTCGCACAGTCTTTGCATATCGAGCTTATTGTACCATAAACTGCAAAAATGTCAACTAAATTCCCAAAATTAAGCCAACAGGACAGTGATCAGATCCCAAAATATCAGAATAGATCGGTGTCTGTTCGACGGATTCCTTAATTCGTTCCGATACCAGGAAATAGTCGATGCGCCATCCGGCGTTGTTCTTGCGGGCATTAAACATATAGCTCCACCAGGTATAGGCATCCGTTGCATCGGGATGCAGGTAGCGGAACGTGTCCGTAAAGCCCAAATTCAGGGTCTTGGTGAAGCTTTCCCGCTCCTCGTCAGAGAAGCCGGCGTTGCCTCGGTTGGACTTGGGATTTTTCAGGTCGATCTCATTGTGCGCCACATTCAGATCGCCGCAAATGACCACAGGTTTCTTCTGATCAAGCTTGTGCAAAAAATCACGAAATGCCTCATCCCAACGCATCCGGTGGTCGATCCGTGCCAGCTCCCGCTGAGCATTTGGCGTATAGCAGCAAACCAGGAAGAATTTCTCGTATTCCAGACAAAGCACCCGGCCCTCATTATCCAGTTCCTCTACCCCAATGCCCCGGGTAACAGATATGGGCGTATGCTTTGTAAAAACGGCAGTACCGGAATAGCCCTTCTTCTCAGCATAGCACCAATACTGCTGATATCCGGGCAGGTCAAGGTCGATCTGCCCCTCCTGCAGCTTGGTCTCCTGGAGACAGAAAAAGTCTGCATCCAGTTCGTTAAACCGCTCCAGAAAGCCTTTCTGCACGCAGGCGCGCAGGCCGTTCACATTCCACGAAACAAATTTCATCGTAACAATCCTCACACTGTAATATAGTCCATCATCCGAGTCAGCCGGTCCAGGCCGATGCCATTCACCTTTGTCAATTCAGAAACGGTTTCAAATGGCCCGTTGGCATCCCGATAGTCAATGATCCGCTGTGCCAGTATCATACCAATACCGGGAATTTTCTGCAGGTCGTCCAGATCCGCGATGTTGATATTTATCTTATCCTCCGATTGGGCTGTGCTTGCAGACGTTGCATCTGGCAGCTTCGAGATATGGATGGGCGAACTGCCAATATTCCGGCCCAGGAAGAAACCGATCAGTATGGAAAGAAATATGATCATCACGATCAGCAGAATCATTACGCCTTGATTTTTCATATTGCCCCTCCTCCTGCATTGACTAAGATACGATAAACTGATATAATAATACACAATAATTCCCCTCCGGACAAGTCCGGCGAACAGATATTGAGGTAGAAATATGAAAAAAGTCAGAGTAATTTGTCTTTTTATGAGCCTTGCGCTCTTTATATCCATATTGTCCGGTGCGGTTCTGGCACAGCCGGATGCTTCGGTCGGCAGCGGCAGCCATAGTGTAGACGCCCAGAAACCTCTCGATGGCAGCGTAAAAATGCTGGACACCGCCAAGGCCGTTGTGCTTTACGAGCGCAACAGCGACACGATGATCTACACCTACGAGCCGGATAAAAAGGTCGATCCCTCCAGTATGGCCAAGCTGATGACCGCGCTGATCGCCATTGAAAGCCTGGATATGAACACAATGGCAACGGTCAGCCGCGCCGCGCTGAACGATGTAGGCATCGGCGTTGTGTCTGTAAAGCCCCGCTTCAGTGCCGGCGAGGAAGTCAGCGTCGAGGCGCTGCTGCACTGTATGGTAGCCGCGTCGGACAGTGACTCCGCTGCCGTTCTTGCAGAGCTGATCTCCGGCAGCCAAGCCGCATTTGTGGAAAAAATGAACCAACGGGCAACGGAAATGGGCTGCACCGGCACTCACTTCACCAACGCCCACGGTCTTTATGACGAGAACGCCTACTCCACCGCAAGAGACATTTGCCGCATCATTGATACTGCTCTGGAGAACGAACAATTTGTCAAGATCTTCACTGCAGATACCTACACCGTTCCTGCCACCAACAAAGCCGAAGCGCGCCATGTCCTGACCACAAACTGGATGATGAGCAATGACTATACCAAGCGCTATTACGACGAGCGTGTAACCGGCGGCAAGACCGGCACAGACGGTGCAAACGGCAGGTGCCTGGCCGTTACCGCGGAAGACGGCGGTATGGAGCTGCTGGCCGTGGTTATGGGTGCTGAAGCTGTATACAACGAAGAAGACCCCAACATTTTGGAAGCCTTCGGCAGCTTTGAAGAAATGAAAGCGCTTTTGGATTACGCCTGCGGAAAGTTCGAATATCGCCAGGTTTTCCACGAAAATCAAACATTCTCACAGTATACGGTGGTAAATGGCAGCAACAATCTGGTTACGACACCGGCATCGGAAGCCTACGCCATCCTCCCCATTGAGCTGACACCGGAGCAGCTGCGCTGGGTGTATCCTGACAATGTTGGCACGATCACCGCACCGGTGCAGGCCGGCCAAAAAATCACCCACGTGGAAGTCTGGTACGGCGATCTTTGTATCGCTCAGACGGATCTTCTGGCAATGAACGCCGTGGATGTCTATGTTCCCCAAGCTGAGCCGGATATGCCGGCAATTCTCCACGAGGACAGCGCCGGTAAGCTGATCGCCATCATTGCGGGCATTCTGCTGGGCATCCTGGTGCTGGGCTTCGCCGTGCTGTTCGCTATCCGTACTGTGCGGATCGCCGCAATGCGGGCCAAGCGCCGCCGCAGAAGAATGAATCGCCGGAGGAACTACTGATGATGAACTGGGAAGAATTGCAGCTTTCCTGCCAATGCTGCACCCGCTGTGGTCTGTGTGAGACCCGGAAAAACGTGGTATTTGGCGTCGGAAACCGGAATGCCGATATTCTCTTCATCGGTGAAGGTCCGGGAGAGCAGGAGGATATTCAGGGCCAACCCTTTGTCGGCCCTGCCGGCAAACTGCTGGATGATATGCTGTCCATCATTGATCTTGATCGCAAGAAGAATTGCTACATTGCCAATATTGTCAAGTGCCGGCCACCTCACAATCGGGATCCGCTGGAAACGGAGCAGGACGCCTGCATCGAATTTTTGCAAAATCAGATCGCGCTGTTGCAGCCAAAGATCATCGTATGCCTTGGCAGGATCGCAGCAACGCGGCTGATCCGGCCGGACTACCGTATCACCCGGGAACACGGCCAATGGGTGCAGCTGGACGGCATCTGGACCACTGCCATATATCATCCCTCTGCCCTGCTCCGGGACGTAACAAAGCGCCCGGAGACCTTCCAGGATCTGCTTTCCATTCGCAATAAACTCCGGGAAACCGGCGCACAAATATAATATTAAAGCCTCTTCAAATGAAGAGGCTTTAATTGCGTCAAATATAAAATAACGGCAGGCGGTAAACCGCCTGCCGCATTTTTAATTAAGGAAGTTTATTAGAAGAACTTCTTCTTGCCAACGACAACAGCGCCGCCGATAGCAGACAGGGTCATCATGCTGGACAGAACAGTCAGCATAACATCGCCGGTATCTGCAGGCAGATCGTCATCGCCAGTGTTATCGCCGCCGGGAACATCGCTGCTGCCGCCGTCGATCTCAACCAGAGCATCCAGAGCAGCGACCAGCTTTGCGTTAGCATCGTCGATCAGCTCCTGGGTGTAGTTGCCGCCAGCAATGATCAGATTGACCTTCTTAACGGTGTTAACAAGATCCATATAGGACTCTGCGGTGTAATCGTTGGGATTCAGAGCGTGGATCAGGTCGATGGTAGCCTGCAGCTCCGAGACGTCAACAGTCAGACCGGGCAGCTCGGGAACCTCGGGCAGATCCTCACCGGGCTCTTCGATGGGAACCAGATTGTTGATAGCCTCGAGCAGCATTGCATTGGCCTCGTCAATCATGTCCTGAGTGCAGTCTTCGAGCATCATAATCAGCATTGCATATGCAATAGCTTCGTCAACAGCCAGGGCGGAATCCTCGGTGTAATCCGCGGGATCCAGATTTTCGAGCAGAGCGAAGGTAGCTTCCAGCTCAGTCAGATCCAGATCCTCGCCGGGTACGATGGGATCGTCGCCGGGCTCGGTGGGAGTCTCGGGCTCAGTGGGAGTCTCGGGCTCAGTGGGAGTCTCGGGCTCAGTGGGAGTCTCGGGCTCAGTGGGAGTCTCGGGCTCGGTGGGAGTCTCAGGCTCAGTGGGAGTGGTGGGATCGGTGGGCTCAACGGGAGCAGCGTCCTTCTGGAACTGGAACAGCTCCAGCTCGTTAGCGTAGCTGTAGTTATCCAGGTTCACCTGCAGGCCATAAGCAACAACGGTCTCAGCAAACTCAACGATAACCTGATCCTGAGGTACGCCGTTCATCCAGTTGGTAGCGAAGGTGTCCAGAGCAACAAACTCGCCGCCGGGAGTGGTCTGAACCAGGACGGAAACGTTGGAAGCGAATGCAGAACCACCACGGTAGTGGAACAGTCTGAAGCCGTCAACGGAGGTGGGGTTGCCATCAGCGTCGGTCAGGTTGAAGGTAACGTTAGCGCCCAGGAAATACTTATCCTTGTCGCCGTCGATCAGCTGGTTACCGGGAGCGCTCTCGTGAGCGTCGGTAGCAGCGATCTTGCCAGTCAGGTCGATGTCGTTGTACAGCTTACCGGTGGTAACCTCGTACAGCTCAACCTCATTCAGGTGGCACTGGTTAGTGGGAACGACAACAGCATTGATCAGAATGCGGACCTGGTTGGTAGCAACTGCGGGGAAGGTGTAAGCAACGGTCATACCGTTGGTGAAGGGATCCTCGTTGACATCAGTAACGGTGACCCAATCGCCATCAACCAGAGCCTGGATCTCAAAGTCAACAGGACGGTTGTCAGCAGCACCATTGACGGTTCTGGCAACGATCTCAACGCGGCCAATGTTCATAACCTCGTCCAGAGTCATAATCAGAGCCATCTGGCCATCAGCGGTGGTGCACTCGGAGTAACCGGAACGGCCATACCAGCCGTCAGTTACGCAAACGCCATCGTTCTTGTCAATGAATGTGCCGTTGGCATCGTAATAGCCGAAGCCGGTGGTGATCTTCTTGGTGGAAACCAGCTTGTAGACGCTGCCTTCCTTGACAACGCCGCCAGCGATGGTGGTGGTGCCGGGGACGACAACGGGAGCTTCGGGCAGAGCCTCAGCAGCGGGCTCAGTTGCCTCGGGCTCGGTAGCTTCGGGCTCGGTAGCTTCGGGCTCGGTAGCTTCGGGCTCGGTAGCCTCAGGCTCGGTAGCCTCAGGCTCGGTAGCCTCGGGCTCAGTTGCCTCGGGCTCAGTGGGCTCGGTGGGAGTTACAACGGGAGGCTCCAGAGTGGCGCCGTCGCCGAACAGCTCAACCTCGGTCAGAACCAGGTTGTCATTGGTAACAGTATTGATGGTCAGACGAACATCAAATGCAGCGTAAGTAGCACCGAAGTCCAGAACGAAGGTATCGGTGTGGCCTACTTCGTAAGCAACGCCGGTGTAAACGGTCTCCCAAGTTTCGGGCTCGTTAGAGGTCTTAACATCAACAACGATATCCTTAGCAGCCTGCTTGGAGTTGTTGAATGCATAGATTCTCATTCTGCTGACATTGGTAGCAGAGCCGTCAGCATTGGTGGTGTCAAAGTTGATGGCAACGGGCATATTGTCGGTGCCGATCTGGTAATAGGTATAGCCCTTACCGTCGACAACATTCTCGATACCCTGATCTTCCCTGACGGGGTTCTGGCTGGCAGTAACATTGGTAACAGGGATCTGCACCAGAGCGTCAGTGTTCAGGCCTTCGTAGATCCACAGTTCCTGAACCATAGGATGCTCGCCGTTCCAGGCATTGATGATCATACGAACAGCAGTACCCTCAACAGCGGTGTCAAAGGCGATCTTAACATCGGTCTCGGTATTGCCGGTGGTGGTGTTAACGGTAACCCACTCGCCATTGGTGTTCAGAACCTCAATGACAAAGTCCGTCAGTTCCTGACCGGGCTTGCAGCAGATATCAACACCAGCGAAAATCTTGGTGCCATCAACCTCGACAACAGCAGCGGGAACCTTGCCGCTGGGTACGGGGAAGGTGTTGCCGTTTACCCAACAACCGGAGGAAACTCTGGCATCGGTCAGCAGAGGAGACTCGCCATTGTTGATGTCGGTCAGAGTGGTGTAATCGCCCTCGTTGTAGTAACCAACCTTGGGAGTCAGCTCGGACTCAGTGATCAGGTCGATCCAGGTGTACTCGGGAGCGGGAGCCTCAGTGGGAGCGGGAGTGGGCTCCTCAGTGGGAGCGGGAGTGGGCTCCTCAGTGGGAGCGGGAGTGGGCTCCTCAGTGGGCTCGGGATCAACTGCGGTAACCTCAGCATAGAAGCGAGCGGGGAACTGAGTAACATCAACGTTATTGACGTTCATATAGCTCAGCTTGGATGCGCTCAGAGTGGTGAAGGTAGTACCGCTGCTATTGGTGTAAGTACCCAGATAGTAATCAGTACCGTTGATATCAGCAACGAAGGTATTGTAGTCGCTGTTCCAGGTGAACACAGCAGTGGGAGCATCGGTCAGACGGGCATTGACGTAAGAACCGCTCTTGTAAATGTCAATGTAAGTCTTGGTCTCACCGTTCATAAAGTACATCTGGTAGCCACCCTCGACGGTCTCAACATAAACGTCAACGCCCTCGGTCATAGTGGTAGAGGTGGACAGATAGTAATTCTTGTTAGCGGTGGTGCCGATGAAGGTCAGGATGCCCTGAGCATCGCCGGTATTGGCAGCCCACTTGTAAGCAACGCCAGTAGTGGGAGCGCCGGTGGTCAGCTCGTAGGTGGGAGCTGCGGGCTCGGTCTCGGGCTCAGTTGCCTCGGGCTCAGCCTCGCGCTGATACTGCCAGAACTCAATATCATTGGTGTAACCCCAGACATCAACGGTAACCTTAATGGCGTAAGCCATAAGAGTCTGGTCGAAGGTTACGTACAGAGGATCCAGAGGCTTGGTGTTGCTCCAGCCGGTAGCATATGTACCGATGGTCTCAAACTCGCCGCCCTCAGTCTTCTGGATGGCAATCGTTACATTGGTGGGTAAGGTTCTGTCGCCACGGAAGTTGAACAGATTGAAACCGTCAATAGCAGTGGCCTCAGGCAGAGTAACGGTAACATTGGAACCGGTGAAGTAGGTAGCCTTGTCACCGTCAATCAGAGAATTGTTGTCACCGTTGTTACCGTCGCCAGCGGTAGCCAGGCCGTTCAGATCCAGAACAGTCTTCATATCGCCGGTGGTAGCCTCGAACAGAGTGACTTCGTTGAAGTAGCACTGATCGTTGGTGGCAACCTCGTGGATCAGGATACGGACGGTATCCGTCTCAACAGCATCGAAGGTGTAGGTCTTGGTCAGGCTGTCGGTGAAAGGATTGGCATCGACGGAAACAACAGTTTCCCAGTCGGAATCGCCGATAACCTGGATGTCAAACTTTGCAGCTGCATGATCGGCATCCTTGCAGACGATTTCGATAGCACCCAGGTTGACAAAATCATCAACCATCATAACGAGGGCGATCAGGCCATCGTCAGAGGTGCACTCGGAGTAACCAGCCTGGCCATACCAGCCATTGGTTACGCAAGCGCCATCCTGACAATCCATAAAGGTGTCTTCATCATCACCGGTACCGTCTTCGTAGAAGCCGAAGAGGGTCTCGATTCTGGTATTAGAGACAGCCTCGTAGGTTGTGCCCTGCAGGATCGCACCGGTGGGTGCAGCAGGAGCGGTGCCCTCGGTCTCAGCGGCGCCGACGACGGGAATCAAGCCGATTACCAGCGACAGAGCCAGGAAGATACCGAGAAACTTGGTGAACTTCTTCATGTAAAAACCTCCTTAAGATTTTCCAGAGTTTCCCTCTGGAAGGAATTTGGTCTCCATAGTAAAAAATAACATATCCTGCAAGAAATTGCAACCCTTATTTTGTGAAATTTATGCTTTTTCCCAGCTTTTCTGCAGGCAAATTTCAGAGTATGCAAAATGCAGGGATGCGCAATGCACATCCCTGCATTATTTACGGATTATTAACCCTGTTTTTTCTTCTTGATGATGAAGAATACAGCGCCGCCGGCGATTGCTGCTACAGCAACGATGGCAACAATGATGATCCAGGGGAAGTCCTTGGGCTCTTCTGCGCCGCCGTTGTCGGTGGTGCCGGTGGTATCCTGAGGCTCGGTGGTGGGCTCGGTCTCGGGCTCAGTAACGGGCTCGGTAACGGGCTCGGTCACGGGCTCAGTGACCTCATCGGTGGGAGCGCTGGGATCCACGGTGCCGGTGGGCTCGGTGGTGGTAGGATCTACGGTGCCGGTGGGCTCGGTGGTGGTGGGGTCAACAGTACCGGTAGGCTCAGTAGTGGCTACATTGGTAGTTGGAGCCTGGGTAGCAGTCTGGTTACCGCCGGTGGTGGGAGCCTGAGTAGCAGGCTGGGTAGGTGCCTTAGTGGCAGTCTGGTTGCCGCCGGTGGTGGGAGCCTTAGTAGGAGCCTGAGTAGGAGCCTGAGTAGGAGCCTGAGTGGCAGTAGTGGCAGCAGGTCTGGTGGGAACCTGGATACCGCCGGGTCTGGTAGCGCCGGTAGAGCCACTGGAGGAACCGCTGTTGGAGCCGCCAGTAGAGCCGCCGGTAGAACCGCCAGTAGAGCCGCCTTCCTTGGCAGTCAGCAGGTCGATCTCAGACAGAGTGAAGCGGGTCTCATCGCCCAGGCAAACCTGATAGTCATTGTAATCGTCGGCTGCGACATCACACTCGGCAATGTCATAAGCAAGAATACGGAACTTGAATGCGGTGACCTCATTGAACTCAATGCGCTGCTTGGGGCTTGCGTCCCAATCTGCAACAGTAAACTTCTTATCTGCAACGGTAACCCACTCGGTGGAATTAGCGGAAAGAGTTGCCTGCAGCACAACGTGGGTGATCTCGCAGTCCATAGCAGATCTCTGTCTCATATCGAAGGCAGAGACAGCAACGCCGGCGCCTTCATTGAAGGAAGACAGATCGATCAGAATGACGGGAACGGTAGAACCACCGTTGTCAACCAGAGCGCTGAACTTGTAGGGCTTGCTCCAATAGGCGCCCTTGTTGTCATTATCAACCAGGCAGCCGACTTCTTCTTCGTAGTTCTTGTTGGCACTGTGCTTCTCGATTGCGCCATCACAAGACTTGCTGGTGTAGTGACCGACTTCCAGCATCGCGCGCTTCAGTCTCAAAGCCTCGTAATCGGAAGCAGCGGAAACGGGAATTGCGGAGAAAATGCCAATGACCATAGCCAGCAGCAGAAGTGCAGCGATCAGCTTAGGGAATCTTTTCATTATGTAGTCCTCCTTAAACTTCTAAAGGGCATTACCCCTCAGTTTGTTGTTTACGAAAATTAAGATAACATATTGTGCCAAAAAATGCAACACTTTTTTAACAATATTTATTATATTCGATCAGCCGCGCTTCTTCTTAATAATGAAGAATACACAGCCGCCGGCAATAGCCGCTGCGACGACGATGCCGATTATAATGAATACGGTAATGTCAGGCTTCTCTCCCCCGCCGTTATCGGCGTTGGGAGTGGTTGCTTCAGGCTGGGTAGCAGGTCCGGTTGCGGGCACAGTTGTGATCTCAACGGAATCTGTAGGCTCAGTTGCAGGAGCGGTTGCAGCAGGGGTCGCAGGCTCAGTAACGGGCTCAGTTACAACGTCAGTGGGCTCGGTTGCGGGAACAGTTACGTTCTCGGTGGGTGTCTGCGTGGCAGCCTGGGTTGCGGTCTGAGTGGGAGCTTCGGTAGGCGCTGCAGTAGGAGCCTGGGTCGGTGCTGCAGTCGGTGCCTGGGTGGGTGCTTCGGTAGCTGCCTGCGTGGGAGCTGCCGTAGGTGCCTGAGTGGGTGCTGCAGTAGGAGCCTGGGTAGGTGCGGCGGTCGGTGCCTGGGTAGGAATTACGATGGGCGCCTGAGTAGGTGCCTCGGTGGGTGCCTCGGTGGGCGTGGTGGTAGTTGTTCTCTTGGCCAGCAGGTTGATCTCAGAAAGAGAGAGGCGGGTAGAGTCGGGAGGCAGTTCGTAATCAGAGTGAGCCTGATCCTCAGCATATTCTGCATCACCGATGTCATAGAACAAAATACGAACCTTATAGGCCGTTACCTCTTCGAATTCACAATGGTACTCATCCTCATTCCAGGAGGTGTTGTCATCCGTAAAGATGCTGACCCACTCATTAGAGCCGGAAGACAAAGTGGCCTGGATTTCAAAGCTGTAGGGAATGCAGTCCATAAATTCTCTGAGCTGCATCTCGTAGCCGCAGATGGCAACGCCGTCGCCTCCGTTTGCCACGTCGATCAGGATGGCAGGAACTTTACTTCCGCCGTAAGCCTTCAGGTCGTTGAACATATAGTACTTGCTCCAATAGTAGGGGTAGGCCTTGTCGTCGACCAGATTTTTTGTCTCCTTGGTAACATTGGAGTTAGCACAATGGATCACAATGTCGCCGTCCAGGTCGTTGTAGTAGCCAACATCCAGCTGATCCACAGTCAGTCTGACCTCTTTCAGGTCAGCAGCCGCGAAAGAAACCGTGGAGAACAATCCAACGAACAGAGCGATGACCAAAAGCGCTGTAAAGATCTTGGGGAATTTCTTCATATGTAATCCTCCTTGAAAATTTCCAATTTTTCCATTTTCCATTGTGATTGTATCATATGCAACATATTTGCGCAACAGAAATTTTGATAGATTTCGATCGTCATTTTATCATTTTATAACAAACTATGCTGACAGCTTCGCATCTATTCCCTGCATTCTGTGGCGGTCTTTGAGTCAATATTCAAGAATAACAAAAACCCCATCCCAACTGGGATGGGGTTTTATTGGAGCTAGTGACCTGACTCGTTTGCACTTTGCCTGCGGCAAAATTATTGTTCGCCTCCGTCCAGCCGTCGGCGGCAACAGTCCACAGGACTGTTGCATTTTTGATCTTCGAGTCAAAAATAACAAGAATAAAACCCCATCCCAGTTGGGATGGGGTTTTATTGGAGCTAGTGACCTGACTCGAACAGGCGACCTTCTCATTACGAGTGAGATGCACTACCGACTGTGCTACACTAGCATCTTAGCCTGAGTATTATATCGGCTTTTTCTTTTCTTGTCAACCGCTTTTTCCGTGAATAATGACTTGATTTTTCCCGCAAAACCGTTACAATAAGAACATCTATTTTGAAAGGGTGCATCCGCTATGAGCCGAATTACCATCCCCCAAGACTACCGCCCTGTGCTGAATGAATACGAAACGCAGCGGGCGATCGCATATATTAAGGATACATTTCAGCAGGAGTTTTCCTCCGCGCTGAACTTGAAGCGCGTCTCCGCTCCCCTGTTCGTTACAGAAGATTCCGGTCTGAACGATAACCTCAACGGCTACGAGCGTGCCGT
The DNA here is from genome assembly GCA_017466215.1 of Oscillospiraceae bacterium. Taxonomy (GTDB): domain Bacteria; phylum Bacillota; class Clostridia; order Oscillospirales; family Oscillospiraceae; genus Faecousia. The sequence continues at coordinate 45,405 of JAFTUO010000065.1, read as the reverse complement.
TTCCTTTGATATTCCCGACGTGGGCAAGGATGCTCAGGTGGTCCATTCCCTGGCCAAGTGGAAGCGTCTTGCGCTGAAGCGGTATAACTTCAGCGTCGGCGGCGGCTTGTACACCGATATGAACGCCATCCGTAGGGACGAGGAGCTGGACAACATCCACTCCATCTACGTCGATCAGTGGGACTGGGAAAAGATCATCACCCGGGAAAACCGGAATCTTGACTATCTGAAGCTGATCGTCCGGGCCATCGTCCGGGCCATCTGTAATACCAATGACCGTCTGCACGTCCGTTTCCCCCAGCTTCGTGTGGAGCTTGACCCGGAAGTCAGCTTCATCACCACCCAGGAGCTGGAGGATCTGTATCCGGATCTCACCGGCTCTCAGCGAGAGCAGGCTTACGTCAGAGAGCACAAGACCGCCTGCATTATGCAGATCGGCAAAAAGCTGCGCTCCGGCACCAAGCACGACGGCCGCGCACCGGACTATGACGACTGGGAGCTTAACTGCGATATTTTCTTCTGGAACGCCGTTCTGGATCGGGCGCTGGAAATCTCCTCAATGGGCATTCGCGTGGATGCCGAGGCGCTGGACCGCCAGCTTCGTGAGGCCGGATGCGATGACCGCCGGGAGCTGCCGTTCCACAAGATGCTTTTGAATAACGAGCTGCCCCTGACCATCGGCGGCGGTATCGGCCAGTCGCGGCTGAGTATGCTGATGATGGGCTGCGCCCATATCGGCGAGGTACAGTCCAGCATCTGGGACAGCGATACCATTACACAGTGTGAACAAGCAGGCATTCCCCTGCTGTAAATACAAATGCAGGAGGTTTTTACTATGGATGAAATGAAGAAGATCCCCCAGCGCAGCGAGATCAGCGATGCTGACAAGTGGGCTATTGAAGATCTGTATGCCACCGACGAGGCTTGGGAAGCTGATTTGAAGCTTCTGGAAGCCGCCGGCGATACTTTGAGCGCATACGCGGGCAAGCTGGGCGAAAGCGCCGATGCGCTGTATGCCTACCTGACCGAAATGGAGAAAACCAACGCAAAGGCCGAGCTTCTGGGCAATTACTGTATGCGCAGAGCCGACGAGGACACCCGGGTCGCCAAGTACCAGGCGATGAAGGGTCAGTTTATGAACGTATATGTGGGTCTGAGCGCCAAGTGCAGCTTCGAGACACCTGAAATTATGGACATCTCCGACGAAAAGCTGAATGCGTTTTATGCTGAGCAGCCGGGTCTTGAGCGCTATCGCCGTTATCTGACCGATATGCGCCGCCGCAGAGAGCATATTCTCTCCCCCGCTGAGGAAAAGCTGCTGGCTGCCGCCGGTGAAATGGCCGGTGCGCCCGACGATATCTACGGTGCATTTGCCGACGCAGATATCTCCTTCCCCGATGCTGTGGATGCCAATGGCGGCAAGCATCCTCTGACCCAGGGCACATTCGTAGAGTGCGAAGAAAGCCCCGACCGGGTCTTGAGAAAGAGCGCTTATGAGAATCTGTACAGAACCTTCGGCGCATTCAAAAACACCGCCGCCTCCATCTTGAATGCACAGGGCAAGCAGCTGAAGTTCTTCGCCGATGCCCGCAAGTATCCCAGCACGCTGGATGCATCCCTGGACCAGACCCAGGTGCCGACCTCCGTGTATCTGAACCTGATCGAGGCTGTTCACCGCAATATGGACAAAATGCACCGCTATGTCCGCCTGCGCAAGAAGCTGCTGGGCGTTGACGAGCTGCATTTTTACGATGTCTATACACCGCTGCTGGCGGATGTGGATAAGAAGATCCCCTATAGCGAAGCCAAGCAGACCGTTTATGACGCTTTGGCACCGCTGGGCGACAGCTACCGCAAGATCCTGAAAGAGGGCTTTGAAAACCGTTGGGTTGACGTCTACCAGAACGAGGGCAAGCGCAGCGGCGCATACTCTGCCGGCGCAGCCGTCCATCCCTATGTGCTGATGAACTACACCGGCACGCTGGACAGTCAGTTCACCCTGGCTCACGAGATGGGCCATGCCCTGCACTCCTGGCATTCCAACAAGTATCAGAATCCCATCGACGCGGACTATGTGATCTTCGTAGCAGAGGTGGCCTCCACCTGCAACGAAGCCCTGCTGATGGAATACCTGTTGGGCAAGACCACCGACAAGACCGAGCGGGCATATCTGATCAACCAGTTCCTGGAACAGTTCAAGGGCACGCTGTACCGCCAGACGATGTTTGCCGAGTTCGAGCTGAACATCGGCAGAATGATCGGCGAAGGAAAGACCCTGACTGCCGATGATCTGAGCGCCGAGTACAAGAGGCTGAACGAGCTGTACTTTGGCCCGGATATGGTGGTGGACGATCTGATCGCTCTGGAGTGGGCAAGAATCCCCCATTTCTACTACAACTACTATGTCTTCCAGTATGCTACCGGCTACAGCGCCGCCATCGCGCTGTCCCGCAAGATCCTGCGCGAGGGTGAAAGCGCAGTAAACGACTATATCCGCTTCCTCTCCGGCGGCTGCTCCAAGTCCCCCATTGACCTGCTGAAGGATGCAGGCGTGGATATGACCAGCCCCGAGCCGGTGGAGCAAGCTCTGCAGCTGTTTGGCGAGCTGCTGGATGAGATGGAAGCATTGCTGGCGGAGTAATTTATGGTCGATATTTATATTCCTACCCTCCACACCTTTGCTATGGGCAATCTCTTCACGGGGTCGTGGCAAGCGCTGCGTTTCCGGGCAGAGCCCATCATCGTGAAGCTGGAAAGCAGCAAGGAAGTGGACTTTTCCCAGAGTGCGATCCGGGTCGAATACTGGCACGGTCCGCTGTGCTACGAGAAAAGCGCTATCGAAGAAGAAGCCACCTTCCCCCTGACCGAGGAAGGCCGCACGGCTATGAAATCCTGGCTGGAATCCAAGGTATAAAAATCAAAGGCCCCCTTGTGTAAAGGGGGCTGGATTTTTGCGTAGCAAAAAGACTGGGGGATTGTAACAACCCCTCCATCAAAAATTATAGATTTTTGCCACCTCCCCTTGCACAGGGGAGGCTTTTATTTTCGAATTACGATACCGCTTTCGCCATCTCGAACTTGAAATACGGCATTTTTCAATTCCTTCAGGTGTAAAAACGGCGCGTTTGGTTGAACGCTTATGAATTCCTCAGATATTTCTTCCTTGCTTCCGGCTATGTAAAAGCGCGGTTTTCCGATAGAAAATCGCTTGACCGGCAGCTTGGTGCGCAGCTGAAATATCTGACCCTCAGGGATCGGCGTTCCAAGCACAATCCTTTTGTCGCCGCAAACAACGCAGATCTTGCAAACCTCTTTCCTTTCCAGCTGGCAGTTGCAGTCGAAGCGATAGTATAGCCCTTCCCTGCTGATCACTGCTGTACCAACCTTCTTGCCGCCACAATCAATGTTATATGTCCCCTCCATAAAAATCCCTCCCTGATGCAAGCTATGCATCAAGGAGGGGTTTATTCCCTTTATACGCCGCTTCCGTTGAGGCCAAAGCTCACCGCGATGGCATCATTGACCAACGACATATGCGCATCGTCCAACCGTCCCATATGCTCCCGCAGCCGACGCTTGTCAATGGTACGCACCTGCTCCAAAAGGATCACAGAGTCCTTACTCAGACCCACGCTGCCGCCGGCGATATTGATATGGGTCGGCAGCCGGGCTTTACCGGTCTGGCTGGTAATGGCCGCCGCAATGACCGTAGGCGAATGTTTGTTGCCGGTATCGTTCTGTACGATAAGCACCGGTCTCGTGCCGCCCTGCTCGCTGCCTACTACCGGTGAAAGATCCGCATAAAATATATCTCCGCGTTTGACCGTGGTATCCATCTGCTTCACACTCCGAAGAAATCTCACCGACGCTACCGGAATGCTCCATATGTAACGCGGCTGATAGTATTCTTCCACGTCATTTGGAGTTTTATACGGTTTCGCCTGTGAAATATCCTATGCGCGATTCTACAAGAATGTGAAGTTTTTGACACCTATCGTCAAAAGCCGACGGCCTTGCCACATAATCTCCCCTCTAATGGGAACATCCTCACCGCTCAGCCAAATGTCCATATGCAGCGCATCATCATTATAACTGTCGTCGATGGAGACCCGGAAGGCATCCCCCTCCTCGGTGCAGGAGGTCAAATAACCGCTGCGCAGGGTCTTCATCAGCAGCCACGGGCCGCTGACCGGGGAAAATTGTTCGTCCGCCATCAGATCAAACGCCAGGGCAACATCGTCAAATTTTAGCTTGCCGCCGGTGGCCGAAACTGTCCCGGTAATGCCACTGATGAGTTCCGGCTCGATGACCGTGAATGTCAGATTTCCCTGGGTGTCTGCTTTGCAGTTCATCGTAAAGCTATAGGTTTTATCGCCATAATCCGCTGTGATTTGGGCATCAAAGCTGACAGCCTTGGAAAGCAGCTTTGCGCGCAGATTCATTGCTCTGTCCATCTCCTGATCCCTACCGGAGCAACCGGTGAACAATAGTACAATACACAGCAAGATAGCGATCCGTTTCATATGACCCCGCCTTATTTCATAAGTCGCGGAAGGGCCTCCACCATATCCGTTGGCAGCATACCGTACTGCCCGATCTGCGCAGCACAGTTATCCCCTGCCGCGCCGTGCAGCCAGGCGCCACAGGCGGCAGCTTTTAAGGGATCAATTCCCTGCCCGATCAGACTCACGATAATGCCGGCCAGCACATCGCCGCTGCCGCCAACCGCCATACCGGGATTGCCGGTGGGATTGATATAGGTGCGGTTGCCGTCGGTGATGACCGTATTATGGCCTTTCAGCAGCAGAATACAGCCGTGGTTTCGGGCAAAATCCTCCGCTGCAGCTTGGCGGTCAATATCATTATTGCCGCCCATACGGGCAAATTCGCCGGGATGAGGTGTCAAAATGGTGGGTGCTTTCCTTTCGCGCACTATATCCATATGCTTGGCCAAAATATTTATGCCATCGGCATCCACCACGACCGGCTTATTGAAGCTTTGCAAAATTTCCTTTGCAATGAGGAAATTACCCTCGCTTTTGCCCCAGCCCGGGCCAAAGAGTACCGCGTCCATATCGGGCAGCATTTTCAGAATTTGAGGCAACGCCTGGATGCTCAGCTTTCCGTCAGCATCCGGCAGCGGAAATACGATTGCTTCGTTCAATTTCGTGGCTTCAATTGCATAGATACTCTCCGGTACGCCCAGATAGACCAAGCCTGCGCCGCTGCGCAGTGCGCCCATAGCCGCCAATGCAGCCGCGCCGGTGAAGCCCAAACTGCCGCACAGCAGCAGGATCTTCCCAAAATCGCCTTTGTGCGCATCGCACTTTCGATCCGGCAGGATGGATAGCACCTTTTCGTGATTCAATGTTTGATAGTCCATAAACAGCACCTCACTTTTTTCCATTATAGCAATTCCGGCCGCAAAGCGCAATCTTTTCTGTTTTTTCAGGTAAAAATGCATTTCGTGCTTGCATTTTCGAGCCGAATATGGTAATATTCCCTTTGATAATCAAAAGCGATGAACGGGATGCCTTGTGCTACCAGACACGACTTCAGCGAATGCGGGATGGTGAGAGCCGCGTGCGTGCAGTATTGGGCCTTCCCCCGGGAGCTGCTGATCTGAAACCTTTAGTAGGGTCAGCCGTGGGATCACGTTACAGGTCTTGGGCGTGTTAGCGCCTGAAAAGTGCGCCATATGGCGAATTGCGGGTGGTACCGCGGAAGGAAATCCTTTCGTCCCGAATTGTGGGATGAGAGGATATTTTTTATACCAAAATTCAACCTTTATCAGGAGGAAACGATATGAAACAACAACTGGAAAATATCCGGGTGCAGGCTCTGGCATCTCTTGCCGAGGCCACTACCCCCGCTGATCTGGAGGAGCTCCGGGTCAAGTGGCTGGGTAAGAAGGGCGAGCTGACCGCCGTCTTAAAGATGATGGGCAAGCTGTCTGCCGAGGAGCGCCCCATTATGGGTCAGATGGCCAATGCCGTCCGTGCCGAGATCGAGCAGAAGCTGGAGGAGCGTAAAGCCGCCATCCATTCTGCCGTTCTGGAAGCCAAGCTGGCCGAAGAAGCTGTGGACGTTACCATCCCCGGCGAGACAGTTACTCTGGGCCATCAGCATCCGATGAATATGGTGCTGGATCAGGTCAAGGAGATCTTTGTCGGCCTGGGCTATCAGGTGGTTGACGGCCCGGAAGTTGAGCTGGCAAGCTATAACTTCACCCGGCTGAACATTGAAGAGGGTCATCCCTCCCGGGATCGCAGCGACACCTTCTATTTCACCGATGACGACAGCGTTCTGCTGCGTACCCAGACCAGCCCTATGCAGATCCGCTTTATGGAGAACAACAAGCCGCCTCTGTGTATGCTGGCTCCCGGCCGCGTGTTCCGTAAGGACGAGGCTGACGCCACCCACTCCCCTATGTTCCACCAGATCGAGGGTCTTGTGGTTGACGAGCATATCACCATGGGCGACCTGAAGGGCGCTCTGGTGGCTATTATGAAGAAGATCTACGGTGAGGACTCTGTGATGCGTTTCCGTCCCCACCACTTCCCCTTCACCGAGCCCAGCTGTGAAATGGATATGCAGTGCCACAAGTGCCACGGCACAGGCGAAGTAGACGGCGCAGTTTGCTCCACCTGCCACGGCGAAGGCTGGATCGAGCTGCTGGGTGCCGGTATGGTGCATCCGGAAGTCCTGCGTGGCTGCGGCATCGACCCGGATAAGTATTCCGGCTTTGCCTTTGGTATGGGCCTGGAGCGTATGGCAATGGGCCGTATGCGTATCAACGACCTGCGTCTTATCTTCGATAACGACGTGCGTTTCCTGAATCAGTTCTAAGGAGGGATAGATTATGAAGCTTAACAGAAAATGGCTGCACGAAGAATTTGTGGATCTGTCCTCCGTCAGCGATAAAGAATATGTAGAAAAGCTGACCATTTTCGGCCAGAAGGTAGAAACCTGGGAGAAAATGGACAGCGAGATCAAGAATGTCAAGGTCGGTAAGGTGGTCTCCATCGTCCGCCACGAAAATTCCGATCATATGTGGGTCTGCCAGGTAGATGTGGGCGAAGATGCCCCCGTGCAGATCGTTACCGGCGCACAGAATGTCCAGCAGGGCGATTTCGTGCCCGTGGCGTTGCACAATTCTTACCTGCCCGGCGGCGTTCATATCACCAAGGGCAAGCTCCGCGGCGAGGTTTCCAACGGTATGCTCTGCGGTCTGGAAGAGCTGGGCCTGACTCTGAATGACTACCCCAATGCTATTTTGGACGGCATCTGGATTCTGAATGACGAGCCTTGCCAGGTCGGCGACGATATCAATCTGGTCATCGGCAACGACGATACCATCGTCGATTTTGAGATCACCAACAACCGCCCCGACTGCTACTCCATCATCGGTCTGGCCCGGGAATCTGCTGCCGCTTTCGGTATGCAGATGAAGCACCACGAGCCCGTGGTCAAGGGCAGCGACTGCGGCAGCATTTTCGAGATGCTGGACGTAGAAGTTCCCGCCACCGAGCTGTGCAATCGCTATTCTTCCCGTATGGTGAAGAATGTCAAGATTGCACCCTCCCCCAAGTGGCTGCGTAACCGCCTGCGCGCCAACGGCATCCGCCCCATCAACAATATCGTTGACATCACCAACTATGTAATGCTGGAGTACGGCCAGCCGATGCACGCCTTTGACTACCGCTACGTTTCCTCCGGCAAGATCATTGTCCGGGAAGCGGAAGAGGGCGAGACCCTGACCACGCTGGATGGCAATATTCGTAGCCTGAAACCCGGTATGCTGGTCATCGCTGACGAGAGTAAGCCCATCGGCCTTGCCGGTATTATGGGCGGTGAAAACTCCGAGATCCTGGACGATACCACCACGGTAGTCTTCGAATCCGCCAACTTCAACGGCACGTCCATCCGTCAGACCGCGCTGGCGCTGGGTATGCGTACCGAGTCCTCCGGCAAGTTCGAAAAGAACCTGGATCCGATGATGACCGTTCCCGCTGTGCAGCGGGCCTGCGAGCTGGTTGAAATGCTGGAAGCCGGCGATGTGATGGACGGCATTATCGACATCATCAACTATGTCCCCGAAGCCAAGACTCTGCCTCTGGAGTGCGATAAGATCAACCGCCTGCTGGGTACAGACATCAGCAAGGAGGATATGGTCAAGTATCTGAATCTGCTGGAGATCGAGGTCGATGGCGACACCATCAAAGTCCCCTCTTTCCGTCCCGACCTGAATCTGATGGCGGATGTGGCAGAGGAGATCGGTCGTTCCTACGGCTATAACGAGATTGCCACCACCGCATTCAAGACCTCTACTCAGGGTGGTTATTCTCCCTTTATGCTGGCAGAAAGCAAGGCAGGCGCTCTGTGCCGCAGCCTGGGCTATAGCGAGATCATCACCTACTCTTTCGTATCCCCTGCCATCTTTGATCAGATCCGACTGCCCGGCGATTCTCCCCTGCGCAACGCAATGAAGATCCAGAATCCTCTGGGTGAGGATACTTCCATTATGCGTACCATTGCCCTACCCTCTATGCTGGACATTCTGTCCCGCAACTATGCTTATCACAACAAATCTGTCAAGCTCTACGAGCTGGCGAAGATCTACCTGCCCACCGAGGGTCAGACCCTGCCTGCAGAGCCTAAGATGCTGGTACTGGGCACTTACGGTGCTGACGAGACCTTCTTCACTCTCAAGGGCGAGCTGGAAGCCATTCTGACCGGCCTGCGACTGCCCAAGGCAAGCTACACCGCCGTCAAGGATAACCCCTCCTACCACCCCGGCCGCTGCGCTATGGTCAGCGTAAACGGTGTGGATCTGGGTTATATGGGCCAGGTGCATCCTCTGGTCTGCAAGAACTACGGCATTGACGCCGAGGTCTACTGCGTGGAGATCGACTTCAGCAAGCTGTTCACTCTGCGGCTTCCCGATCCCACCTACGCTCCCCTGCCCAAGTACCCCAGCGTTACCCGGGATCTGGCTGTCGTCTGCGACGAAACCGTTACCGTTGCTCAGGCTGAAGATGTGATCACCGCCGCTGCCGGCAAGCTTCTGCGCAGCACTCGTCTGTTCGACATTTACCGCGGTACCGGCGTTCCCGAGGGGAAGAAGAGTATGGCATTCTCCCTGGAGCTGCGTGCCGATGACCGCACCCTGACTGACCAGGATTCCGAGACTGTGATGAACAAAGTTCTCGCCGCGCTGAAGGAAAAACTGGACGCGATCCTGCGTTAACGAACAGAAGTTCGTAAAAATTTCAAATTAGGTCTTTACAACCGAAAAAATTTGGGATATAATAGCAATACCGTTTTGAAGGAGGTCGATACTATGACGGATAAGAATACTGTAAAATTCACTGTTCCCAGCGACGACAAGGACAATATGCGCCGAATTCTCCGCACTGTATTCGACGCTCTGAAGGAAAAGGGTTACAATCCCGTTAACCAGATCGTTGGCTACCTGCTGACTGAGGATCCCACCTATATCACCAACTACAACAATGCCCGCAGTATGATCTGCAAGTTGGACCGGGACGAGCTCCTGCAGGAACTGGTACGCTGCTATCTGGCCTGATTACCACATTGGCCAAGAGGCTTTTGCCACGGCAAAAGCCTCTTTTGCTTAGAAAAACAAAATTTCATACTCCCCTCCGTCTTACAAAATCCAACACCCGTCTTATTCGGCGGTAAGCTTGCCAAGTTCTGGCAATCGCCCGCCGAGCGTTGACACTTCGGTTACAAAGTGTTACAATTTTGACTACAATTCTTAAAGGAGGTAACCGAAATGGCTGATGAAAATGCAGTCCTTATTTACAAGGGCCATCCGCTGATGCGGAAGGACAATTTGATCTATTACGGATCAATGGCAGATTCCCACATTGTTATGCTCCAGATCCTGGAGACCAAGAAGGTCGGCGATCTGGATGTAGCCTCTAAGGTTTCTGTTCAGCTACAGCTCACTGACCCCGCTGCCAAGAGCCGCGACCGGGTCGTAAAGAAAGGTGAGAAAGACGGTCTGTACACCGCTTTGGATTTTGGCTGTGTATGGCTTGAGCGTGCTTTGGCAGGCAAGTAAGATTTTTCCTATTATGAGTAAGACGGAGGGCAACGTATGAAACGATCTACGCGTATTGTCAGCCTTGTGCTGACAATTTTTCTTTTTGTAAGTCTTTTTAGCGTTCACGCCAGCGCTGCCGGTACGGAAATGAAAACCGGAATCGCATTTGTGGATGCATCGTCGCTGCGGCTGCGGTCAAAGCCCAGCACAAGCAGCAAAACCATCGACTACGCCTACGATAATGAGGTGGTGGTCCTGCTGGGTAAATCCGGCGATTGGTATAAGGTCAGCTACAATCTGCAGACCGGTTATATGCACAGCAAATATTTGAATGCTTCTACCCGGGAAAATGCCGAGCTGGGCTACGGCCGAATTACCGGCAACAAGGTAAATATCCGCAGCGGGCCGGGTACAGGCTACAAAAGCTTAGCCAGCGCCGCCATCAATGATACCGCCTATATCATTGGCATCAACAACAAATGGTTTAAGGTCATTTACGGCAACACCGTGGGCTATATCCGCAGCGATTATGTGGAACTGACCGAGATCCCCTATGAGAACCGGGATTCCAAAAATACACCCCTTTTCTTCCGCGGCGGTAAATCCACCGGCGTGACCCCCAGTGCTTCTGCGCTGAACAGGCCCAAGCCCACCGCCAGTGCCATCATCGCCACGGCGAAAAAGTACATTGGCGTTCCCTATGTCTGGGGCGGCAGTACACCCAGTGGCTTTGACTGCTCCGGATTCGTACAGTATGTATTTGCACAGCACGGCATACAGCTGCCCCGGACCAGCAAACAGCAATACGGCGTTGGCACTTCAGTATCCAAATCCAATCTGAAGGCCGGCGATCTTGTATTCTTCGAAACCGATGGCAACGGCGTATCCCATCTGGGCATCTATATTGGCAACAACCAATTTATCCACGCATCCACCAGTAAGGGCGTGGTCATTTCTTCCCTTAGCAACACCTACTGGGCACCGCGCTACTACGGTGCAAAGCGAATTTTATAGCCCGAAGCCGGCATCACACGATGCCGGCTTTTATATTTTGCACAAATAAGCACATACTAGCAAAAAACCATTAAGAGGGTGAATCTATGGCAAATAATAAGCGCGGTCAGCAAAGCTTTGTCCTGCCTCAGCTGCCCGTGATCACCGCCTGGGCCAGCGTCGCAGGCAAAAAAGAATCAGAAGGTCCGCTTTCGCATCTTTTCGATGTTACCTCACAAGATACACTTTTCGGTCAGAAAACCTGGGAATTGGCGGAAAAGCAGCTGCAAAAGTTAGCCTTAGACACGCTTCTGAATAAGGCAGGCATCTCACGGCATCAGATCGGGTTGGCCTTTTCCGGCGATCTTCTGAATCAATGCATCGGCTCATCCTTTTCGATGCGCAACACCGGGATCCCCCATCTGGGGCTCTACGGCGCATGCTCTACCATGGCAGAAAGCCTGCTGCTGGCCGCAATGACCGTCAGCGGTGGATTTTCAGACAAGGTGGTGGCGATGACCTCCTCTCATTTTGCTTCCTCAGAGCGGCAGTATCGCTTCCCTCTGGGCTACGGCGGGCAGCGGACACCTACCGCCCAATGGACAGTTACCGGCGCAGGTGCGGCGCTGGTTTGTTCTGGGGGAAAAGGCCCACGGATCGAAAGCTGCACCGTTGGCACAATTACCGACCTGGGTGTAAAGGATGCCAACAATATGGGCGCAGCGATGGCACCTGCTGCCTGGGCAACCATCCGCACCCACTTTTCCGATCTGCACGTAGGCCCTGAGGATTTCGACTTGATCGTAACCGGCGATCTGGGACAGCTGGGCAAAGAGCTGCTTATGGAATTGGCACGAAAGGACGGCGTTTCCCTGGGTGGAAAGCTGACCGACTGCGGCACGCTGGTCTTTGACCAGACCAAGCAGGATGTCCACGCCGGCGGCTCAGGCTGTGGCTGCAGTGCGATCACCCTGTGCAGTTATCTTTTGAATGAACTGGACAAAGGAAAGCTGAAGAAGATCCTGTTCTGCGGTACAGGCGCGCTGCTCTCCCCTACCTCAACCCAGCAGGGTCTGCCCATCCCCGGTGTGTGCCACGCAGTTTGCATTCGCGGAGGGAGGGATTGAGATGGAGTATATCAAAGCCTTTATTGTCGGCGGTCTGCTGTGCGTTGCCGGCCAAATTCTGATCGACAAAACAAAGCTGACCCCGGCAAGGATATTGGTCAGCTATGTGGTGATCGGCGTATTCCTTGGTGCGGTGGGTCTTTATGACAAATTGGTGGACTTTGCCGGCGCAGGTGCAGCAGTTCCTCTTACCGGCTTTGGGAATTCCCTGGCAAAAGGCGTCCGGGAAGCCGTTGATGAAAGTGGTTTTCTGGGTATTCTCACCGGTGGTCTGAAAGCAACTGCCGGCGGTATTGCCGCGGCGATCACCTGTGGACTTTTGGTGAGCTTGATTTTTAAACCAAAGGATAAATCCTGAAATCCGGGGAATGCTAGAGTAGCGGCCAAGCCGCAGTACAAATACTTGGAGGATTTAAAAATGGAGAACCAGAACAAGAATCAGAACAAGAACAACCAGAACAACAATCAGAACCAGAACAAGAACAGCCAGAACAACAACCAGAATCAGAACAACCGCTAAACGGCAATCGGCCACACCAAAAATGGTGTGGCCGATACGCATTATATTACATTTACGAAGCGATCCAGATGGAAGAAGTACAAAACAGCTTCTTTCACGGGTTTTTGATAGATCCGTTCCAGCGCCTGGGCATAAGCTTCAACCTGAGGCGCGTAGTGGCGCGCACGATTGGAAATCGTGTCTGCCGTTACATAGTCCGTCTTGAAGTCAATGACGGTAATGCCGTCGTCTTCGATCATCGCGCAGTCCACAACGCCCTGCAGGAGGACTTTTTCTCCCTCCAGCGCCGGGTCATAATGGACGCCGTCGTCCAAAATCGAGAATTTGAACTCCCGGATCACCTTGCCTGCGCAGCGAAGCTTCCGGCCCAATTCTGACGTGAAGAACGTGGCGATTTTGCTGCAGTCGATCCAATCTCCCTGCTCCCGGGTCAGTAAGCCTTCGTCCATCAGCCGCTGAAGCTCCCGCTCCACGGCATTGGCATCTGTACAAGCATCAAAGCAGATGTGCTGCATCAATGCGTGAACAGCATTGCCGATCTCCTTGCCCGCTGTTCTTCCGCCGGCGATTTTGCGCCAGCTGATAGACATTTTTTCTGCCGCAGGCGCATCTTCCGCTGCCTCTGCATCCTTGTCCCGGCCCTTTCGACCGGTGGCGGTCTGTTTGGAGGGCGATACCGTCGCCGCCGGATGGGGATAGGAAAATGCCAAGCCCCGCTGCAGCTTCTCGATCACATTCTCCGGAAGATCCTTCGACTCCTGCGCAGCTTCCATTGCCGCAGCAGCAGCTTCCGGCGCACCTGTAACCTTGATTTTCCAGACAGGATCACCGGGTGTCGTCTCCAAGGGTCTTCCGCCCAGCTGGAACAGTTCGCCGGCCTCTGTGCGGCGCAAGGCTGTCATCAACACCCACTCGCCGGGGCAGACAACATCCGCGGTCAAAAGCTCCGGCTTGCTCATATCCATCCGGTTGACGATCTCGCAAAGATCCTTTTCAAGCGTCTGGGAAGCGTAAGTCATAATCAGGCGGTCTCTTGCCCGGGTCAGTGCGACATACAGCACCCGCAGCTCCTCAGAAAGGCTGTCCGCCACGGTTTTGACCGTGATGGCACGCTTTGCCACGGTGGGATAGCGCACCCGGTTTTTGGTGTCCACAAAGGACAGTCCCAAGCCCAGATTCTGATCACAAAGCACGTGGGCGCGGGCGCTTTCTCTGTTAAACTCCCGGGAAAGGCCGCAGACAAATACCACCGGGAATTCCAGACCCTTGGATTTGTGGATACTCATCAGGGTTACCGCACCGGTGGCAGATTGCTCGCCGGCTACGATCAGGCCCTTATCCTCCATCGCGGTCAGATGGTCCAAAAACTGCTCCAGATCCCGTCGGGCAGTACTTTCAAAATCGCAGGCAAGGGTATAGAAGGTGTGCAGATTGGAGCGTCTTTCCGCGCCACCATCCATCGCCGCGTAAATGCTGTCCATTCGGGTCAAAATGAATATCTTTTCGATCAGCTGGGCCAGGGTGCGCATCCGGGCTTCACGGCGCAATACCTGCAGAATTTGCAGGAAATCGCGGGCCTTTGGCAAGTCGGATTTTAACAGCGCATCATATACGCAGCAGCGGCGGTTTCCTGCCCGGAATGTCGCCAGATCGTCGGCTGTAAAGCCGAATACGGGGCTGACCAGCGTCGCCAGCAGCGGGATATCCTGCCGGGGGTTGCTGACGGTCTGCAAAATCGAACGCAGCACCGCCACCTCTTCCGTCTGCAGCAGATCCTCTCCGCCGCCGGTAATGCAGCGGATGCCCAGATCCTGCAGTGCTCGCTGGAAGTGCATTCCCACACTTCCGGGCGAGCGGAGCAAAATCGCGATATCCTCCGGCTGTATCGGCCGAAGCTGATCCTTTTCCCGGACAAAATGGGTTCCGTCCAGCAGCTGACGGATCCGCTCAGCTACAAAGGAGGCTTCCTCTGTGTAGGTGGTCTCCTCAACCGGAATGGTCCAAAGCTCCACCTCCGGCTCGCCCAACGGCTGATGGGGAATTCCCTCACGAAGAGCTTCCTCTTCACCGTAAACCAGGCCGCCCACATTTTCTGACATACAGTAAGAGAATACATCGTTGACACTCTTAAGCACATCGCCGCCGGAGCGGAAATTGCAGCTAAGCATCACCTTTCTCCCCTGCCCGGGCTTTGCTTCCTCAGCCGGTGTGTAGGAGGCATATTTTTCAAGGAAAATGCCGGGGTCTGCCAGGCGGAACTGATAGATGGACTGCTTCACATCGCCCACCATAAAGCAGTTTTGCCGCTTCGCCGTCAGGGCGGTGAAAATGGCATTCTGCACCGCATTGGAGTCCTGATATTCGTCCACCATGATCTCCCGGAAGCGGTCGCCGATCTCCTCAGCCGCGGCTGTAGGACCACTGCGCCGCTTGCCCAGCAGCAGATCCAGGCAGTTATGCTCCAGATCGCCGAAATCCAGGATGCGGCGGGCTCGCTTGGCCCGGTCAAACTCCCGGTCAAACCGGCGTACCAGCGCCACGATACCCCGCACAGATGCAGCGGTTGCAAACACATCAGAAAGCACCTGAGCGCTTTCATCGGCAAAGCTTTTCAGCCGCTTTTCCAGGCCCTTTTTGCAGGCGCTGCGTACCGCTTTGATCCGCTCAGCAAGCTCCTGATCGGGGCACTTCTTGGAAATTGTCAGTCTGCCGTAGTCAATGGATTTGTGCGCTACGATCTCATCCCAGGTGGCAGCAGCACGCAGATTTTCCAACTGGTATACTGTGTCAGCCAGCAGCGCCGCAGGCTTTTCCATACCCTCTGCCCGGGATGCCGCATCAGCGCAGGCTTTCATCGCCTGGATCTGCAGATCCAGATAGGAGTATAGATCCTTTACCAGATATTTTCCCCAAATGGTTTGGGCCGCATCGGTAACATCCTCTGCAAGGGTATTGCTGATACACCCATCCAGCCACTTTTGAGGATCCAGATGGCATCGAGCAGCATCGTAGACCTTCAAGAGGATCTCCGACACCAGTCGGTCATCCCTGCCCAGAGCCTGAGCATCCACAAAGGCGCGGAAATCGGGATCATTTTCAGCATTGTCGTAGGCGCTGTCCAGCAGCCGCTCCACGGTACGGTCCCGCAGCTCACGGCATTCATTTTCATCCGCCACCCGGAAATCTGCCGGGATATCCAACATATAGGCATATTCCCGGAGGATATCCGCACAGAAAGCGTGAACTGTGGAGATTTTTGTTAAGTAAAGCCGCTGCATCTGATGCTGCAGATGCTTGTTGTCAGGCGTCTGTGCAAGCCGCTCAGAAAGCTTTGCGGCAATCTTGCCACGCAGCTCCGCCGCCGCGGCCTTGGTATAGGTGATCATCAGAAATTCGTCCAGATTGGCAGGCTGGACGGGATCTGTCAGGTAGCCAAGCAGGCGGTCGACCAGTACTTTGGTCTTGCCCGAGCCTGCCGCCGCAGAAACCAACAGCTTGCCGCCGCGGTTTTCAACCGCTTGCTGCTGTTGGGGTGTCAGTTTTTCAGCCACGGTCAGCCACCTCCTTTTCGATCTCATCCCAGAAGCGCTGGGCATTCATCGTCTTGTAATTGCGCCGCCCCTCCACGGATGCGCTGTGGCACACCGCGCCGTAGGGACAGAAGGTGCAGGCATCGTGGCTCGTGCCTCTGGTATACGGATTGGGCGCAACATTACCCGATGCGATCTCGTCTACCATATTCCCAAGCAGCGTAAATACATACTGCCGCAGAAGCTTCATCTGATTCCCATCTGCCAGGTCGCCGGTGAGTTCGCCGTCTTTATTGCGCTTGCAGCTCAGGCGGGACATTTCCTCGCTGGAATCCATCGCCGCCAGGGCGTCCTCATCCTTAAGAAGCAGGCCGCGGCGCTTCCATTCCTTCTGTCGGGCAGCCTTGGCTTCCTCATCGGAAAGCCGGCTGTCAGATGCCACTAAGGGCGCTCTGGCGGGGAAATACTGCACGCCGGCCGCAATAGGCGCATCGCCCAAAACCGCTTCACCGCCCCGCTCCAGCGCAAACAAATACAATAGCAGCTGCAGTCCCACGCCGTTAAACACATCGCAGTAGTCAAAGTCCTTTTTGCCGGTCTTGTAGTCCACAACGCGGAAATAATTCTTTCCATCCTTTTTGCAGATATCCACCCGGTCTACCAAGCCCCGCAGCACCGCCTGCATTGCCTCGCCCGGCAGGTCAATGGCATCCATAGAGCCGTCGTCGCCAAACTTCAGTTCAAATTCCTCAGGGGTAAACTGGGATTGTTTCAGCTCCTCCCACAGTTCCTCAACCACCATTTCCAGCTCCCGGCGGTTGCGGCGGAACAGATACGCAATACGCTGAGAATCCACCTGCCGGAAGTTTTCCTGCGCATAGCTGTCAGAGTAGGCAATGGCAATTTCCAGGGTCTCCTCAAGGCTCACCTTGTGGAAACCGCCCCGCGCCATTACTTCCCTGGCGGTATGCTCCAGCACCCAGTGGACGTATGTGCCAAATTCGGCAGGGTCAACCGTGGCCTCCTTGCGTTCCTTGGCCCTTAAGCCGTACTGCAGGAAGTAGGACAGCCGACACTCCGCCTGCCGGTCCACCTGGGATGCGGACAGATTCAGCTTGTATCCGTAAAGATTTCTGATATTTTCCGGACTGACGCTGCCCAGCTCGTGCCGGGTCTTCGCCTGCGTATCCCGGAAATGTTCCAGAACGCCCAATGCGCCTGCAACGCCATCTGCGTCCCATTTTGCTAAGTATGCGCCGGTCTCTCTGGGATCGGTAAGTGCCGCACCCAGCTCCGGCTTTTTATAGATCTCACCGCCGCACATCTGCGCCAGTCGGCGATAGACATACGAGGGCTGACCGCCGGGGTAAGATACAGTAATGGACTCCGTCGCGCCGCAGAAAACGCCGTAAATTTCGGCAAATTCCGCCTGGATTCCCTCCATCGCACCACCGGTCAGGGCAACGCCCATTTTCCGCAGCTCCACACGCTCCTGATCGGTCAAAATACCGGAAGCGCCGCCATAACCGGGCAGCGCGCCCTCGCACGCACCCAGCATCAGCAGATGCTTCGCCTGCTGGCAGCGCATCGCGCTGACCGGGCCGACGGTTACAGCGTCCAAAACGGGCGGGATCGTGCCCACATCGTATTGGCTCAGCAGCAGCGTCAGCAGCCGGGGAAAGACCTCACTCTCCCAAGCCGTTTGACCCAGCACATCCTGCATCTGCTCCAGCGCAGACAGCAGTATCTCCCAGATCTGATTCAGGATCTGGGCGCTGCGGTTATCTCCCTCGGCATCCCAAAGCTGCGCTAGCTGCTCCAATCGCTCCTGCAGAGCGATCTCTTCCAGAAAGCTTCGCAGCGCGTCCACCTGCTGGGAAAGCGCAGTTGCGTCCTTAAAGCCCTTGCTCAGGCGGATCAGCGGCGTAATTGCCAGCTCCCGCGCCTCATTCAGCGCAGCCAGCCGGGCGTCGGATTCTTCGCTGGGAATTCCCCGCAGGCCGTCGGGATGATTCGTCCAGGCTTTGTGCCAGCGGCTGCCCTGAATGTTCCAGACCACCGCATAATTTTCCACCAGATCGCAGGTATCCGCATCCAGCGGGGACACCACCGACCGCAAATACCGCATTACATCCCGCTGCTCGAAGCCACCCAGCGCCGCGTCCAATGCAGCCAAAACCGTGGCGATCACCGTATTGCGCAGCACATCCTCTGTTCCGCTGCGGTAAACAGGAATACCGCACCGATGGAACTGAAGATCCACAAAATTCTGATAGGCCGCCATATCGGCACATACCACGCTGATATCCCGATAGCGGCAACCACCGCGCACCAGATCCAGAATCTGCTCCGCAGCAATGCACACCTCATCGAAAGCAGAATCCGCGCGTATAGCCTTCAGCTTAGAAATTCCCTGGGGAACTTCGCCCTGAAACAGCGCGCCGCATACGTCCAAAAGCGCACTATCCCGGCTGGGGATTCTTTCAATTTCCACCGCAACGCCGGCCATCTTCGCACATTTCAGCAGCGCCAACGCGGTATCCGCCGCCTTTTCAAAGGCCACGGAATCGGTGTCCACCGCATCGCAGTTAAGGCCCACGGTAACCTCCGGAGATACACGGATCAAATGCTCCAAAATCGCCAGGTGCTGCCGGGTAAAGTCCGGGAAGCCGTCTATGTAAAACACGTGATTTTCGCCGAAATTGCTGTCCTCCAGCTGCTCCAAAAGCCAGGACATCTGGTCTCTGGGGTCGCGCTTTCCCCGGCTGCACAGCGCATCGTAAGCGCCCAAAAGCAAAGACAGCTCCTCCAGCTTTTGGGCAAGACTGCCGCCTGCCTGCTTCGATGCCTGAGACAGCTCCTCCGCCGTAATGCAGCAGCGCTTAAATTCGTCCACCGCATCCACAAGCCCGGTCAAAAACTCCGGCTTTGTCTCCACGGAGGCATATGCTTTCAGCTGACTATGCAGCTGCCGTGCCGCGGCAGCCATCGCCACTACCCGTCCGCCGTTATCCAGACATTCAGGTATTTTGCAGCCGGTAGCATCCGCCACACGACGGGCAAGCCGCGTAAAGGACAGCACCTCCGCAAACCGGCTGGCGGTGTCCCCTGCCGCGGTGCAAAGCCGCCGCTCGGTATCGTGGCTGATCAGCTCCGGTACCATCAAGATCCGGCCACCGCGCTGCGCTGCCACATCGGATGCAATGCGGCTTAGTATTTCATTTTTCACCGTGATCCAATCACTACCCAGAAGTAACCGCAGCATTTTGCCACCGCCTTTCTTTCTATACCGTCATCATACCACATTTTCCGTCCCAATAATAGTACATTTTACAAACTTCGAAAGAAATTTTCCACCTGTCCCAATAGATCCAGCAGGAAGAACCGAATCTCAGGCTCCTCCTGCAAAGTCTCGGTCAAGGTGTCAGAAAAGCCTGCGCCAACTGCTGTATCTGCAAAATCCTCTGTTGTCGTGCCAACGCACAGCGACGGAAATACCACGCACCACCAGTTCTTCCCCTGCCCCTCACCGATGGTGATCCTGAGGGCTTCATAGTAGCCTGCCGGCAGGGTGAATGTGTCATACTCCCGGGTGTCAAAGGTCTCCCGGTCTACAGATACCGTAGCAGTTTCCGCAAATCCCAGCTCCCGGATCACCTGATTGACGAATGCTTCCAGCTCCGGTAGGTGATCTTGCAGATACTGCCTTGCTTCATCCATCGTTGGGAAGCTTTCCATCGTTTCCTGCAGCTTTTCCACCACCGCATCCCGCACTTTTAGCTTCAGCGCCTGATCTTCCTCAGAATCAGAATTTGCAACAACGTGCAAGCGAATAAGATTGTCGTTCAGCATTTTTCGGTCTGAAAGCACCGTGCCGCACCAGATAACCAGATAAATAACCAGCAAAAATGTGGCGACTTTAAGTAATTTTTTCATAAAAACACCGTCCATAAGGAAATACTTCCATTATGGACGGTTTTTGGAAAATTATACGGGTTCCGCCAGAAATACCTGACGGTAGTTTTCTTTCAGTTTCTCGCAGGCTGCTATGGCACTTGCCCGGTCGGACATAATGGCAAAGGTTGCAGAGCCGGAGCCGGACATCTGCTGCGCCAGCGCACCACAGGCAGCGCAGACAGACTTAATATGGTCGATTTCCGGATGCTCTGCCGCAACAACGGGATCAAAAACATTGTGCACACTTTGCGCAATCGCGGTAAGTTTGCCGGCGTTGATCGCCGCTTCCATCGCATCGTTATTCGGGTGCTTCGTAATCTCGCATTCATCCAGCTTGCGGTACAGCGCCGGCGTGGACACGGGAAATTCCGGCTTGCAGATGACGATATGGCACGCAGGCATATCCTTGAGCTTTCGCACAAATTCGCCTCTACCCTCCACCATCACCGTGCCGCCCAGCACACAAAACGGCACATCGCTGCCAACCTTGGCACTCAAATCCGCCAGCGTCTGGGTGGTCATCGGCATACCGTAATGGCGATTCAGCGCCCGGAACACAGCTGCAGCATCCGAGCTGCCGCCGCCCAGACCAGCCTGGCTGGGAATGCGCTTTACCATACGGATCTCCAGGCCCTCAGGATCTTTTCCAATGGCAGCAAAGAAAACCTGTGCAGCCTTCCAGGCAAGATTCCGCTCATCCAGCGGCACACCTTCTGCTTCACATTTTAAGCACCAGGGTTTACCCGTGCCGATGTCGATCTCGATATCGTCGCAAAGAGAAACCGTCTGCATCACACTTTTCAGGTCGTGATAGCCGTCCGGACGAACACCCAGAACATCCAGGGTCAGATTGATTTTCGCATATGCGCTTTCATAAAGAGTAGTCATAGCTTGCTCTCCTCAATGGATTTGCAAATATTATACCGATATTTTCACATTTTTGCAACGGTAAATGCATAAATCGCGCATTGGCTGGGGATTCTATGGATGTCAAAAATTTTATTTGGAGGTAAACACATGGATACCATTGCATTGATCCTCTCCATCATCGGCAGTCTGAACTGGGGTCTGGTGGGTATTTTTCAGTTTGATCTTGTTGCGTGGCTGTTCGGCGGACAGGACGGCGTCGTGAGCCGGATCATCTACGCGCTGGTAGGCCTGGCAGGTCTGTGGTGTATCACGTTGCTGTTCCGCAAGGGCCAGCGGGCGATGAACGAATAAAAATACGGCAGCACATCTCGTGCTGCCGTATCATTTTTACTTACTCAGCCTTAACACGGACAATGCAAGTATAGGTCTTGCCGCCGTATGTAGCGTGGATCTCTGTCTTACCAGGGCCCTCAGCTGTAACGATACCATCCTTGACGGTGCATACATCAGCATTGTCGGTGGTCCAGGTGATGGCGCTGGGATCTACCGGCATATCATTCTTATATGCGCGCCAGGTATCTCCCTGCTTTTGAATGGTGGTGTCCCACTTATCACCCTCCGTATACGGTGTGTTGAACGCAAAGGTAAATGCAACATCACCGGGAACGGTGGGGGTCTGCGTTGTCGGCTCTGTGGGGGTGGTAGTGCTGTTGTCGGTGTTGCCGTTCTCGCCTGCTTCAAACTTGCAGCGGACGATGCAGGTATAGGTCTTGCCACCGTAGGTAGCGTGAACTTCCGTCTTGCCGGGTGCGACGCCGGTAACGATGCCGTTCTGGATGGTGCAGATGGAGGTATCATCAGATGTCCAGGTAATTGCACCGGGATCAACGCTCAGATCGTTCGTATATGCCTTCCAGGTCTTGCCCTGCTCCAGAATGGAGGTGTCCCACTTGCCGGAAGCCTCGTCCTTCCACCTGGTGTTGAATTCGAAGGTAAAGTTGGGGTCAGCAGGAGTGGTGGGATTGGTGGGTACGGTAGTGCCCGTGCCGGTGGGATCTGTAGGTGCAGAAGGATCGGTGGTGGGATCCGAAGGAGCGGGAGTTTCAAAGCTGCACTTGATCTGGCAGGTCTGGGTAACTGTGCCGCAGGTAACCGTGATGGTGGCTTCGCCGGAGCCAACTGCGGTCAGCAGGCCGGTCTCGTCAACAGTAACCACCTCGGGAGCGGAGCTTTCAAAGGTAACAGCGTCCGTTGTGTTTGCGGGAGTGGGACGGGCCTGGATGGTCCAGGTGTCGCCGGCATTGACAAACTCAATGGTCTGGTTGGACAGCTGCAGGCTCTCGCAGGCAACGCCCGTGCCGGTGGGTAACGTGGGATCGCTGGGGGCCGTGCTGGGCTGGGTAACCTGGGATGTGCCGGTGGGCTGGGTCGTGTTGGTATCCGGATTCCGGAACACACGCAGGCCTATGTAGATCACGACAGCAACGATGGCTACCAGCAGGAAGATCACCACAAGGATCAGACCGGTGTTACCGCCCTCTTCATTCTGGGAGCGGTGGGATCTTTCAGAGGCTGTGCTGCGCTCGGGCGTCTTGGCACCGTTGCGCTTGCGAACATTCTGCTTGGAGAAGCGGCCACCCTTAACAGCGCTATAGCCCTCAGAGGAGCGTCTTTCCGTACCAGCAGAGGTGGTTTCGGCAGAAGTTTTGGCGTATCCGCAGATGGGACATTTGGGAGCAGTATCGGGATAAGCTGTGCCGCAAATATCACAAATCACTTTATTCATAGTTGGACCTCCTGTCCGGCAAGCCTCGGCTCGCCAATTTTCTGTATTATAACACGGTTTTCTTATTTATGCAAGTATCCAGCCCTCCTTTTTGTTAACATAAAATTATTTTGTCGGATCGTGGAAACAAAAATAAGCGGAAATGTAGTTGCTTTTTTCTCGCTTTTATTTTATCATATAAGGGAATATCAGTACGTAAGGAGGCGACAGGTTTGTCTGAACCGAAATTGATTTCGCCGTTATTGTCGGATCATATGATGGGAGACCCCATCAGCAGCCACCACGGAAGCAGCTGCTGCCCTGCCATCAAGAAGGATTCTGATGATAAGTACATAGTTAAGATCCTTTCCATTCCTGCATCTCAGGTGCAGCTCGATGCCCTGCTGCTGACCGGCGCTTACTCTTCCAAGGAGGCTGCCCTTGCCTATTTCAAGGAGCTGACTGACTCCGCTGTCGAGGAAGCTGAGGTTTTGAAGAAGCTTTCCCAGATCGAGGGCTTCTGCAGCTACGAGGGCTGGCAGATCGTCCCAATGGAGGATGCCACCGGCTATGATCTGTATCTTCTCGGCGCATACCGCCCGACACTGGAATGGCACTTCAAGAGCAATCCGATGACCCATCTGGCTGCTGTCAATCTGGGTCTGGATCTGTGCGCCGCGCTGTCCGTTTGCCGCCGCAACGGCTACCTGTATGTGGACTTAAAGCCCGGCAATGTGTTCCTCACCGGCAATCAGGAGTATCGCATCGGCGATCTGGGCTTTATCCGGCTGGATTCGCTGAAGTACGCCTCCCTGCCCGACAGATACCGCAGCGCCTATACTGCGCCGGAAATTGCGGATGCCTATTCCTCGCTGAACACTACGCTGGATATTTACGCCGCAGGTCTGATTCTCTATCAGGCATATAACAACGGCCTGCTGCCCGTGATGGATGGCGATGAGCCGCTGCCGCCGCCTGCTTATGCAGACTATGAGATGGCACAGATCATCCTCAAGGCCTGCGCCCGGAATCCTGAGGACCGCTGGCAAGACCCGGCCGAAATGGGTCAGGAGCTGGCAGAGTATATGCAGCGCAACAGCGTCAACGATGTCCCCATCATTCCCCCTGCCGTTACAGAAGCGCCTGTAGAAGAGCCTGAGGAAGCAACCGAAGCAGAAGAAGCTGCCGAGGAAGTAACGGAAGAAGCAACTGAAGCAGAAGAAATCCCGCAGGATGCTCCCGTTGAGGAAACCGAACCTGAGGAAGCCCCGGTAGAGGAAACCGAACCTGAGGATACTGAGGCTGAGGAACCCCCTGTCGAGGAAACCGAAGAAGCCGAAGCTGAGGAAACCGAAGACGAAGAGCAGTTCGTGATCGACGGTTTTGAAACTGACGAGACCGCGCCCAGCGAAGAAGATCTGCAGGATCTGGAGGATGCGGCTGTTTCTGACGAGACATCCGTTATGCTGGCCCAGGCGGACGAGCTGATCGACCACGAGACCCCCGGTCCGGTTGTCGTTCCCGAGCCGATGGAGATCACCCTCCCCGAGCCCGAGATGCCCGAGGAAACGCCGGAAGAAACCACGGAAACCGAAGACAGCGCCCCGGAGGAAGAGCCTCCTGCCGCTGAGCCGGAAGAAGCCGCTGAAACTGAGGATGATGCGCAGGCGGATCCCGGCTATGTGGATGAAGAAGACTACACCGACCCCAAGCGCAACAAGAAGCACAACACCCCCGTGATCATTCTTTCCACCATTCTCGTTCTGCTGTTGCTGGCAGTGGGCATTTACACCTTCTACGAGAATTACTACGTACAGCTGGTACAAAACATCACCGTTTCCAGCGAATTCGGCGAGATGACCGTCAAGCTGGATACCCAGGTGGATAACGAATTGTTGCGCGTCGTTTGCCAGGATACCTATGGCAACAAGCTCACCGCCGATGTTGTTGACAATACCGCCCACTTCACCGGCATCACCTCCAATACCCACTACAAGATCACTGTTGAGGTCTCCGGCTTCCACCGGCTGATCGGCACAACATCTGCCAACCACACCACAGATGCCCAGACCAACATTGTGGAATTTACCGCCAAAACCGGAGAACAGGCCGGCTCTGTCGTTCTGAATTTCTCCGTACAGGGTGAGGATAATTTCGCCTGGCGGATCTACTACAGCACCCCCGGCGAGGAAGAAAAGACTGTGGAATGCAACGGCCATATGGCCACCGTTACCGGTCTGACGGTTGGCAGCACCTACACCTTCCGGCTGGCGCCGGTGGTGGATCTGCACGTGGTGGGTACGGACACCGTTACCTACACCGCAAGCGACCTGATCTATCCCGAGAGTTTGGCGATCAAGGGCTTTAACGGCGGCAACCTGAAGGTTACCTGGAAAGCGCCCAAGGATGTAACTGTGGATGGCTGGATCGTTCGCTGCTATAATGCCGACGGCTTCAACGCCAGCTTTAATGTGGACACGCCCGAGATCTCCATTGAGGGTCTTGACCCTGCCCAGAGCTACACCATTGACGTCAAGGCGGACAATATGACCGTCAGCAAATGGGTCAGCCTCACCGCCAATTCCGTTACCGTCAAGAACATCAAGCTGGACGATTCCAAGCCGGGTGAGATGACTATCAACTGGGGCTTCGAAGGCACAGCACCGGAAGGCGGCTGGCGTCTGTTCTACACTGTAGACGGCGGCGAAAAGCACGTCATCCATTGCGACACCACAAGCTGCACCATCGCTCCCCTGGTACCCGGCGGCAGCTACGTCGTCTCTTTCCAGCTGGACGGTGATATCACCGTATTCGGCGGCAAGACAAAATTCAGCGTGCCTGAAAGCGAAAAGTTTGACAGCTACGGCGTTACCTGGGAGAATTTCAGCTTCCGTATGTGCTGGACGCCGGACAACGCAGACTGGCGCTGGTATAACCTCTACGAAAGCGATTTCACCAACACCTTCAAAGTCGGTGAAAAGGCCTCCTTCGTCCTGCGTCTGGACACCAATTATCACGACGATCAGGACGATATCGAAACGCTGTTTGTCGTCCGGGATGCTGACGGAAAGGTCATCAGCGCAAATACCGGCAGAACGCGGATCTGGGTCGCTATGTGGGACCAGCGGTATTCCGAACTGGATATGCCCGCAATGCCCCAAAAGAGCGGTGATTACACCGTGGATATCTACTTCAACGGCGCGCTTGTAACCACCGAGAAATTCACTGTAACTGAATAACTTAAAATGCCGTCCGCATCTCGCGGGCGGCATTTTTTACAACATTTTCCGGCTGATTTTCCGCCGACCCTATGGTATAATTCCAGCGAAACAGAATACATCAGGAAGGCGGTGCAATCGCACATCAAACGAGCAAGTCATAAATCTCTGGGCCAATATCTTGCCCGGAACTATCTGCAAATTGTACCCCGGCGCTACAGCTTTGCATTTTTGCTGGGCTGCACCCAGCCGGATATGAATCCAACCACTTACCTCAAGGGCTCTGTCCGCGGCAAATGGCTGCGGGGACACAACTGGAGCAACGCCAGCCGATATATGGCGCGGCTGTCTCGCCGTCTGGAGCGGCGGCGCAAATTTCATCTTTTGGATTATTACGCTTTGGGCAAGCTGATCCACTACACAGTGGATGCATTCACATCGCCCCACAACGATCACTTCCCTGCCCGGCTTCAGGATCACCGGCAGTACGAAGATCAGCTGCAGACCTATTTCCTGTCGTATCTTGCGCAGTATGGACCTGCCAGGACCTGTACTTCCGGCACGGTTATGGAGACGATCCGGGCACATCACAAAGAGTACATCACTGCCCCTGCAGACATCCGTCGGGATTCCCGTTACTGCGTGCTGGTAACCAGTTTGGTCCTATGTATGCTCCTTGCGTAAGATTTTTGCATTTTTCTGCCAAAAAAGGGTGGATTTTTGCTTGCAATCTCCATAGCAGCGTGATATAATGCTCACATAGCTACCGGTTTGGAGGCATTTTTGATGATCGCTCACAACTTTGCTGCACAGTTTTACTTTAGCAACTATTACTTTTTTACCGACAAAAAGTAATAGCGATTTGTGCTGCACAGTTTTTCCGGAAACTTTTGAGAGTATTGGCAACAGCCGCACAGAATCGCTTCTGTGCGGCATTTCATTTTATTAGGAGTTGGTATTTATGATCGCAGTATTGAAACACGGCACGACCCAGCAACAGACAGACCATCTGGTTGCCTGGCTGCGCAGTATGAATCTGGATGTGCATATCTCCCAGGGCCAGGATATTACCATTTTGGGTCTGATCGGCGACACCAGCCGTGTCGATATAGATCTTCTGGGCAGCCTGGAGATCGTGGACACCATCAAGCGTGTTTCTGAGCCCTTCAAGCAGGCAAACCGCAAATTCCACCCCGAAGACACCGTGATCGAGGTAGGCAATGTCAAAATCGGCGGTGGTCATTTTGCGATGATCGCCGGCCCTTGCAGCGTGGAATCAGAGGCGCAGATCATTGAGGTCGCCGCCGCTGTCAAGGCAGCCGGTGCAGATGTGCTGCGCGGCGGCGCATTCAAGCCCCGTACCTCCCCCTACGCATTCCAGGGTATGAAGGATGAGGGCATCCGCCTTCTGCTGAAGGCCAAGGAGGCCACCGGTCTTCCCATTATCACGGAGATTATGAATATCCGCGCCCTGGATCTGTTTGCCGACGTGGACATCATTCAGGTCGGTGCGAGAAATATGCAGAATTTTGACCTTTTGCAGGAGCTGGGTAAGACCGACAAGCCTATTCTTCTCAAGCGCGGTCTTGCGAATACCCTGCAGGAGCTGTTAATGAGCGCAGAGTACATTATGAGCGAAGGCAACGAAAACGTCATTTTGTGCGAGCGCGGTATCCGCTCTTTCGAGACCTATACAAGAAACACCCTGGATCTTTCCGCTGTGCCGGTGCTTCACGAGCTGACCCACCTGCCTGTCGTCGTCGATCCCAGCCACGCCACCGGCAAATCCAAGCTGGTGCCGCCGATGGCTGTTGCTGCTGCGGCTTCGGGTGCTGACGGCATTATGGTGGAAGTCCACAATGATCCCGCCCGGGCATTGTGCGACGGCGCTCAGTCCCTGACCCCCGCCCAGTTTGCCCAGCTGAATAAGAAAGTGAATCTTATCCGGGAGGCCATCGTATGACCGTCGGTATTTTAGGACTGGGTCTCATCGGCGGCAGCTTTGCCCGAGCCTTTGCCTTAGCCGGACACACGGTCTACGCCGCTGAAAAAGACGAGAGTATGCTCTCCTTTTCTATGCTGGCCGGCGCTGTCCACGGCAAGCTGGAGGAAGCCACGATCCAAAAATGCGATCTGATCCTGCTGGCCATTTACCCCGACGGCTCTGCCAGCTGGCTGGAAAGCAACGCCGCCTATATTTCCAAAGACGCGCTGGTTATGGACTGCTGCGGCATCAAAGAGGAAATTTGCCGTCGCTGCTTCCCGTTAGCAGAAACCTACGGCTTTACATTTGTCGGCGGACACCCGATGGCCGGCTCTCAGTTTTCCGGCTTCAAGTACAGCCGCGCCGATCTTTTTGACGGTGCACCTATGGTACTTGTCCCCCGGGATTTTGACGATATGCAGCTGCTGGATCGGGTAAAAACGGCGCTTGCACCCTGCCATTTTGGCTTCTTCTCGGTCTGTACCGCACAGGAGCATGACCGGCTCATCGCCTTCACCTCCCAGATGCCCCACATCTTAAGCAATGCCTACATCAAGTCCCCCACAGCGCAAAAGCACAAGGGCTTCTCCGCCGGCAGCTACAAGGATCTGACTCGGGTCGCCTGGCTGAACGCCAAGATGTGGGCAGAGCTTTGTATGAATAACCGGGAAAATATGCTCTTTGAGCTGGATACCTATATTGAAAGTCTGAAAGCTTATCACAAAGCCCTGCAGGAAGAAGACCTGCAGACACTTACTTCCCTTCTGGAGGAAGGAAAACTGCGCAAGGAGGAGGTAGACGGATGAAGATCATCCACGTTACCGCTTCAAAAGAATACGATGTCAAGATCGGCAGCGGACTTCTGTCCACCCTCGGTGCGGAGCTTGCAAAGGTGAGCAAGATTGGCACTGCAGCTATCATCAGCGACAGCAACGTCTGGCCGCTTTACGGTGAGGCCGCTGTTGCCGCCCTGGAAAGCGCCGGCTACAAGACGGTTCACTACATCTTCCCCGCCGGAGAAGCTCACAAAAGCGGCGCTAATTATCTGTCGATCCTGAATTTTCTTGCCATAAATCATATCACCCGCTCTGACAGCATCGTGGCCCTGGGCGGCGGTGTTGTGGGCGATATTTCCGGCTTTGTCGCCGCCACGTTCCTGCGGGGCATCGCCTATATTCAAGTCCCCACCACCGTGCTGGCAGCAGTGGATTCCTCTGTTGGCGGAAAGACCGCCATTGACCTGCAGGCCGGAAAAAACCTGGCCGGCGCATTCTACCAGCCCCGGCTGGTGCTGTGCGACACTGACCTGCTGAGCTCTCTGCCGGAAGATATTTTCCGGGACGGCTGTTCAGAGATCATCAAGTACAGCATTTTGTATGACGCATCCCTTTTCTCCACTTTGATGCGCGACGGTCTGGATTTTGACCGGGAAAGCGTCATCGCCCGCTGCGTGGAGTTGAAGCGGGATGTTGTTGCTCAGGATGAATTCGACACCGGGCAGCGTCAGAAGTTGAATCTGGGCCACACCATCGGCCACGCTGTGGAAGCGAACAGCAATTTCACCCTGTCCCACGGCAAAGCCGTCGCCATCGGTATGGCCATTGTCGCCGGCGCTGCGGCAAAATACGGCATCTGCAGCTGCGATACGCAGGCAAAGATCCTTTCGATCCTTGCAAAATTCGAGCTTCCCAGCGCAACAAAGCATACCGCGCAGGAGCTGTATGAAAGCGCGCTATCCGACAAAAAACGTCTTGGCGGCAGTGTTACGCTGGTCGTTCCCCAGGAAATCGGCAAGTGTATCCTGCGCCCCACCCCTATTGAAGCGTTAAAAGATTTTATTGAAGCAGGTCTTTGATATGGACATTACGATTCAGCCTTCCATTTTGCAAGGCGAAGTAACGGCGATCCCCTCCAAATCCCAGGCCCACCGGCTTTTGATCTGCGCCGCCTTTGCGGACCGGAAAACCGAGCTAATTTGTCCCCAGACAAACCGGGATATTGAGGCCACCGCCGACTGTCTGTGCGCATTGGGCGCAAAAATCGAACACACCGCTGCGGGCTACACAGTAGAGCCCATCCGGTCGGTTGCCGAGACCGCCATCCTTAACTGCTGTGAAAGCGGCTCGACCCTGCGGTTTATGCTGCCCATCGTTGGTGCATTGGGCGTAGACGCTACATTTCAGCTGGCAGGACGCCTGCCCCAGCGCCCCTTGAGCCCTCTTTGGGAGGAACTGGAGCGGATGGGCTGCACCCTTACCCGGCCCACGGAAAACACCATCCGCTGCTGCGGTAAATTGAAACCGGGAAAATACAGCATCGACGGCAGTGTTTCCAGCCAGTTCATTACCGGCCTTATGTTTGCGCAGGCTCTGATCGACGGAGAAACGGAGCTTACGATCACCGGCAAGGTGGAGTCCCGCCCTTACATCGAAATGACCCGTAAAGCCCTGGCCTTGTTCCAGGCCCCCCATTTCAAATCCCCCGGCACGGTTACCGTAGAGGGCGATTGGAGCAACGGCGCATTCTTCCTGGCCGCCAAGACGCTTGGAAGCGATCTGGATGTGCTTGGCCTGGATGCAGATTCTGCGCAAGGTGATCGGCTTGTTTCTGAGATCCTCTGCATATTGAAAAGTGGATCGGCCACGATCAGCGTTGCTGACATTCCCGATCTTGTTCCCATTTTGTCGGTAGCCGCTGCCGCAAACCGGGGCGCGATCTTTACCGACATTCGCCGCCTGCGGCTGAAAGAATCTGACCGGGTGGCATCTGTCATCGCGATGATCAACGCGCTGGGCGGTGAAGCTTTTGCGGACGACGATGCCTTATACGTCCGGGGAATTTCCCCGCGGGGCGGAATCGTTGACAGCTGTAACGACCACCGCATTGCAATGGCTGCTGCCATCGCCGCAACCGTTTGCACCGAGCCGGTTACGATCCTCGGCGCGGAAGCCGTAAATAAATCCTACCCCCAATTTTGGGACGAATACCGCCGTTTAGGAGGAAAAATATGAGCAGTACCTACGGTGAAAATTTGAAATTATCCATTTTCGGCCAATCCCACGGCGCTGGCATCGGTATGACGTTGGACGGGATTCCCGCCGGACTGAGTGTCGATCTGGATGCTCTGCAGGCATTCCTTGACCGCCGTGCCCCGGGCCAGAACAGCTGGTCCACCCCCCGCAAGGAGGCCGACAAACCGGAAATTTTGGCCGGAATCGTGGATGGCTGCACCTGCGGCGCACCCATCGCCGCGGTGATCCGCAACAATAATACCCGCTCCGGCGATTATGAAAATCTGAAGGACTGTCCCCGTCAGGGCCACGCAGACTATACCGCCCAGATCAAGTACGGCGGCTTTCAGGACTGCGCCGGCGGCGGTCATTTCTCCGGCCGGCTGACTGCGCCGCTGTGCATCGCCGGCGGAATGTGCAAGCAATGGCTGGAAGAAATGGGCATCCGCATTGGCGCGCATATCGTCCGCATCGGCACAGAAGCTGCCGAGGGCTTTGACCCCCTGCAGCCCCAGCTGGATCAGGTAGGCCAGTTCTTCCCCACCCTGGATGCCGATTCTGCTGAACGTTTCCAGTCCGTTATCGCGGGCGTCAGAAGCGAGGGCGACAGCGTCGGCGGTATGATCCAATGTGCCATCTCCGGCCTGCCCGCAGGCTTGGGCGAGCCGATGTTCGGAGGCGTGGAAAGCCGTATTGCCCAGATCGTGTATGGAATTCCGGCGGTCAAGAACGTGGGCTTTGGCATTGATGCAGCAAGCTGCTGTGGCAGCGAGTACAACGACTCTTTTACTGTTGAAGACGGAAAGATCGTAACCGCAACCAACCACTGTGGCGGTGTTTTAGGCGGCATCACCACCGGTATGCCGGTGCTGTTTAATGTCTCGATCAAGCCTACACCGTCCATTGCAAAGCTTCAGAAGACCGTTTCTCTGTCCCGGATGGAGCAGACCGAGCTTCAGGTGAAAGGCCGCCACGATCCTTGCATCGTGCCCAGAGCCGTCCCCGTGGTGGAAGCCGCGGCAGCCATCGCTGTATTTGATATGATCCTGGGCAACACCCAGACCAGCAGGAGGAAATAACTATGGATATTCAGGATATGCGCAAGGAAATTGACGCCATCGACGACCAGTTGGTGCAGCTGTTTACACAGCGTATGGATGTGGCCGCCCGGATCGCCGACTATAAAAAGGCAGAAAATTTGCCCATTTTTGTGCCCGCCCGGGAGCGGGAAAAGCTGGCAGACGTGGCCGAAAAAGCCGGCCCGGAAATGGCCAACTACACTCGCGTGCTGTATTCGATGCTCTTCGAGCTGAGCCGCAGCTACCAGAGCAAGCGCACCGACACCATCTCCCCGCTTTATGACGAGATCACCCAGGCAATCAACAACACCCCCCAGCTGTTCCCCCAGACACCTATGGTTGCCTGCCAGGGCGTAGAGGGTGCATACTCCCAGATCGCCTGCGAGAAGATCTTTAAAAGCCCCTTCATTATGTATTTCAAGAACTTTGAGGGTGTTTTCAACGCCATCGAAAAGGGCCTTTGCCAGTACGGCATCCTGCCCATTGAAAACTCCACCGCTGGCTCTGTCAAAAAGGTCTACGACCTGATGGTCCGCCACAGCTTCTCTATCATCCGCAGCTTCCGGCTGAAGATCGACCACAATCTGCTGGCGCTGCCCGGCACGAAGCTGGAGGATATCCGCGAGGTTTACTCTCACGAGCAGGCCATCAATCAGTGCAGCGAGTTCCTGCAGAAGCTCACCGGCATCAAGATCATTCCTATGGAAAATACCGCCGTTGCTGCAGAAATGGTTGCCAAGTCCGGCCGCCGCGATGTGGCTGCCATCTCCAGCCGCAGCTGTGCAGAGCTGTACGGTCTGAAGGCCCTGGCCTCCTCCATTCAGGACAAGGGCAACAACTACACCCGCTTTATCTGCATCAGCAAAAATATGGAAATCTACCCCGGCTCTGACAAGACCAGCATTATGATGGTGCTGCATCACCGTCCCGGTGCCCTGTACCGTGTTATGGCACGGCTTTACGCCCTGGGCATCAACGTTACCAAGCTGGAATCCCGTCCCCTGCCGGACAGAGATTTTGAGTTTATGTTCTATTTCGATCTGGATACCTCCATTTACTCCGAGGAGTTCGTGCAGCTGATGTGTGAGCTGGACGATCTGTGCGAGGAGTTCAAATACCTGGGCAGCTACAGCGAGGTCGTGTGATGAAGTGCGGCTTACTTGGCGGCAAGCTGGGACACAGCTATTCCCCCCAGATCCACAGCCATTTGGGCGATTACAGCTATGTTTTGTTTGAAAAGCAGCCCCAGGAGCTGGAAGATTTTCTGAAAAACGGTGATTTTACGGGGCTGAATGTTACGATCCCCTATAAAAAAGCGGTCATTCCCTACTGCGCAGAATTGTCCCCCAGGGCGCAGGAATTGGGCGCGGTGAATACCATTGTCCGCAGATCTGACGGTACGCTCATCGGCCACAACTCCGACTTTTTCGGGTTTGAAACGATGCTGCGTTCTTCCGGCCTGGATGTTGCTGGCAGGAAAGTTCTGGTACTGGGCAGCGGCGGTGCGTCCAATACGGCTGTCGCCGTTCTTCGGGAGCAGGGCGCTGACGTGGTTGTCATCTCCCGCGGCGGTGAAAATCACTACGGGAATCTCCAGCTACACAGCGATGCCGCGGTGATCGTCAACGCGACCCCGGTGGGAATGTACCTGAATGTTGACCAGTCTCCCGTAGGCCTTGCTGCATTTCCGGCTCTGGAGGGTGTTCTGGATCTGATCTACAATCCTGCCCGCACGAAGCTTCTGCTGGATGCGGAAAACCGTGGAATCGTTGCCTGCAACGGCCTTGAAATGCTGGTAGCCCAGGCAAAAGAAAGTGCCGAGTGGTTTACCGGCAAGGCGATTTCCGACGATTTTGTCACGGCGATCCACCGCGAGCTGAAAAATCAGATGGAAAATATCATCCTCGTCGGTATGCCCGGCAGCGGCAAATCCACCGTTGGCAAGCGCCTGGCGGAAATGACCGGGAAAACATTTGTGGACGCGGATGCGTATCTGGTCGAAAAGGCTGGAAGAAGCATCCCCGATATCTTTGCCGATACAGGCGAAGCCGGTTTCCGCACTCTGGAAACGGAGGTGCTGGCTGAGCTGGGCAAACAATCTGGCCTGATCCTTGCCACAGGCGGCGGCTGCGTTACCCAGGCGCGCAACCTCCCTTTGCTGCACCAAAACGGCACAATGTTCTGGCTGCAGCGGGATATTTCGATTCTGCCGGTGGATGGTCGTCCCCTGTCTCAGACCACCAAGCTGGAAGAAATGTACGCCATTCGCAAACCGATGTATGAGCGCTTTGCCGACTACACCATTGACAATAACTCAGATCCCGCGTCTGCAGCGCAGACCATCGTCGATATTTTGGAGGGAAATGTATGAAAATTCTGGTGATCAACGGCCCGAATATCAATATGCTGGGCATCCGCGAGCCGGGAATCTACGGCAAGCAGACCTTCGCGGATCTGCTTTCGCTGATTGACAAGACCGCCCGTGAGGAATACCTGGATATCGAACAATTCCAGTCCAATCACGAAGGTGCTATCGTTGACAAGATCCAGGAAAGCTACAAAAAAGTCGATGGTATCGTCATCAATCCCGCGGCCTACACCCATACCTCTGTTGCCATTCTGGATGCCCTGAAATCCGTGGCCATCCCGGCTGTTGAGGTCCACATCTCCAATGTGGATGCAAGAGAATCTTTCCGTCAGATCTCCTACCCCGGAATGTACTGTGAAAAGACCATCAAAGGCCAGGGCCTGGATGGCTACCGCCAAGCCATTTTGTATCTAAAAGAAGCATACGGGAAATAAAAATAACCGACTGACTTTCGTCAGTCGGTATTTTTTATTTCTTCTTAATAAACACAAGGAACTTGCTGCCAAAGTAGTTCGCTACGATTACCAGCACGCTGGTGATCAGCTTCATCCAGTTGCCATTTAAGAGCAGTATATCCACCGTCAGCCACAGAATCGCCGTTTCCAGCACTCCGGAGCCGAGCCGGCAGCCCACAAATTTCGTCAGCTCCGGCCAAAGGGTCTTGGCTGACCAATCGTGGCTCTTAAACACAAACGGCTTATTGGTAAGGAACGCAAAGGCCACCGCAAACACCCAGGCGATCATATTGCTGACGCTGGAGGAGTTCCCCCACCAGTTGAAGCAAGGCAGATATACCAGATAGTTTACCACAGTGGTCAGACCGCCGAAAAACAGATAAGCCAGCACGTCATAATAGCGCTCTATCAGATCCCGAATCTTCTTCATAGGCCCAAATCCTCACCAACAAGGATGAATTTGATCCGCCCTGCCGGACGGCAATGGCGGGTGATCACGATTTGATTGCAGATGCAGGTCTCGCTCTTGCAATCGGCACACGTACCGGTAACGGTGCAGGGGTTATCCCGCAGAAAGCGCATCTGATTCAACGGTGCAGCCACAGTCCTTGCCCGCTGCATCGCTGCGTCCAGATCATCCATCACCTTATTCATACCCGCGATCACCAGCACAGTCTTTGGGCCGTAGATGGTAGCCGCGACCCGGTTGCCCGTGCCGTCGATGTTCACCATCTGGCCGTCCAGGCTGAGGCCGTTGGCGCCGGTCAGATACACATCGCAGAACAAAGCATTCTTCGCCGCCTGCTCCCGCTCTTCGGCTGTTTGGCACTTGTCGCGATCAATGGTCTTGTACGGGCCATTATTCACCGCGTCCATCAGGCCGATCTGCTGGGCAGACATCGCGCCGCCCCAGCTAACCGTTGCACCCTCAGGGATCAGCTCCAGCGCCTTTTTTAAGGCTTCTTCCCGATTTTCGCAGTACCAGGCATCAAAATGCCGGCTTTTTAAGTTCTTGACTAAGATCTCGCCGCGTTTATGATAATACAGCGCTTTCGGTGTCGGCATTTTTGACTCCTCCAGTCTTTTCGTTCAGCAGCTTTTCCAGCGCCGCCATCTTAAGGCAGGTACAGAATACCTGCATTGCCTTTTCCAGCTCATCCACCGGAGGCAGAGACGGGGCGATGCGGATATTGCTGTCGTTGGGGTCGATACCATAGGGATAGGTCGCACCGGCATCGGTCATAGTAACGCCGGCCTCCGCGCACAGCGAAAGCGCGCGCTTGGCAGTACCGGGCATTGTGTTCAGGCTGACGAAATAGCCGCCCAGCGGACGGATCCAATTGGCAAAGCCCAGCGGTGCGATCTCCCGCTCCAGTACGTCCAGCACCATATGGAACTTCGGTGCCAGCAGCTTGCCGTGGCGCTTCATCAGCTCCAAGGTGCCTGCCCTATCCTTCAGGTACTTGACGTGGCGCAGCTGATTGACCTTATCATAAGAGATCATCTGCACGCCCATCAGTTTGGTCATATATGTAATATTTTCCTTGGACGAAGCCATAACGGAGATGCCTGCGCCGGGGAATGTGATCTTGGATGTGGAAGCAAATTCATAGACCATATCAGGTCTGCCGGCCTTGGCGCAGAGGGAAATGATATCCTCGAAAGGCTGGAACTCTCCCTCAAACTCGTGGACACAGTAGGCATTGTCCCACATAATCACAAAATCGTCAGCCGCAGGCTTCAGATTCGCCAGGCGCTGTGTGGTCTCATCGGAGTAGATGATGCCATCGGGGTTGGAATACTTGGGAACACACCAGATGCCCTTCACGGCAGGGTCTTTGACCAGCTCCTCCACCGCATCCATATCTGGGCCGGTGGCGGTCATATTCACGGTGATCAGCTCTGCGCCAAAGGACTGGGTAATGCGGAAATGTCGGTCATATCCGGGGCTGGGGCACAGAAACTTGACGCATTCCTCCTTGCACCAGGGCTGATGGCTTCCGCGCAGGCCGTGGCTGTATGCCTTGGAGATCACGTCATACATCAGCGTCAGGCTGGAAGCGCCGCCGACAAAGGTTTCATCCCACTGGCAGCCCAGCACATCAGCCCAGTATTCCCGGGCGCACTTCAGACCCTGCAGCTCACCGTAATTTCTGGCATCCACGCCGTCTATCATACAATCATCCGCATCGGTCAAAACCGTCAGAATGTCGCTGACCAGGTCCAGCTGCAGCTTGGCAGGCTTACCACGAGCCATATTCAGCTTCAGACCGCAAGCCTTCCAACTGTCGAATTCGTTACACGCTGCCGCATAAGCTGCCCGCAGCATTTCGATGCTCATATCCTGATATGAATTCAATCTCCTCAATCCTTTCAAAAATACAAATTGATATTGCTGATATTATATGCTCTACTGGAGAAAAATGCAAGTCCAACTTCCTGAAATTGCATAATTATTTTAGGCATTCTGTTCAATTTTCCTTGCTTTTTTTAGGAATATCGCATAGAATATATGCGTGAAGCTATTTCTACCTGAAAGGACTTGGCGATATGGGTAATCTATGTAATATTCCAGAGATCTTCGGCACGGATGTTTTCAACGATATGACCATGCAGCAGCGCCTGCCGGCGCAGACCTACGCTGCGTGGAAAAGCTGCCTGCAAACCGGCTGTTCCCTGCCTCTGGACGTGGCTAATGTAATCGCAGAAGCTATGAAGGAATGGGCCATCGAAAAGGGTGCGACCCACTATACCCATTGGTTCCAGCCTATGACCGGCATTACCGCCGAGAAGCACGATTCCTTTATCAGCCCCACCGGCGACGGCCGGGTAATTATGGAATTCTCCGGCAAGGAGCTGGTCCGGGGTGAGCCCGATGCCTCCAGCTTCCCCTCCGGCGGTCTGCGGGCTACCTTTGAAGCCCGTGGCTACACCGCCTGGGATCCCACCGCCTTTGCTTTCGTAAAGGACGGCAGTCTGTACATACCTACCTGCTTCTTCTCCTATACCGGAGAAGCACTGGATAAGAAGACCCCCCTGCTTCGTTCTCTGGACGAGGTATCCCGGGAAGCGCTGCGCATTCTGCGGCTGTTCGGCGATGACAAGACCCAGCGGGTCCAGGTCAGCGTTGGCGCGGAGCAGGAATATTTCCTGATCCCCAAAAGCCTGTATGCCCAGCGTGAGGATCTGCGGCTGACCGGCCGTACCCTCTTCGGCGCACAGCCGCCTAAGGGTCAGGAGCTTGACGATCATTATTTTGGCACGATTCGCACCCGGGTCTCCAACTTTATGAAGGACCTGGATGAGCAGCTGTGGCGGCTTGGCATCTTAGCCAAGACCAAGCACAACGAGGGCGCGCCCTGTCAGCACGAGCTTGCACCCATCTACTCCGACGCCAGCAACGCCTGCGATGCTAACCAGCTGACGATGATGATTATGAAGAAGTGCGCCGCCAAGCACGATCTGGTGTGCCTGCTTCACGAGAAGCCCTTTGCCGGTATCAGCGGCTCGGGCAAGCATAACAACTGGTCGCTTTGCACCGATTCCGGCAAAAATCTGTTCAAGGCCGGCGATACACCCCGGCAGAACGCACAGTTTCTGGTTTTCCTGGCGGCCTTTATTAAGGGCATTGACGAATATCAGGACTTCCTGCGCTCAACCGTTGCCTATGCCGGCAACGATCACCGTCTGGGCGCCAATGAAGCACCCCCTGCCATTTTGTCCATCTTCCTGGGCGATGAGCTGACTGCCGTGATGGAATCCATTATCAACGGCACCAACTATACCGACCCCGAGAAGAGTCTGGTGCGAATCGGCGTGGATGTGCTTCCCTCTATCCCCAAGGACACCACAGACCGCAACCGTACCTCCCCTATCGCTTTCACCGGCAACAAATTCGAGTTCCGTATGCTGGGCTCCTCCCAGTCCATCGCAGGCCCGAATATTGCGCTGAACACCATTATGGCCGAGGAACTGGGCAAATTTGCGGATGTGCTGGAAAATGCCGAGGACTTCGATTCCGCTTTGCAGAAGCTGATCTGCGACACTCTGACGGAGCATCAACGGATCATCTTCAATGGCAATGGCTACTCTCTGCAGTGGCAGGCTGAGGCTGAGCGCCGGGGTTTGAGCAATCTGCGCTCTACTGCAAAGTCTTTGCCCACCTACATTTCCCCCAAGAATATCGAACTGGTTACCAAGCGCGGTATCTTCACCGAGGCAGAATTCCGCGCCCGGTATGAGATCCATATGGCAGCCTACAGCAAGATCACCCGCATTGAAGCCAAGACAATGGTGGATATGGTGCTGCAGCAGATCCTGCCTGCCGGCCTGAAGTATTCTTCTGATCTGTCTGAGTCTGTGCTTCGCAAGCAGAAGTTGGGCCTCAGCGCTGACAGCGATCTTGACCTCGTCCGCCGGATCAGCAAATGCTGCGACAAGCTGTACCGCAAGACTGAGGAAATGGCCGCCCACCTGCGGGATATCCCGGCAGGCACGGAGGCTTCTGCCGATTACTACAGCGATGTGATCGTGCCGGATATGGAAGATGTCCGCAGATCTGCCGACCTGCTGGAGCGTCTCACCGCAAAATCCTACTGGCCATACCCCATCTATTCCGATATTTTGTATTACTAATATTCAAAACAAAAAGCTTAGGGTTTTCACCCTAAGCTTTTTTATTATTTTCTACGCAGCACCTTGCCGGTCAGGTAATACACCAGCAAAAGTGCGAAGCTATAAACACCCATCAGCGCCAAAAAGCGGTCAGAATACTGGGCATTGATATAATACGTCGGCGGGAAAATGTACTGCAATGCACGCAGCATACCCAGATCGAAGAACACCGGGCAAATCACCAGCATCACCACGATCAGCAGCGGCAGCACCGTTCCCAGAGTCGTCAGCGTGCCGCACAGCCTGCGCACCGTCATAGAAAACAGTGCGGTACATACAGCATACAGTGCAAGGATCAGCACTTCCCTGCCCAGCGACGCGGAAAGGCCGCTAAAGGAAAGGGCGATCAGGATCACCGCCGATACATTCAGCACGCAGATCATCTGACAGCCAAACTCCACCAGCGCACCCTTGCGCTCCGGGATCCAGGAGAACGTGCCGGCGCTTCTGTCGCGCATAT
This sequence comes from Oscillospiraceae bacterium, assembly GCA_017466215.1. Taxonomy (GTDB): domain Bacteria; phylum Bacillota; class Clostridia; order Oscillospirales; family Oscillospiraceae; genus Faecousia. The sequence continues at coordinate 5,322 of JAFTUO010000065.1, read as the reverse complement.
AGTACATCGACGCTGCAAGGGCGCTGAGGACCGTTACCACCGCCAGCAATCCACGGACCGGGGTCAGCAGATAATTGGCGTCGTGGGCCTCCTGGGCGCTCTCAGCCGACTCCATAAACGAGAACCGGAAGAAGTCTCCGTCCACGGAAATGGCATCGTAGTGCGTCAGCAGCTCGGCATCGGTTTTATCGTTCAATTCCGGCACATTGTTGCGAATGAATGAGATAAACATCGCCTTGGAGCAATTGGCGTACATCGCACCGCTGAGCTTTTCCCGTGCCAGGATCACCGGCACAGAGCTATCACGCTCCACCACCTGGATAAAGGCATCCTTGCGGGATTGGGTGGCCACAAAGCGATAGACCTTTTCCTCCATATCCCTGGGGAAGATCCAGGCAGCATCCGCTTCGCCGTCAGAGACCAGATCCTTTGCCGACTGGGGCGTTTCGCAGCTTAGGAAACGGATGAGGCTATTTTGCTCCAGCAATGAATCTATCACACCGGAAGCCATCTCATCGTCCCCCACCTGTGCCAGCGCGATGGTAATAACGCCGCTGCTTTCTTCTGCCGCTGTGCTGTAGCTAAATACCAGCACCGGGATCAGCAGCAGGATGAGAATAAAGCTAATTTTCTTATACAGCCGCTTGTTCAGCAGCAAAAACCATTTGCATAATCGCTTCATATCCATCACCCCCGTACGAGAGCGACTTTGCCCTTGCGGATCAGCACGGCTGCGCCAAGGAAAATGCCGCCGTATCCCAGCAAGGCCAACACGCCGGATATATGTATCACGCCGGAAAAGCTTTCCGCCAGCTGCGTCCGGGCAATGCCGGTGGGCAGGTATGCCGCCAGCGTCTGCACGGAGTCCGGGAAGAATGTAACAGGATAGAAGCAGCCCGAAACGAAGCACAGCGCCAGACTAATGAAGAACTGCAGCAAAACACCGCTGATCAGATTTGTGGTCAGCTCGTACAGCAAAAAGCTCATACCGCCGATGGCGATCACAACGGGAATCCACTGAATAAATACGCCTACAGTCAGATCCACCCAACCGGTCCACACGGCAAAGATCATCAGCACAGCGATCACGCCGAGAAGCCCGATCATATAAACGGCAAAATCGCAAAGCGCCTGAGCGATCACCGGTCTGCGGTTTGCTGAAAGCACTCTGGCAAGGGACATATCCCGCCGCACCATCGTCGGCGCAAACACCAAGCAAACCAGCATCAGAAGCACTACGCAAAAGCCGCTGAGCAGGTATTCTTCCAGGCCCATTGCCGATCCGTTGCCCAATTCACTGACAGCGTACATCTTGGAACGGGAGAAAATAAAATCAAAATACTTAAAGGTGAGATCATTCTCCGCTGAGCCGCTGCTCAGGCCCTCGTTGCGCATCGCATCTCCGGTGCCGAAGATGCCTTTCTGGGTCTGAATGACAATGTCTTCCACCATCTTGGTGATTTCGTCCTTCAGCAGAGTCGTCAGCCCCACAGCGCCTGCTGTGCTGACATACTTCACCGGCATGATCTCGCCGTACATAGCCGCGTCGATAAAGCCCTCGGGAATCACCGCAAAGGCTGCAATATCGCCCTTGCGCATAGCTTCCTCTGCTTCCGGTTCTTCCATCTGCACAAAATCTATGGCAAATCGGGAGGAATCCATCGTCTTCAGCGCCAGCATACCCATTTCCAGAAAAGTATCACCGGCAGTACCCACGACGCCCATCTTGATCTTCGCCTGCTCCTGGGTATCGTCCGTCATCGAAACTACAGCCTGATAAGCCAGCGCAAGGCAGCCAAACAAAATCGCAGCCACCAGCATCACCGGCAGCAAGATCCGCAGCAGCCGCTTCAGCTGCAAATACAAATACTTTCCCATATTACAAGCTCTCTACCAGTTTGCCGACGTCGCCATCGTATTGAAACGGCGTCAGAACACCGTCACGGATGATATACCATGCATCGCAAAGCGAAAGCTCCATCACATCGTGGGTGGTCAGCAGCAGGATACCGCCGGAGTTTTTGTAATGCTGCAGATATTCCGAAATATGCTGCTTGCAGGCAAGATCCAGCGCAGCCGTCGGCTCATCCAGCAGCAGGATGGGCGGCTTTTTCGCCATTGCGCAGCCGATGCTCAGCCGTTTTTTCATACCGCCGGACATCTTTGAAACCGGCACTTTCAGAAAATCGCCGATGCCCAAAAGCTGCAAAACACCGCTTTCCAGCTCTTTTTTCAAAGCAGCGCGATCATACCACAGCAGCAGATTATCCCACGCTGTCAGCTCCTCGATCAGCGGCGTACCCTGGGGCACATAGCCCACCAGCTGGGCGCGCTTGCGTGCATCCTTCAGAAGATCCACACCGTCGCAGAGAAAGCTTCCGCTGTTTCCCGGTTGCACGCCTGCAAGAATGGAAAGAAGTGTCGACTTTCCGCAGCCGTTTGCGCCCAGAATGCCGATACACTTGCCCTGCTCGACCGTCAGGGTAATATCCCGGAGCACAGCCTTCTTCTTAAAATTTTTGGAAATATTCTTAATTTCTATCTGCATAAAAATCTATCCCCATGATAAAGCATTTGGCGCTGTAAACAGCGCCAAATGCCTATAGAATCTAAGTTAAACAGCAGGTACCATGCTCTCCAGTGCATTTACCAGAGTCTCGGGTACGCCCGCAGTGCGCAGGTTTGCGAAGACAGAATCGAAGTTCATACCGCTGAGCAGATCCATAACAGACTGCTGGCCGGTCAGCTTGATGGTATTGGTAGGCTTCTGGATAGAAGCAGGCGCTCTTTCAGCCAGCTTCAGGGCGATGCCGACGATCAATGCATCATCGCCAACCAGCTTGGCTTCCACATCCGCCTTGTCGCCGGAAATGTCCAGAGTCAGCTCCAGCATAACGTCCTCCACACCAAGCATAGTGAAGATGTCGTTGGAAGACTGCGTCTGTGCAGTGGGAGCAGCAATAACAGCATTATCCGGACTGACTTTAGAAGTCATGAAGATGGTCTCAAGCATCAGGCCAAGATCCAGACGGACAGTGCCACTGATGGCATCAGACTTGGTAGCGTCAAAATCAACCAGTTCAAACTTGATAACAGGAGTACCCTCAACGGAGATCGTGTAATTGCCGGTGATCACGCCGTTGTTGGTAGTACCGGTGCCGGTGAGCTTTGTGTCATCCGGCATCTCAGCAATGCACTTGAAATTGTTGCCTTCTGTTACAGTGTAGTAGGTAACGACAGCTTCCGTCTCTGCGGGCGTCGTCAGGCTGCAGCCAACCACATTGTGATTGCCGTCAACATAGAGGATCAGGCCGATATAAGTCTCAGTATCCTCAGCCTCGGCAGGCAGATTGGTCAGCGCGCTGTCAACAGCCGCGGTGAATTCGGCATAGGCGTCCACATCTGTCCACTCCATATCGTAGGCAGCGTAGCTCTCGGCCATCATATCGTTATAGAAATTGCCGAAGTTCTCAACGATCTGCTTGATATCCTGGTCAGCCTTTGCTGCAGTCAAAATGGCCTTTACTACATCCAGAGCGTCCTGCTCATAGATCTTGACGTCCAGCTTAGTAACTTCCTGGCTCAGGTCGTCCAGAGTCAGAGTCTCGGTGGTGCGCTCGACCTTGTCGATCTCCTTCAGCGCCATAGCAATATAGCGGTTCAGGATCTCAGCCAGCTTCTCTTCGCTGGGGATGATGCTCGGCAGCGAGGTCATCCAGGTGGGCGTAACAGCGGTAGCACCGTCAACATTAATGCCCATATCTGCAAAGTTAACTTCCAGGAACTTGTCAGTCAGCGCGGGAGCGCCGGCCCAAACGTTTTCCTCATTTACCAGCAGGGACAGTGCAACGATCTCGGTGTCAGAAAGGCCCAGAGCGACCTGCAGCTGAGCAAGCTCACTGGTGGAGTCGATCTCCATATCCAGACCGATGTCGGACAGGAAGGACATATCCATTCCGGAGTCAGCGGTACCGAAAATGGCCTGCTCGATCATATCAATGATCATATCGCCAACCGTCAGCGTCAGATCTACCGTGCCGCCGAAATCGTCCATAGTTGTGGTGCCAGCCAGATCGGCATAAGCGCTAACACCGGCAGCCAGAGCATCCACAGTATCATCCAGAGTGTCCTGCGTCAGAGCCTGGAAATACTCGGCATCGTTCAATCCCTCATACTTGTTTACATTTTCTTCCTTGTCGCCGCCATTGCCGCCGTTGTCAGCGGGCTTACAGGCAACACAGCACAGAAGCATAGATGCCACCATCACGATGGCCAGGATGGATCTAAGCAACATCTTTGAATTAAAGTTCTTCATTGATCTTCACCGGTATAGAGTTCTATACCTGCTCCTTTCCTCTTCTTATCCATAAATATTGGATATTATTATTTTATCACACATAATTATTCAAGTCAACTCTGCATCGTGGGATTCGATCATTTTTACATACACCCTTGAGGGCTCTCCATCCATATCGTTCATCTGGGTTTTGTACACACAGCCGTATTTTTCATACAAGCCTATGTGGTTGGTTGAGATGTATACCTGGCGAACGCCTTCCTCTTTTGCGATGCGTGTGATCTCATCGAACAGCATCCCCACATAGCGGTGTCCCCGACGCTCCGGGAAGGTGTAGACAAAGCCCATCCACGGAGAAAGCTCTGTGGGCTGAATATCGTCCTTTTGGGCGTATGTGCAGTACGAGATCAGTTCATCGCCATCTGTCAGCAGAAACACTTTGGATCCCTCACCTACTGCGTCAAAAAAGTTTCCCTCCTTGATCAGGCTATGCAGGAACTCGCCTGCACCCCAATCGCTTCTGGCGATTTCTTCGAGCCAATGCTCCTGTCTGTCGCTTTCAAAAAAGTTTATCACATTCATATATGTTCGGCCTCCCTGGAAAATTCCTGAATACTTAATTGGATTGTAGCATAAATAAAGCTTTTCCGCAATATTTTTTCGATTGCCATACGCATCCCCCAATAAAAACGCCGCCCCAAAGGCGGCGTCTGCGTATTTCTTGTTATGCACATCCGCCAACATCCCTACGGGATGCCGTCGGATGCACATGGATTCTCCCACGGACTAAACAAGTGTCCACCGGACACTTGTTTGCACCAGTCTGCGGACTGGTGCCGTCCTTTCGAATCCTTTTAACTCTCCGCCAATAAAAACGCCGCCCCAAAGTGAAGTAGTCAATAGTTAGTAGACACAAAATTTCTTATGCCACCAGTTCTGTTCTGTACAGGACTGGTGGTTTTCCGTTCAGTTTGCGAACAGGGCGTTCGTAGTTGAAGTAATGAATCGCTTGCTCAATAACAGTG
>JAFTUO010000064.1 GCA_017466215.1 Oscillospiraceae bacterium | reverse complement strand
GGATTTAAGCAGAACGTTTCCGGAGAAGCCGTCGCAAACCACAACATCCACGCCGCCAAGCAGCGCATCCCGGCCTTCGATGTTGCCGATAAAGTTAAGTAATCCCTTTTCGTGGGCATCGGTCAGCAGAGCATAGGCTTCCTTCTGTAGAGGCGTACCCTTAGTGTCTTCACTGCCGATGTTGAGTAAACCTACCCGGGGATTTGCAAGACCAAGCTGCTTTTTGGCAAAGAGAGAGCCAACCAGACCGAACTGGAGCAAAAACTCTGCCGTACATTCGGCATTTGCGCCGCAGTCCAGCAAAATGGTCTTACCGCCTGCCTTGTTGGGCATAGCAGGACCCATAGCGGCTCTGCGGATACCCTTCACTCTTTTTACAATCAGGGTCGCACCGGACAGCAGCGCACCGGTGCTGCCTGCGGAAATGCAAGCATCGCCGTCGCCCTCGGCAAGCATTTTCAGCGCTACCATCATAGAAGCACCCTTTTTCTGCCGGACCACATTTGCCGGATCGTCGTGCATATCCACTACTTCTGTGGTATGGACAACGGAAATGTTTTCCGGCAGAGTAGTATGCCCCTGCTCTTTGAGAATCTCCCAAATGGCATCGCTGTCGCCAACCAAAACGATTTCGTACTTTTTGTCAGCAGCCAGCGCACCCAGAACCGGTGCTTTCGGGGCGTGATCGCCGCCCATTGCGTCAAGAATAATTTTCATAAAGAACCCCTTTCTCAGATGCCCTCGGAGACCATTCTGTCAATGATTTCCAAAGATCGATTGGCAAGTGCCAGATTTTTTTCTGCTTTTTTCCGGATGCGTTTGTCCAGAGGGGAGATGAGGCTGAAATTGATATTCATAGGCTGGAAATCCTCTACACGGCTATCGCTGATGTAAAGACCCAGCGCGCCGATGGCGGTTTCTTTGGGGAAATCGGGGGGCGTTTCGCCCCGGAGCCTGGCAGCAAGTGCCACAGCGGCAAGATAGCCGGAGGCTGTGCTTTCCACATAGCCCTCCACACCGGTCATCTGCCCGGCAAAGGCTACAAGGGGGTTTCTGCGGTCAGCATAATACCGATCCAGCAGCCGGGGAGACTGGAGGAAGGTGTTTTGGTGCATTACTCCGTAGCGGACAAATTCTGCATCCCGGAGGGCGGGAATCATAGAAAATACCCGCTTCTGCTCGCCGAATTTCAGGTGGGTTTGGAAGCCTACCAGATTAAAGACGCTTTTTGCCGCATTGTCCTGCCGGAGCTGGACAACGGCATAAGGCTCTTTTCCGGTGGCGGGGTCGGTAAGACCTACCGGCTTCAGCGGACCGAACCGAAGGGTATCATAACCCCGGCGACCCATAACCTCCACAGGCATACAGCCTTCAAACACATTTTTGTCCTCAAAGCCGTGAACTTCCGCCTCCTCGGCGGTAATGAGTGCGGTTAGGAAGGCATCGTACTCTTCCTTATTCATAGCGCAGTTGATGTAATCCGGTGTACCCCGATCATACCGGGATTGCCACCAGGCTTTTGTCATATCAATGGAGTCTGCCGCAACCAGCGGAGCGGCGGCATCGAAGAAATGGAGATAGCTTTCCCCAAAATACTTGCCGATGGCCTCGCTCATTTTGTCGGAGGTCAGGGGTCCTGTAGAAATAATCACAGGACCGTCCGGCACCTCGGTTACTTCCTCGGAGATAACCGTAATATTCGGATGGTTTCTGATTTTTTCTGTTACCAGGTCAGAAAAGCCCTGTCGGTCTACTGCCAG
>JAFTUO010000063.1 GCA_017466215.1 Oscillospiraceae bacterium | reverse complement strand
ATCGACCCAAATTTCCACAGTGCCCATACTTTGGGTATAAACCTTTTTAAATCGTTTATCCTTCGCCATAGCAGCAGCTCCTTACATTTTCTCCGGGGCGGAGAAGCCCAGAATGTGAATGCACTCTTCCAGAATCCGCTTTGCCAAACCGATCAGAGCGATGTAGCCGTTCTTGAGATCCTGATCTTCCTCGCCCAGGATGCGGGTTTCGTGGTAGAACTTGTTGACACAGCCGGCCAGATCATAGATGTAGGCGCAGATCTGGTTGGGGGAGGAGGTGTTCAGGGCGAACTCCAGGGTAGGACCAAGCTTGGTGATGGCCAGCATCAGATCCTTGGCAGAAGCATTGGTGGGAGCCTGGATGCTTAGGTGCTCCCAAGCGCCGAATTTCGCCAAAATACTCTTGACGCGGACAATAGTGTAGAGAATATACGGGCCGGTGTTGCCCTCGAATGCGGCAAACCGCTCCAGATCGAAGTTATAATCCTTTGTGGGCTGGTTGCTCAGGTCGCCGTATTTCAGGGCTGCCAGCGCGATCTTGGCGGTGGTTTCCTCCACCTCGTCATCGCTGACGATCCGGTTTTCCACCACCTTGCTGCGGACAAAATCGGTCATATCGCCGATCAGCTGCTCCAGGCGCAGAACGCCGCCGTCGCGGGTCTTGAAGGGCTTACCGTCCTTGCCGTTCATCGTGCCGTGGCCAACGTGCTCCAGCTCCGTCTCGGGCTTTACGATGCCGCCCTTTTTCGCGGCGCGGAAGACCTGCTCAAAGTGCAGATTCTGCCGCTTGTCGGTTACATAGAGCATCTTGTCAGGATTCCAGTCCTGCATCCGCTGCACCATCGTGGCAAGGTCAGTTGTTGCATAGATGGCAGCGCCGTCGGACTTTACCAGAATGCAGGGAGGCACTTCCTTCTTGTCATTTTCCTCGGCAACGGGGAAGACCAGCGCGCCCTCGCTCATTACGGCGTGGCCCTCATCTTTCAGCCGCTGGATCATAGCGGGAATGTAGGGGTCGGCATCGCTTTCGCCCAGCCACTTTTCAAAGTGGACATCCAGCAGGTCATAAATGCGGTGCAGGTCAGCAAGGGAAACCCGCATAATGTGATTCCAGATGGCGCGGTAGCCACGGTGGCCCTGCTGCAGTTCGTAGGTGGCGATGTGGGCCTTTTCAGCAAATTCCGCGTTGTCCTTCTTCTTGGCGGAGGCGGTGGGGTAGATCTCCTCCAGCTCGGAGAGGGTGAAGGGGGCTTCATCCGGGTATTCACCGGTAAAGTTGGGATCGAAGTAGGGGAGGTCGGGCTGACGCTCGTGAAGCTCTGCCACGATCAGACCCATCTGCAGACCCCAGTCGCCCAGGTGCACGTCGCCGATGGTGTTGTAGCCCATAAATTTGTACAGCCGCTTCAGCGCTTCGCCAATGATGGCAGGCCGCAGATGGCCGATGTGCAGGGGCTTGGCCACATTCGCGCCGCCGTAGTCCACAACGCACAGCTTGCCGGCACCGATCTTCTCTACGCCGAAATCATCGGCGGTGCGCATTTCTTCCAGATACTTTTGCAGGAAGCTGCCGGACAGCTTCAGATTGATGAAGCCGGGCATAACAGCCTCCACCATATCGTAGTCGTTGGCGTCCAGTTTGGCAACCACGGCGTTTGCGATCTGGATGGGGGCGCATTTGTACTGCTTGGCAGCGGCCAGCGCGCCGTTACACTGATATTCACACAGGTCAGGCCGGTTGGATACGGTTACGTTGCCGAAAGAAGCATCGTAGCCGGCATCTGAAAATGCCTGCCGCATATTGGCGGTGATGATATCTAAGATCTTTCTCATCCTCAGTTTCCTTTCTGCTGATCCAGCCATTCCAGATAGTCGTCGTAGGTGCCGTAGCGGTCGACGATGGTGCCGTCAGGCTGGAAAGCAATGACGCGGTTACAGGTGGACTGCAGCATTTCATGGTCGTGGCTGGCAAGAAGCACAACGCCGGTGAAGGCCTCAAGACCCTTGTTAACAGCCTGGATGGATTCCATATCCAGATGGTTGGTGGGCTGATCCAGCAGCACCACATTGGCGCCGGAGAGCATCATCTTCGACAGCATACAGCGGACTTTTTCGCCGCCGGACAGCACGTCAACGCTCTTGAATACATCTTCGTTGGAGAACAGCATACGGCCCAGGAAGCCACGCAGGTACACATCATCTTTCTTGGCGGAGAATTCCCGCAGCCAGTCCACCAGCTGGCTCTTGTTGCCCTCAAAGTAGGCAGAATTGTCTTTCGGCAGGTAGCTGCGCACGGTGGAAATGCCCCACTTGACAGAGCCTTCGTCCGGCTCAAGTTCGCCCATCAGGATCTGCATCAGCGCGGTCTGTGCCTTTTCGTTTTCACCTACAAAGGCGATCTTGTCGGTTCGGCCCACGGAGAAGTACACATTGTCCAGCAGCTTTTCGCCGTCGACGGTAACAGAAACATCCTTGACTGTCAGAACATCCTTACCCAGCTCACGCTCCGGCATAAAGCCAATGAAGGGATAGCGGCGGGTAGAGCAGGGCATTTCCTCAACCGTCAGCTTGTCCAGCAGCTTGCGGCGGGCGGTTGCCTGCTTGGCCTTGGATTTGTTGGCGGAGAAGCGCTGGATGAACAGCTGCAGCTCTTCGATCTTTTCCTGATTGCGCTTATTCTTGTTGCGGATCATAGCCTGCACCATCTGGGAGGATTCATACCAGAAGTCGTAGTTACCGACGTACATCTTGATCTTGCCGTAGTCAATATCGACCGTGTGGGTGCAGACGGTGTTCAGGAAGTGGCGGTCGTGGGAAACAGCGATGACCATACCGGGGAAGTCCAGCAGGAAGTCTTCCAGCCAGTTGATAGCTTCGATGTCCAGGTTGTTGGTAGGCTCGTCCAGCATAACGATGTCGGGATTGCCGAACAGTGCCTGGGCAAGCAATACCTTGACCTTCAGTCTGGGGTCGACAGAGGCCATAATGTCGTAGTGCATTTCTGTGCCGATGCCCAGACCTTGCAGCAGGCGGGAGGCGTCGGACTCTGCTTCCCAGCCGCCCAGTTCTGCAAATTCAGCTTCCAGATCGGCAGCACGGATGCCATCTTCATCCGAAAAATCCGGCTTTTCGTAGATGGCGTCTTTTTCTTTCATCACATCGTAAAGATGCTGATTGCCCATAATGACGGTGTCCATTACGGAGAATTCGTCATAGGCGTTCTGATTCTGCTTTAGAACAGAAACACGCTTGTCGGGGTCAATGCTGATAGAACCTGTGGTAGAATCCAGCTCGCCGGTGAGAATTCGCAGGAAGGTGGACTTGCCGGCGCCGTTTGCGCCGATGATGCCGTAGCAGTTGCCCGGCAAAAACTGAAGATCAACGTGCTGGAACAGCCATTGACCGCCAAATTGCATACCTAAATTGCTGACAGTGATCATTTCTTACTCCTTCTTTTTGCTCATAATCGTTCACCTTAAAGCATACCACAAAATTGCAGAAAAAGGAAGCACTTTTTAGAAAAAAGAGTAAAAAGCCGCCCCTCGGCAGGAGGGGCGGTGGGATTATGTTCAGATCTTGCCTTGCAGCACCAGCAGAAGCAGGATGCAGGTGATCAGCAAAATGCCGGCGAATACATAAAGACCGATCTTACTCTTGCCGCCGGGGGTGGCCTTGCGCTCTACCAGACCGGTGCGTCGCAGGGCAGTAACCAGCGGCTTATATAGCAGCAGGGTCAGAGCGGTATTGAAGGCGGCTTTCAGCGCATTGAAGGGCAGGAATACGGGCACGAGCATTGCAGCCACGTCAGAGCGGGTCGTTCCGGTCATATACAGCGGGGTGATCAGGTAATTCCACAGCAGCATTGTTGCCACAACGGTAACAGAGCCAACAAGCAGACCAATCACCGCGCCGTTTAAGTTGCGGCGCTTTTTGTAGATCAGCGCAGCGGTGCAGGCGAAGCTGCAGGAGGAGATCAGATTCATCAGGCAGCCGATGGGGCCGGTGACGCTGAAGGTGACCATTTCCACCAGGGAAACTACCAGGGAAGTAATGAACGCTGACATCGGGCCCAGCAGGAAGCCTCCGATCACCAGGATCACATCCTTGGGCTCCAGACTCAGGAAGCCAAACACCGGGATCCGGATGAAGAATGCCAGCAAATAGGCTACGGCTGCCATCATCGCGATTAATACCATTTTCTTTACATTGGGTTTCATACCGTTCACCTCACAAAAAATGCCCCGAGTATACACTCAGGGCATAAAATATCTGCGTAAAGCTCTTCTTCCATCCAGACTTTACTGTCGGTATCGGAATCACACCGATTCTGCGCATAGCGCTCGCGGACTTTACCGCCGGTCGGGAATTTCACCCTGCCCTGAAGATGTATTCGATTAACCCCAGTATAGCATCGGGGTGCTGTCTTGTCAAGCGCTGCTTTTTGTGGTATGATTACTCCGTAACGGCAGTTGCGCTTGTGGGATCTGTGGCGGTGGTCTCCGGCGTGGTGGCCTGCGGGAGCTGCTCCGGCTTTTGGAAACCGTGGATGTGGCCCTTGGCTGCCGTGTCGGTTACATCTCCGCCAATGACTTGGTTTTTATATACCAGCAGTGTGGCATATACCGGCTCAATGGCGCCGGGGTAATTGTTGATCTTATACACATAGCGCATAACGGTCTTGCCTGCGTACTGGCTTAGATCGTAGCCCTGCTGCTTTTGCATCGCATTGTAGCGGTCGAAGACCTCGCTGGTCTTTTCGGGAATGCGCACCTGACTGCTCTCCACGGGAGAGGTGGCTACATCCCAGCCGAAGCCTTTCAAAAACTCCACCCGGGCATCGTTGTTGGATACATTGGTGGTGGCAGTAGGCGCGGTGTCCCGTCCGCCGCCCAGCAGCAGTACCAGAGCTGCAATGGCGACTACAACAGCGGCAAAGATAATGGCGATTTTTTTCTTATCGACCTTTGCGGTCATTACCATCATAATAAATCCCTCCAATTTTGAATTCGCATTACACCCTATTCACGGTTGGACGAGGTTAGAACGGAGGACGTATGGAACGGTTGGACAAATTTCTGGTGGAATGCGGCGTTGGCAGCCGCAGCCAGATAAAAGATATCTTGAAAACCGGCGCGGTTACTGTAAACGGAATGCCGGAACGTGATGGCGCCCGGAAGATCGACCCCAATGCCAATGAGATCGCATATGCCGGCCAGGTGCTGCAGGGCAAGCGCCGGGTCGTCGCGATGCTCCATAAGCCCGCCGGTTACGTAACGGCAACGGAGGATAAGCAGCAGCGCACGGTGATGGAGCTGCTGCCGCCGGAGCTTCTGCGGCAGGATGTGAAGCCCGTCGGCCGATTGGATAAGGAGACGGAGGGCCTGCTGCTGTTTACCAACGACGGCGATCTGCTGCACCGGCTGATCTCACCGAAAAAGGAAGTCCCAAAGGTCTACTATGCCCGCCACGAGGGGCAGGCGACGGAGGAAGATGTGCAGGCCTTTGCGCAGGGGCTGACATTGCGGGACGGCACAGTTTGCCTCAGCGCGAAGCTGGAGCCCCTGGGAGCAGGGGAGAGCCGCATTACGGTCTGCGAGGGCAAATACCACCAGGTGCGCCGGATGATGGCGTCCCGGGATATGACGGTGCTGTACTTAAAGCGGGAGCAGGAGGGAAGCCTGACTTTGGGAACGCTTCCTGCCGGACAAGTCCGGGAACTGACGGTTCAGGAGGTCGCAGAGCTTGAGGCACAATGCCGATAAAATACCCGATCCAAAGGGCGCTGCATTGCAGCGTCCTTCAATTTTTAGGGAATAATACATAAAAATAGCAGACGATTTTGCAATAATATGTCAAAAGGTACTTGCAAAATGTGCAAAAAGGGTTTATACTAATAGTGCAATTTTGTGAAATTCGTATTTGTGCATATTTTTAAGGGAGGTCTGTAAAATGTCCAACAGTGTTTTTCAGGGCGTCATTTCCCAATTGAAAGAAATCTCCGACCGCACCTTTGGTGTGATTGATACCGACGGCTGTGTTATTTCCTGCACTGACGGTGCGCTGTTAGGTGAGCGCTGGCAAGACGCAGCCTTGAAGGCAGCTTCCTGCCTGGAGGGCGTTGTAACCTTTAACCAGAAGACCTTTAAGCCGATTTTCGGCAACAACAATTGCCTGGACTATGCAGTTTTCTGCTCCGGCGATGACGAGAGCGCCAAGCTTTCCTGCCAGATGGGCTATATCGCTTTGAACGATGCCAAGACCTTCTACGAAGAGAAGCACGATCGCAGCACCTTCGTGAAGAACATCATTATGGACAACATCCTGCCCGGTGATATCTATATTCGCGCCAAGGAGCTGCACTTCGCCACCGAAGCTCCCAGAGCTGTATTTCTGGTGCGTCAGCTGGGCCACGGTGATGTAGCAACTGTGGATGTGATCTCCGGCATCTTCCCGGATAAAAACCAGGACTTCGTCCTGAGCATCAATGAGACCGATATTGCCGTCATCAAGCAGATCACCAGCACCACCACCGCAGCAGAGCTGGAGCATATTGCCCAGAATATCGCGGATTCGCTGAAAAATGAGCTGTTTGTCAAGTCCGTGATTGGCATTGGCACTGTGGCGGAGCATCTGCGCAATCTGGCCGACTCTTATAAAGAGGCCCAGACTGCCATTGACGTGGGCAAGGTCTTTGACACCGAGCGGAGCATCATCAACTATGATAATTTGGGCATCGGCCGGCTGATCTACCAGCTGCCCACCACCCTTTGCGACATTTTCCTCGATGAGGTATTTAAGAAGAACTCCATTGATTCTCTGGATCAGGAAACCCTGTTTACCATCAACAAGTTCTTCGAAAACAATCTGAATGTATCCGAAACTTCCCGCAAGCTGTTTGTACACCGCAACACCTTGGTCTACCGCCTTGAGAAGATCAAGAAGCTGACTGGCCTGGACCTTCGCGAGTTCGACCATGCCATTGTCTTTAAGGTGGCGCTGATGGTCCGCAAGTATCTGTCTTCCAGGGAAGCTCGCTGATGCTTTTTTGGCAGGGCTGTACCCCGGTACGGCCCTGTTTTCTTTTGTAAAATTTTGCCGGTATATTGACACAAATGTTACAATATGTTACAATTTTAATACACTGATTTTGGAGCTGTATTACAATGATTGAGTTTACCAATGTTACCAAGTCCTATTCGGTCGGCACCAAGGCGCTCAAGGGCGTTTCGATGCAGATCGAGGACGGCGAATTTGCATTTCTGGTAGGTCCTTCCGGCTCAGGAAAGTCCACCATTATCAAGCTGATCACCGGTGAGCTGAAGCCCACTTCCGGCACAGTTCACGTCAATGGATATTCCCTGGAGCGTATCCGTAAGCGGGAGATCCCCTATATGCGCCGCACGGTCGGCGTTGTGTTCCAGGATTTCCGCCTGATCGAGAACAAGACGGTTTACGACAATGTGGCCTTTGCTATGCGTGTCATCGGCGCAAGGGAGCGGGAGATCCGCGATCGCGTCCCTTATGTTCTGGAGCTGGTTGGCCTGGAGACCAAGAGCCGCCGCCACCCCGGTGAGCTGTCCGGCGGTGAGCAGCAGCGTCTGGCCATTGCCCGCGCGCTGGTCAACAACCCCTCCACCATCATTGCCGACGAGCCTACCGGCAATCTGGACCCTGCAAGAAGTCTGGAAATTATGAGTCTTTTGCAGGAGATCAACAATCTGGGCACCACGATGCTGGTGGTTACCCACGAACGGGATCTGGTGGAGCGATTCCCCAAGCGAGTGATCGTAATCGACAACGGTCTGGTTGTCAGCGACGGAATGGACGGGTATTATCATTATGAAGATCAATAACATTGGATATCTGATCAAGGAAGGCATCCGGGGCATCTTCCTGCACGGCTTTATGTCCTTTGCGGCGGTTTGCGTTACGATTGCCTGCCTTCTGATCGTGGGCAGCTTTTCCTGCCTTGCTTATAACTTTAACATCATTGTGGAAGACCTGAACAAGACCAACGAGGTTATGGTCTATGTGGACGAAACGCTGTCCGATGCCCAGGCACGCAGCGTTGGCACAAGATTGAATCAGGTGGAAAACATTTACAATGCCCAGTTCGTCTCCCGGGAAGAAGCGCTGGAGAATTTCATTGCCGACCACGAGGGCGACGATGCTTTCGTCGGTGTGGATGCCAAGGATCTGCGCCACCGCTATGTGGTAACGCTGGAAGACAATGAGCTGATCCACCAGACCGTTGAGAGAATCAAAAAGGTGGAAGGCGTTGCAGACGTCAAGGCCAATTTTGAGCTGGCGGAGGGCTTCTCTGCACTGCAGAATGTACTGCACGTTGCATCCATCGTGGTAATCGCAGTGTTGCTGATGGTCAGCCTTTTGATCATCTCCAACACCGTCAAGCTGGCGATGTACGACCGACGGGACGAGATTGCCATTATGAAGATGGTGGGCGCTACCAATGGTTTTATCCGGCTGCCTTTCGTGGTGGAAGGCTTTACGCTGGGTATGGTCGGTGCCGCAATTTCCTTTGGCCTGATGTGGCTGCTGTACGACTGGGTCGTGGTGCAGCTGGATTCTGTCAGCACGCTGAAGCTGCTGCTGAGTTTCGTTCCCTTTACGGAGCTGCTGGTGCCGATGGTAGTTACCTTTGCGGCAGCAGGCCTGTTTGTGGGTGTGATCGGCAGCTGGACATCCATCCGGAAGTTTATGGACGTTTAAGGAGCAAAAATGGAGAATAAAAGAAGATTTTCTGTGATCGCAGGAATTCTCGTTTGTGCGCTGCTTTTGGGTTTGGCGACGGATTTTCTGCCCACCAATGCCAGCGCTGCCTCCTCCAGCGCGATCAAGGAACAGATCGAAGAGCTGGAAAAGGAGCAGGCTGCGCTGGAGGACAAGCTGGATGACCTGCGGGATCAGCAGGACGAGAATGTATCTGAGATCCGGGCGATTATGGATCAGAAGAATGTTATTGATCAGCAGATCGGTCTTTTGCATACCCAGATCAGCAATATCAATGAGCAGGTCGCTGCCTATACCGTTCTGATTGCGGACAAACAGGCGGAGCTGGACGATGCGGAGAAGCGTCTCAAGGCCCTGAATGAAAAGCATAAAGAGCGAATCCGCGCGATGGAAGAGAACGGTGAACTGTCCTACTGGTCGGTGCTGTTCGAGGCCAACAGCTTTTCTGACTTCCTGGACCGGCTGACGATGATGGAAGAAATCGCCGCAGCAGACAGCCGCCGGCTGAAGGAGATCCGGGAAGTAGCCGAGGAAGTGGCAGCTGCCAAGGCAGAATTGGTGATCGAGCGGGATGCACTGAAGGTCGCCAAAGAGGACCTGGCAGCGACCCAGGCGGAGCTGGAGGAAAAGGCTGCAAAAGCTCAGAGCCTGCTGGCAGAACTGATTGCAAAGGGCAAGGAATTTGAAGCTCTCATGGAAGAGCTGGAAGATGAGCAGGAAGCCAATGCCGATGAGCTGGCAAACAAAAAGGTGGAGTACGACGAAGCCAAGTATCGGGAGCATATGGCCACTGCAACACAGCCCACAAAGCCTGCCGGCAACGGCAACGGTGGTACGCCTACGAAGGATGAGCTGGGTAAAACCTGGGTTATCCCTTGCGATTACACGATGGTTACCAGCCCCTTTGGCTGGCGCATACATCCCATCTCCGGTGTTGAAAAGTTCCACAACGGTGTCGATTTGTGGTGTATGGGCATTTACGGTAAGCCTATTTACGCCACCCGTGAGGGCGTTGTGTCCTACACCGGTTGGTACGGCTCCGGTGGATGGACAGTTATGGTCGATCACCTGGACGGCTTTAAGTCCATCTATATGCATATGACCAACTTCATCGTTTCCGAGGGCGATTTCGTAATGGCCGGTCAGGTCATCGGCTATGTAGGCGATTCCGGCGGTACTACCGGACCGCACCTGCATTTTGAGATCCGCTACAACGGTGCAGCGGTCAACCCGATGAATTACATTTGATATTTTTCTTTCCCACAGCCCAAACCCGGGCTGTGGGAAGCTTTTTTCCAAAAATACTTGACGGCAGGGGATATTTCCACTATAATGGTAAAGCTAATTGGAAAGTTTAATTCTCAGAAAGGATTTTTGATATGGCAAAGGAATTTAAGATTACCAGTCTGCGTCTGGCAGATCTGGAAAAGGAACTGAATTATCTGAAGACCACCCGTGAGCGTGAGATCGCTGCGATGATCGCAGAGGCCCGCTCCTACGGCGACTTGTCCGAAAACTCTGAGTACGATGCTGCCAAGAATGAGCAGGCAAAGCTGTACGGCCGCATTGCTGAGATCGAGAACATCCTGTCCCACGCCGTTATCATTGAGGACGAGAACGAAGCAACCGGCCGCGTCGGCCTGGGCTGCACTGTCGTGGTGGAGGACGTAAAGACCGGCAAGCAGACCACATACCGCATCACCGGCTCTCAGGAAGCCAATCCGATGGAGTACAAGCTTTCTGACGATTCTCCCTTTGGCCGTGCCATCGTAGGCAAGTCCGCAGGCGATGTGTTCACCGTTGTCGCACCTGCCGGCTCTTACGAAATGAAGGTCATCACCGTTACCCGCGAGGGCTAATTACAAAACGAAAACCACCGGCTCAGCCGGTGGTTTTTTGCGCCAAAATAAAAAGAAGCTTGCATTGATGGCGATATTTGTTATAATATAATGTATCATCCAAGAGTATGCCTTTTTGGGAGGGCTGCGAAATATGACAGAAATTCGAATTACGGCCCGGAAAAATCCGCTGCTGCAGCAGGTCAGGAAGCTCCTTTCTTCGAAAAGAGAGCGGGAGGAGACCGGCCTTTTTGTGGCGGACGGAACGAAGCTTTTGAAAGAAGCAGTGGCTTATTGGCCGGGTCTTGACACGGTGATCCTGTCGGACGGCGTGGAAGCGGACGTGCCGGATCATGTGCGCGTTGTCCGCGTGCCGGAAGATGTGATGGAATCCATCTCGCCGATGCAGACGCCCCAAGGGGCATTGTTCCTTTGCCGTTTGCCGGAGAAAACAGAATTTTTGCCCAAGCCCGGTATGCTTTTCTTAGACGGTATTCAAGACCCGGGAAATTTAGGCACGATCCTCAGAACGGCGGATGCATTGCAGATCCCCGTGGCCTTGCTGGAAGGCTGTGCTGATCCCTATAGCCATAAAGTGGTGCGCGCTTCTATGGGTGCGGTGTTCCGCACACCGCCGGTCAGCGTCAGCTGGGAGCAGGCAAAGCTAGCGTGCGAAAATGCCGGTATTCCCATCGCGGTAACCGCCCTTTCAGAGCGGGCGCAGGATCTGCGGCAGGCAGATGTACAGAATATGGCTGTTGTGATCGGCAGCGAAGGGCAGGGTGTGCGCCGGCAGATCCTGGATGATGCCGATGCCCAGCTGATCATCCCGATGGATCCGCGCTGCGAGTCGCTGAATGCGGCGGTGGCGGCCACCATCGTGATGTGGCAGATGACGAAACTATAGAGAGAAGGAAAACCGAAATGCTGATACATTGGATATGGCTGGCCACACGGCCGCATATGAATGACAGAGACAGATTGGCTGTGTTATCGCATTTTGGCAATCCTGAGGATATTTACTTTGCCGACAGCGAGCTGTATGCAGCTGTTCCGGATATGACAAAGCAGATCGCGGAATCCTTGCAGGAGAAGGATCTGCACGAGGCCGGGGATATTTTGCGGGAATGTGTAGATCTGGGCATCCATATCTGCACATTCAATGACGGCGCATATCCCGCAAGACTGAAGAATATTGCCGATCCGCCGATGGTGCTGTATTATGTGGGCCATCTGCCGGATCTGGACGGTACACCGGTGATCGCTGCGGTGGGTACGAGAAAAGCATCCCCATATGGCTTGAATGTGGCCAAGCGTATTGGCGGTCAGCTGGCTCGCTGCGGTGCTATTGTGGTGTCCGGTATGGCAGAGGGTATTGACGGCGCTGCGGCAGCCGGTGCATTGACTGCCGGCGGAGCAGTGGTTGGCGTTCTGGGCTGCGGTGTGGATAGGGTTTATCCTGCCTGCAATCGGGGATTGTTCGCCGATGTGGAGCGGCACGGCTGCCTGATGTCTGAGTTTCCTCCCGGTACGGAGCCCTTTAAGTGGAATTTTCCTCGCAGAAACCGAATCTTAAGCGGTCTGTCCAACGGTGTGCTGGTGATAGAAGCACCCCAAAGAAGCGGTGCATTGATCACCGCCCGGCAGGCGGCGGATCAGGGTCGGGATGTATTTGTCGTGCCCGGAAATGTGGATGTAGCTACCTGCGTGGGCAGCAACGCGCTGATGCGCGAAGGTGCGATCCCTGTCCGTAACGGCTGGGATGTGGTCAGTGAATATCTGAACCTGTATCCGGACAAGATCCGTACGGATAAGAGCTTCGTTCAGCCGGCAGGCTTTACCGGCGAGGAAAAGCCGGAGCTGAAAGTGGCGCAAAATCCCAAGAAACCGCGCAAAACTGCAGAAACTGATGAAAATACGCGCAAAGATGGCATTGACAAGCAGCAAACACAGCCGTATTATGACATTCAAGAAACATTTGAGGCGCTCCCTGAAAATCAGCGCAAGATCGCTCAGCTTCTGCTCGGCGGTGAGCTTTTGGTGGACGATGTAATCGCCCAATCCCAAATGCCGACGGGAGAAGTTCTCTCCCAGCTAACGCTGATGGAGATCCAGGGCGTTGTCGTCAGAAAACCCGGCAAACGGGTCGCCCTCAAATAGGAAAGGAAGATTAAATGGAAAACCTTGTTATCGTAGAGTCGCCTTCCAAGGCTAAGACCATTGGCAAATACCTGGGTGCGGGCTATACCGTAAAGGCCAGTATGGGCCATTTGCGGGATCTGCCCAAGAGCACAATGGGCGTAGATTTGGAACACGACTTTACGCCGAAATATGTCCCCGTTGCCGGGAAAGAGGACCTGATCAAGGAACTGAAGAAGGCAGCAGCAAGTGCCGATACCGTGTATCTGGCAACTGACCCGGACCGTGAGGGCGAAGCCATCTCCTGGCATTTAAAGGAGCTGTTGGATCTTCCGGACAGCAAGGCACGCCGGGTGACTTTTAACGAGATCACCGAGCGGGTGGTCAAGGAGTCTATCCGCGCGCCCAGAGATATTGACTATTCTCTGGTGGATGCCCAGCAGGCCCGCCGGATCTTGGACCGGATCGTGGGCTATGAGCTGTCCCCGCTGCTGTGGAAAAAGGTGCGCCGGGGTCTGTCTGCCGGCCGTGTCCAGTCGGTGGCGACCCGTCTGGTGGTGGATCGGGAGAATGAGATCCGCGCCTTCATTCCCAAGGAATACTGGTCGCTGGATGTGAAGCTGGATCGCATCGGAAAGAGCGGATCTTTCGTTGCCCATTATCACGGCAAGGATAAGAAGATCGAGCTGCAGACCGAGGAGCAGACCAACGCCGTCATCCACGATATTACCGGCAAGGAATTTGAGGTTACCAATGTCAAGAAAGCGGAGAAGAAGCGTTCTGCCGCGCCTCCGTTTACCACCTCTACGCTGCAGCAGGAGGCCTCCCGCAAGTTGAATATGACCCCCAAGCGCACTATGGCCATTGCTCAGCAGCTGTACGAAGGTGTTGACGTGGCTGGCGAGGGCACGCTGGGTCTTATCACCTATATGCGTACCGACTCTCTGCGTATTTCTGACGAAGCTATGGCCGCTGCAGCGACCTATATCAAGAACCGTTACGGCAATGCCTACTACTACGGCAAGCCCCACGCGTTCAAGACCAAGGCCGGCGCCCAGGATGCCCACGAAGCCATCCGTCCCACCCACGTGGAGCTGGATCCCGAGCGGGTGCAGGGCAGCCTGACCAGAGAGCAGTACAAGCTGTACTGCCTGATCTGGAGCCGTTTTGTGGCATCCCAGATGGCAAATGCGGTGTATGATACTGTGGCGATTGATACCCAGTGCGCCGGCCACACCTTCCGCAGCACCAATCAGAGCCTGAAATTCTCCGGCTTCATTGCGGTCTACGAAGAGGGTAAGGACGATGAGGAGGAGCTGAGCGGCTCTGCGCTGCCGGATCTGCAGGTCGGCGATCGGGCAAGCATTGCCGATATCAAGAAAGAGCAGCATTTCACCCAGCCCCCGGCCCGTTATACCGAAGCAACGCTGGTTAAGGCGATGGAAGAAAAGGGCGTGGGCAGACCCTCTACCTATGCATCCATTATTTCTACCATCCAGGATCGGGAATATGTGGTAAAGGCCGACAAGCGCCTCGCGCCCACCCCCCTGGGTGAGGTGGTCAACAGCCTGATGATGGAGCGGTTTGTGGACATCATTGATGTGGAATTTACCGCCAATATGGAGAATCGTCTGGACGATGTGGAAGATGGCAAGCGCAACTGGAAGGAAGTCCTTTCTGATTTTTACGCCGGCTTCCACAAGGAACTGACCGACGCGGAGGCTGCTCTGGAGGGCACCCGGCTGAAAGTGCCGGATGAAGAATCTGACGAGGTTTGCGATATCTGCGGCAAGAAAATGGTGATCAAGGTGGGCCGTTTCGGCAAATTCCTGGCCTGCCCCGGCTGGCCGGAGTGTAAGAACACCAAGCCCATTGTGGAAAAAATGCCCGGTCGCTGCCCCAACTGCGGCGGCACGATCCTCAAGCGCAAGTCCAAGCGGGGCTATGCTTACTATGGCTGCGAGAAGGGCGCACAGTGCGGCTTTATGAGCTGGGATGTTCCCACGGAGCTGGATTGCCCTGAGTGCGGCAATACAATGTTCAAAAAGTCCGGCAGAGGCCGTATGAAGCCCTTCTGTATCAACGAAAAGTGCGTTAACTTCCTGCCGGAAGATAAGCGGGGCTACTATAAGAAGTCTGACGATACCCAGACCAAGGGCAAGAAAAAGACAACTAAGAAGACTACCAAGAAATCGGGGGCAGACGTATGACGGTCGTTACAGTAGTCGGCGCAGGCCTGGCTGGATCGGAAGCAGCCTGGCAGCTGGCCGAGCGGGGCATGTCGGTAGAGCTGATCGAGATGAAGCCCCATAAGATGACCCCGGCACATCACAGCGCGGATTTTGCGGAGCTGGTTTGCTCCAACTCCTTGCGTGGCGACCGGCTGGAAAACGCGGTGGGTCTTCTGAAAGAGGAGCTTCGCCGCTGCGGCAGCCTGATCCTTTCCTGCGCAGAGCAGACCCGGGTGGAAGCCGGTGGATGCCTGGCGGTGGACCGTGAGGGCTTTGCCAAAGCAGTTACCGAAAAGCTGAAGAATCATCCCAACATCACCATCGTTTCCCGGGAAATTACAGAAGTTCCCGACGGCCCGGTGATCATTGCCACCGGTCCACTGACCTCTGATACGCTCTCCAAGGCCATTGGTGAATATTTCGGTGCGGAATATTTGCATTTCTTTGACGCTGCTGCGCCGCTGGTAACGGCGGAGTCCATTGATATGGACAAGGCCTGGTGGCAGAGCCGCTATGACCGTGGTACGCCGGACTATATCAACTGTTCGATGGATAAAGCGGAGTATGAGGCGTTTATCAATGAGCTGGTGGCGGCGGAGGAAGCGCCGGTCCACGGCTTTGAGGACAAAAATGTGTTCGAAGGCTGTATGCCGGTGGAGGTTATGGCCCGCCGTGGCTTCGACACGCTGCGCTACGGCCCGCTGAAGCCCGTAGGGCTTACCGATCCCAATACCGGAAAAGAGCCCTATGCGGTGGTCCAGCTGCGCCAGGATAATGCATCGAAAAGTGTTTTCAATCTGGTGGGCTTCCAGACCCATTTGAAATTCGGCGAGCAGAAGCGGGTATTTTCAATGATTCCCGCTTTGGCCAACGCAGAGTTCGTCCGCTACGGTGTTATGCACCGCAATACATTCCTGCAAAGCCCCAAGCTGCTGGATCGCTATTATGCGGACCGGCGCAACCAATTGGTGGCCTTTGCCGGCCAGATGACCGGTGTGGAGGGCTATGTGGAGTCGGCGGCATCCGGTTTCCTGGCAGCGGTCGCTATGGCAGCAAAGGTTACGGGCAGGGAAGTGCCCGATTTCCCCAAGACCACCGCCATCGGCGCTCTGGGCTGGTATATCAGCGATGAAAGCATTGAAAATTTCCAGCCGATGAACATCAATTTCAGTATAATATCTCCGCTTGAGCAGCGGATTCGTAAAAAGGCAGAAAAGAATCTTGCCATAGCCAACCGTTCCTTGGCGGTCATCGACGAAATGATCGCCCGGGGACTGTAGAAGAAAGAGGTGCGCTATGAAAATTATTCTCGACGCAATGGGCGGCGATCACGCCCCCGAAGCACCCGTGCTGGGTGCAATCCAAGCGGCACAAAAATTCGGCTCCCACATTACCTTGGTGGGTCGTGGAGAAGAGATCCTGAATGTACTGCGCCAAAATAACATCCCCAACCTGCCGGAGGGTCTGGAGATCGCCAATGCAGAGGAAGTCGTGGATATGCACGACGATCCTGCCCGGGTTATCCGGGCGAAGAAGGATTCCTCTATGGTGGTGGGTCTGCGTATGCTCTCTGAGGAGCAGGGCGATGCTTTTGTATCTGCAGGCAGCACCGGCGCGCTGCTCAGCGGCGCGACGCTGATCGTCAAGCGGGTCAAGGGCGTGCGACGCGCGGCAATGGGTCCTGCGATGCCCAATAAGGCCGGCGGCAAGACCGTGATTTTGGATTGCGGCGCAAATGCCGAGTGTACACCGGAATTTCTGCTGCAGTTTGGCCTGATGGGTTCGCTGCACGCCAAGAAATCTCTGGGCATCGAAAATCCCCGGGTGGGCCTGCTGAACATCGGCACAGAGGACACCAAGGGCACACCCCTGCAGAAAGAGGCTTATGCTCTTCTGACACAGGCTTCTGAACGCGGAATTCTGAATTTCGTGGGCAATGTGGAGGCCCGGGACGTACCTCTGGGCGCTGTGGATGTAGTTGTCTGCGACGGCTTCAGCGGCAATGTGCTGCTCAAGTCCATCGAGGGCACGGCTATGTTTATGGGCAGCCTGATGAAGCGGATGTTCAAGAAAAATGTACTTACAATGATCGGCTACATTTTCAGCAAATCCGGCGTAAAGGATCTGGTGAAGATGCTGGATTACCGGGAGATCGGCGGCACCCAGTTCCTGGGCATCCGCAAGCCGGTGATCAAGGCCCACGGCTCGTCTGATGCGCTGGCCTTCTGCAACGCCATCCGGCAGGCAGAGGCGGCTGCGCAGTGCAATGTTGCGCAGGAGCTGGAGCAGGGCTTAATGGCCTTAACTGCCCAGGAGGAGACGGAAAATGCTGAATGAACTGGAGGCGGCCATCGGCTACCGATTCCATAATATCGGCCTGCTGCAAAATGCGCTGTCCCATTCGTCCTATGCCAATGAGCGCTGGCACAACAGCCTGATGAGCAACGAGCGGCTGGAATTTCTGGGTGACTCGGTGCTGGGAATGCTGGTGGCGGAGTTCTTGTACCGGACGTTTCCTGACCGGCCGGAGGGCGAGTTGACCCGAATGCGGGCGGATATGGTCTGTGAGACTACCCTGGCGGAGATCGCCAACCGTTTGGAGCTTGGCAAGTATTTCCTGCTTGGCAAGGGCGAGGAGCAAGGTGGCGGACGTAAGCGCAATTCGATTTTGGCGGATGCGGTGGAGTCCGTGATCGCGGCGTGCTACTTAGACGGCGGAATGGCGGCGGCTTCTGCATTCGTGGAGAAGTTCGTGCTGATCAACGTCCCGACCAAGCGGATGCACAATGCCGATTACAAAACTGCGCTGCAGGAGCTGGTGCAGCAGAAGAAAAATCAGGTACTTTCCTACCGGCTGGTGGGCGAGTCCGGCCCGGATCACGACAAGCAGTTCACCGTAGAGCTTACGCTCAATGATGAAGTTGTTGGTACCGGTGACGGCAGCAGCAAAAAGCGTGCCGAACAGGCGGCAGCCCACGCGGCCATTGAAAAACTGTTCCCCGAGGCTGATAATTGAACATAACGAAGCTGTCATCCTGAGCGAGCATAGCGAGTCGAAGGATCCTGGCACATTATGACTGCTGATCAGTGATTTAAGTGCGTGGATTCCTCGATTTCGCTGCGCTTCACTCGGAATGACAGCCTTTTTATTCATTTCTGCGTAAAATCTGCATTTTCGGACAACCTATGTTCGGAGGGATGGAAATGACAGAACGGGAATACGGAAAATTGGTAGGGAGTTTGAGCCCTAAATCGCCGATGAAGAAGAATTGCATCAACGCATTTTTGATCGGCGGATTTATTTGCGTGCTGGGCCAGCTGGCTACCAATGGCTATCTTGCGCTGGGCTTGGAGAAGAAGGATGCCGCCACAGCTGCGTCCTGCTCCCTGGTGGCCCTTTCCGCGCTGCTGACAGGGCTGAGCTTATACGATAATATCGCCAAATTCGCGGGCGCCGGAACGCTGGTACCCATCACGGGCTTTGCCAATTCCATCGCCGCCCCGGCCGTAGAATTCAAAACCGAGGGCTTTATTCTCGGCGTTGGTGCGAAAATGTTCACCATCGCCGGCCCGGTCATTGTCTATGGTGTGAGTGCCAGTGTGCTATATGGACTTATTTATTGGATAACGACATTGTTTTAAACAAAAACCGCACCAAGAAATTGGTGCGGTTTAAATTTAACCTGCTATTGAAGATGCAATGATAACAGAAAGGAAAGCTATTACAAACGAACCCAATTCTGTTGTTCCCCAAAAATCGATTACTTGCTTTTCCTCTGATTTGCACGATAACCGATCTTTCATATTCCACAGAATGACGCTCGAAATAATCATATGGAGAGCTAGTGGGATGATGCCGATAATTAACCAATCGGTAAAAAAGGCACAGATAATATTTAATGCGGTGTATACAGCGTGTACTATGGTTGTTGCTTTAAAATAGTTTTTGATGATTTTTGCCTTATGATTTTCGAAAACAACTTTTTTCTTTACTGCGTTATAATCGTTTTTCTTTTCTAAAAAGATACTAAAACCGATACCTATTGCACCGACAAACCCGATACTCCAACACAACGCAAAACTGAATATATGATGCCACCAAGGACGGCTTACGATTACTTCTAATGTACCGTCTGCTTGTGCTTTATATACTTGAAAACTGTCAAAATAGCAGTCCCCTTCTACGAATTGATCAGTGTATTCGTTTTCCCAGTCGTAGCTTAAATTTAAGTCTTCTTCATTTTTGATTCCTAAAAAAGAACCGCTTTTTGCATCATAAATGTAGGCATCTCCGTCATAAATGATAAGTTTATCATCTTGCAATTCAAAGTAGGAATTTCGCATATACGGCGTAGCGACGCACCAAAGGAATTTACCTTCTTCGGTATACACATTTACACAGTTAGCATCATTGTAACACACGTATAGTTGTTTCAGATCTTCGTCATGAAGAACGGTTTCTATGGTGTCGGGAACAAGTGATTCCGGCTGAATTGATGTATAGTCGTCATTACTGCGAGTGCAAAATGCACGACCCAATAATCCTAAGGAAATACCACACAAAAACAGAGTAACGGAAATAGGAAACAATATTCTTGTGAATCGTCGCATAAGTTCACCCCTTTTGAAATTATTATACCATACCACCATTTTAATGTAAATATTTATTGCAATTTACTGTGTCCTATATTGACAGCAGCAGAGGGCTTCATCCCCGGCGTCGGCGCGAAGATGTTCACAATTGCGAGACCAGAGGTTGTGTATGTCGTGTAGGCGTCTGTCGTGTATGGGCTTATCTATTGGATTTGTCAGAAGATATGAAAATCGTCGCCCGGTGGGCGACGATTTTTATCGGAAATGTGTTTTGTTTTCCGTTACATAGGCCAGTAAAGATTTAAGCAATTCTTTTTCTCCGGAGGAATAAAAGTACGCATCCTCAGATTCAAAATCTATGCCGTTTTCCTCCAAAGTATCCATAGTATTTTGCAGGGCATCTTCGCTTTTGGGGATTCGGCCTTTCGGGAATTTGCTTCTGACAGCGTCAAGTATAGACAGCACTCCGTTAGCGCAGATACTCTGCAGCGCGGCATAGGCTTTTTCAAAATGCGTTCCGTGATAGTAGAGGTAACTGTCAAAGCCACCGGAATTGACCTCGCTGCACAATTCGTCAATGTAGTAAACGGTGCGTTCCCATTTGTTCAAACAGTTAAGTTCATTACCGCTGCCGCTGAGTTCTCCCAAATGCTCAGACAGTGCGGATATAAGCTGATCGTCAGGCAACGACAATATATCCCCAATTTGCATAGAACATTCTGCAGGAAAAAGCGGCTCAGCGGACAACGTGCTTACAGAGGGAGCGACCAGGTCTTTCACAAGGTAACGATATCGCTGCCACGTTTCTGTCAGCCCGTTCCATTCTATGCTTTGTTCATAATTGTCGCAGTTGTCGCACAGCAAAAGCAAGCAGGCTTTTGCTGCCTCAAGGTTATCTTCAGCTATGTATTTTTTGGCAAGCTCCATAAAGTGAGCTGTGGTATTGGCAACGCCGTGTGCGTCAGAGCGCAACTGTTCAAGAATCTTCTCCATACTGATCCCTCGCTTTATTTCATTATACCACACCGTCATTTTGTTGTAAATATTTGTCTTTGCGTGTGAAAGAGAGAAAGAATCAAGCCTTTCACTTGCTCTTTTGTTGACATTTCAACAAGTATATGATATACTCTTACTTGTTGAAACATCAACAAACAAGCCGGAGGTACCAATATGCAAGGAAGATTTGAAACCTTTACTGTCCTCATCAACAGGATCAGCCGCAATATTCGAAAGATAAAGATTCAGGAAATGGCCGACTACAACTTAAGGAGTGCCCACGTTTCCTGTCTTTACTGTCTTTATACCAACAAGGGCGCAACGGCTACCGATCTTTGTGAACGCTGTGAGGAAGATAAGGCGACCATTTCCCGTGCAGTGGATTATCTGGAAACCAACGGATATTTGACCTGTGAATCCAAAAGCGCCAAGAGATACAAAAGTCCGCTGATTTTGACCGAAAAGGGAATGGATGTCGGCAAAAAGATAGCGGACAAGATCAGCGCTGTTCTGGATGCGCTCAGCGACGATCTTACGGAGGAGGAAAGAATTGCGTTTTACCGCAGCCTTTCCATCATCAGCGAAAGCTTGGAAATTGTTTCCCAAAAGAGTGAAATTAAGGAGAAATCGTTATGAATACAAGAATTATTGTGGATTCCACGGCAGACTTAATGCCTGAATTCAAAAGCCGGGTGCATACTGTGCCGCTTACTGTCCACTTTGGTGATGAAGAATACATTGACGGCGTTACCATTGATCATAAAACCTTCTATGAAAAGCTGATCGAAAGCGATGTTCTGCCCACCACAAGTCAGGCGACTCCGGATGCCTTTATGCAGGAATTTGATAAGGCGAAGGAAGCTGGCGAGAGCGCCGTTGTGATCACCCTGGCTTCAAAGTTTTCCGGCACGTACCAAAGCGCGGTAATTGCGGCGGCGGAATATGACAATATTTACGTTGTGGACAGTGAAAGTGCCGCGATGGGCAGCGGTATCCTGGTCGAACTGGCATTTCGTCTTCTGGATGAAGGTATGAGCGCCAAGGAGATCGCACAGACCCTGGAAGAAGAAAAGAAAAAGATCGTCATCGTTGCGCTGGTCGATACGCTGGAATATCTGAAGAAAGGCGGACGCGTTTCAAAGACGGTTGCATTTGCGGGCACTGTTTTGAATATTAAGCCTGTCCTTTCCGTCATTGGGGGCGAGATCAGTATGCTGGGCAAGGCCCGCGGCTCCAAGATGGGAAACAATTTGCTGGTACAGGAGATTGATAAGGCTGGCGGCATTGATTTTAGTAAACCTGTTTTGCTCGGGTATAGTGGAATTTCTGATTCACTTCTGTTAAAATATATTGAAGACAGTCGGCATATCTGGGAAGGCAAGCTCGACGAGATTCGCTATACCACCGTCGGCAGCGTGATCGGCACACACGCCGGCCCAGGCGCAGTTGTTGTGGCATTTTTTAAGAATTAAACGAAAAGGGATGCGACGTTTATGGCTAGGAACACAAAAAAACCGCTGCGCTGGCTGCGTCTGGACAATGCGGCAAAGATCTATCCTGCGGCAAGACGACGGAATTGGAGCAATGTTTTCAGACAATCCGTAACCCTGGTTGACGAGGTGGACACGGATGTATTAAAATCTGCCCTGGATATCACGGTTAAGCGTTTTCCGTCTATCGCTGCCCGTTTGCGCAAAGGTGCTTTTTGGTACTATTTGCAGCAGATCGCATCAGCGCCGGAAATTAAAGAAGAATACAGCTACCCACTTACCTATATGAGCAAGGAGGAAATGCGCAAATGTGCATTTCGGGTCATCGCTTTTCACAATCGCATTGCTATAGAGTTTTTTCATTCGTTGACCGATGGCACCGGTGCATTGATTTTCCTGAAAAGCCTGGTTGCTGAGTACCTTGAGCAAAAATATGCCATTGATATTCCCTGTGGGGATGGGATATTGGATCGCAAAGCATTGCCTGCAGAAGAGGAACTGGAGGATTGCTTCCCGAAAAATGCAGGAACTGTGCCTGCAAGCCGGAGGGATACAAATGCCTGGCATATGTACGGGGAAGCGGAAAAGGATGGCTTTTTGAATCTTACCTGTTTCCGGCTGCCGGTTAAGGACGTGCTGGAAATGGCGCATCAATATAATGCGACCTTAACTGTATTCATCAGTGCGATTATGATGAAGGCGCTGCTGAATTTGCAAAATGAAAAGATGCCAAACAGCAAACGCAGGAAACGGATCAAGCTCCTGATCCCTGTAAATTTACGTCAGCTGTTCCCCAGTAATACGCTGCGAAATTTTGCGATGTATACCATCCCGGAGTTGGATCCCCGCCTTGGAGAGTATTCGCTGGAGGAAATCTGCAGAGTGATCCAGCACAAGATGGGAATGGAAGTTACGCAAAAGCATATGCGATGCGTGATAGCAACCAACGTCAACGATGAGAGAAATCCGTTGGTGCGTCTGATCCCGCTGCCGATCAAGAATGCGGTTATGAAGGCGATCTTTGACAGCGTGGGAGAGAAAAAGTCCTGCTTATCCCTATCGAACATCGGGCGAGTGAAAGTGCCTGAGGTGATGGCAAAGTATATCAAGCGCTTTGATTTTATTCTCGGCGTACAGGCGGCAGCACCGTATAACTGCGGTATGCTGTCTTACGGGGATACGGTCTATATTAATTTCATACGCAATATTAAGGATGCGGAGTTGGAACGACACTTTTTTGCCGTTTTGCAGGAGCTGGGCGTTTCTGTGATGGTGGAAAGCAACCAAAATGAGAGGTGAGCGATATGTACTGTATAAAATGTGGCGTAAAGCTGGCGGATACGGAAAAGAAATGTCCGCTTTGTAATACTACTGTGTGCCATCCGGATTTTGAAAATACGGGAAAACAGCCTTTGTATCCCAGCAACAAGATGCCAAAAACTGACTCCGGAGCCAAGGGGCTGAACGGTGCAGTGATCATTCTGTTCCTTATTCCGCTTGTTGTCTGTTTGTTTGCAGACCTGTCTCTTGACGGAAAACTGGAGTGGTTTGGATATGTTGCCGGCGCATTGGTGGCTGCTTACATTGCGTTTGCATTGCCTCTGTGGTTCAGAAAACCCAATCCGGTTATTTTTGTGCCGTGCAATTTTGTTTCGACGGGGCTTTATTTGCTGTACATCAATTTTGCAACAGATGGCGATTGGTTCTTAAGCTTTGCATTTCCTGTGGTCGGAGGCTTGTGCCTGATCACCTGCGCAGTGGTAACACTGATGTATTATTTGCGCAGGGGTCGGCTGTATATCATCGGCGGTGGTTTCGTGGCGCTTGGTGCATTTATGCTGCTGATCGAGTATTTAATGGAGATTACATTTGCAATGGAAGCCATTGGCTGGTCCATTTATCCTATGGTGGTGCTGGTGTTGTTTGGAGGATTGCTGATTTACCTTGCAATTAATAAGGCAGCGCGCGAAATATTGGAACGAAAGCTGTTCTTTTAAGGGAACATTGTTGAGAAAAGCAAAGGCTTGACCCACCGGGTCAAGCCTTTTGTATTACTATACACGACCACCGTATTTTTCAAACAGCGAACGAATGTAGACCATGTATTCACTTGGAATAGTAAAGTATCTGTTTTTGCCGATATCCAGGATATAGTCGCAATCGTCGAGGGCAATAGCGAAGACCTGATCTCCCACCTTGAGAGAAACATTCTCATCAAAGCCGCAGGAGGGGACACCGGCTAAAGCGGGATCATAGGTGTTTCCGTTAAGAATGCTT
This sequence comes from Oscillospiraceae bacterium, assembly GCA_017466215.1. Lineage (GTDB taxonomy): Bacteria > Bacillota > Clostridia > Oscillospirales > Oscillospiraceae > Faecousia. The sequence goes on along the minus strand of JAFTUO010000063.1, from coordinate 26,252 downwards.
ATGACTTTTTCTGCCTCAGCATCTTCCAACGCAACACATATGTTTTTCTCATCATATACATAGGTCAATGTTACATCAGCAGATGTGTTCAAACTCGTTTTCGCACAACCGCAAACGGAAAACATAACGGAAAGAAGGATGAGCAGTACGAATAAGCGTTTCATAGGACACCCCATTTTATTCTTCAGATGATAGCAAAAGCTGGGGGATAGCCATAACGTTATCGGTGTCCATCGCCTTATAGTCAATGCATTTGCCGGTGATGGTGTTTTCCTTAGCGGACAGAGCGTCCAGCTCCTCCCAGGGTATCAGGCAGGCGTGGGTGCGGCGGAGCGTATTCTTGCCGATGCGGATGGGTTTTCCCTGGCGGTAGGCTTCTGCTCTTTCGGCATATTCCGCGTCCGTCATCGCGGTGAAGCCCATACAGTAATGGAATGCGCACCAGCGCAGATGCTCAGTTTTGCTCAGGTTTTCGATCTGGGCAGGGGACAGCGCCCAATCGCCGTCGATTCCGGTCTTGCCTGCGGCGCGGAGCATAGCAGGAATGAAGTCTGCCGCGGCACGGCAGCTCTGGCGGCTGAAATAGTCGCATTCCATCCAGGCCTGCATAGCAGTCTTTCCGGATGCGGACTGGTATCTGTGATTGAAGATCATCGCCTTTTGATCCAACGTATTGCTGCACAGCAGCTCGGTGCTGTAAATACTGTGGACTGTCTTTACAGTACCGTCAGGATCATAGGCAGTTACACCCTGCCGGGTGCAGCGGTATACCGGAATGCTGCGGCCGATGCGATCAAGGTAGGATAGGATCTCCTCCGCGATCTCGTGGCCGTCTTTCCGGTCGCCGGTGGAGATCACGATGTAGCGAAGCTTCTGCGCACGCTGCTTCAGATGATCGTACATATGGCGGCTTTTCGCGTCGCTGTCGTGGAAATGAATATCGTATTCATCAAATAGCGTGCTGAACTGGGAAGCGAAATTGCCATCAATGCTGTCCACATCCTTGGCGAAGACATCCAGCTTGAAATGGCTGCCCTCAAACTGGCCGTTCATAACCAGAGACTTGAGAACAGCTTGACCTACCTGGCCGAAGCCGATCAGCAGGGCCTCAAAATCGTCAGAAGCCTTTCCGTCGGCATCAAAGGAAATGACGTCGCAGGGAGGATACTTGGCTGTCAGCAGTCGGGCGGCCATCTGAGGCTCGTTCACCGCAGTAACGAAGCCGTAGCCGTATTTTTCGGGAGTACTCTGCAGCCGGCTGACGGCGGCCTCTTCCCGGGCCATCAGGACCAGGTTGGTCTTCTCCGGCGATACATTCAGCGCATCCAGAGATGCCAGAAGCCGGGTGGCATACTGGATATTTTTGTTGGAATCCTGGTTGAGGGCATACAGCGTGATCTTCCGCTTTCCGCTTCCAAAGCCGATGCGGCGCAGAAATTTTTCGCTGGCAGAGCCATCGTTTTGCAGGACGCAGCCCATTGCCGAAACTGCCGTATCCGCTGAGGAAGCTGCTTGCGGGTCAACAAATACGACCGCACCGCTTCTATTTGCCATCAGTTGATTGCCAAAGCCCAGCGCATTGGCATTTGTGCCGTAGATCAGATGCAGATCCTTGCGGCGACCCAGCCAAAGGCGAAGCTTCTTCAGCGCCTGGGTGCCGATAGACGTAATGATGGCGCTGGCGGTTGCATATAGCGAGCAGATCTGCGCGAATGTGCAAAGGGTCTGCATCCATTGAGCCTGCATAAAGGGTGCATCGGAGATCGAGCCGTAATCGTTGACACCGACGAAGGATCTGCAGACGGAATATACTGCTTTCAGGATCGCAAGAAGGAAATTATCCGTAACATAGGAATAGCCGCAGCCGTAGATCAGAAGACCAAAGATGCCGCCGAAGGTCATCGCGCCAAGGGTGATGGCCTTGGAAACCTTGGGCTTTGCGGCGAGCAGCAGGATAAAGATCATAAATACGATGGCGGTAACCAGCGTGGAAAGAATGTACTCCATAACGTGTTCTCCCTTTCAGTTTCATACGGAAAAAGGGGCGAAGCCGCCCCTTGAGATCCGATTTTCAGTTGTCCAGCGCCGTCTTGTGGTCGAAGACCTTCTGGCAGCGGTTGCAGCGGTAGCAAGTGGAGGAGAAGCCGTGGCGCAGGCGGCTGCGCTTTACCTTGTTCCGGGAGATGTTTGCACCCCACACAGCGCCAAGGATGATGCCAACGAGCATAAAGATGAGGTAAAGCTCAAACTTCTCAAAAGGAATGATAAAGGATGCGATCAGGAAACCGACAAACAAACCGACGACGGCCATAACGGGAATCCACAGCTTGGTCAGATGCTCGGTAACGTTCTCGCACTTTACCTTGCCCTTCAGCTCTTTCAGATCTTCACTGCCGCAGGCGGGACATTTCGCATCCAGCAGAAGATCCACAACGGCCTTCTTTGCAGCGGGCTTGGGCTCAATCACGGGCGCTGCCTCGGGAATATCCTGGGTCTGCTCGGACTTGGCAGCGGAGGGGGCGTCCAAAATGCCGCGGATGCGGCCAATCAGAGTCTCCATAGCCTCAGCCTTTTTCTGATAGGCAGAGTATCTCTGCGCGCCGGTCAGCAGGAAATTGAATTCATCGTTCAGTGCGCAGTCCTCCAGCATAAACGGCAGGATCACCTTGCCGCAGTTGACGGCAGAATCCAGCTCTTTCAGCACCCAATGGGAGTTCTGTGCGCTGTCAGAAAGGATCAGGACGAAGACCTTGCAGTTGCGGATAGCGATGGGGATTTCCTTGGTGTAGTTGGAGCCGCCGGGAATATCCCGGGGTGCCATCCAGCAGGAAAGGCCGTTCTTTTCCAGAACGTTGCGCACGGTCTCTGCCTGGGGCAGGTCAATGGAGCTGTAGCTGATAAAAATTTCTTTCATATGTATTCCTCCGCAATAGGAAACTTTTTATGTGCTAATTCTACCATATCTGACAAACAGTGTCAAATAGAAAAGGCTTGACCCTGTCGGGTCAAGCCTTTTGTTGCATTAAGATCTAAATTTGCCGCATTTCTTGCACTGACTGTAGTTGGTGCTGTTATTTGTTCCGCAGTGCTTGCATGCCCACGTGCCGGGTGTGGGCGGTGTGTTAGGCTTATTAGTGTGCGTTTGGGGTTGGCTGCTAGATGCTGTAGCGACTTCATCGGGGGTGATAGTGGCGTTTGCCGTTGCGCAATGTGATGCCTCATACAGTGCTACATTGGCAGAAATGATGGTGTTTTGCGTAATTAAGGCAAGTGAACTTACCAACAGAGCCAGTACGTGATATGCACAATACTCCAGAAATGCATAAAATCCTGTTTCAACAATTGATGTAAGGAATAAAACGGTGTCAAAAGATGTTTCGGTTGATGTCCATTGATGGTATGTTCCATAAACTACTTCTTTGGTGATTATTGACGAAGTAATAGCCATGGTAACTCCATAAATAATTAGAATCCAGAAAACTATTTTTCCCCACTTTTCCAATCTTTCAGACCAAACGTGAAGATTTGTTGCGGTAGCGTCCCGTTGCGTGCATTCTTCTAATGTTTTGGGGATGTGCTTGTCGCTTTTGCCTGAAAACATATTTGCCATTTTTCTCTCTCCTTCAGTTAAATAAAAAGTGCGCAGCCGAAGCTGCGCACGAAAAATGCAGCCTCATCCTGCTGCGACACAGTTCACTCCCCAACAAAAGGCAATGGTGATTTGGCATACATTTTTACACAAAAAGTATGCCTTCTGTTAGAGGATATTAAACTGTGTCGCAGGAGTATTTTACCACGGCTTGAAGAATAATGCAACTAAATTTTTGCCTGGCTCTTTTAATGGAGCGCCTTAAAGCCTTCCCCTGGGGGAAGGTGGCCGAGCGATAGCGAGGTCGGATGAGGGAAATAATAAGGAACACCCTCATCAGTCAAAAATCAAAGATTTTTGACAGCTTCTCCCAGGAGAAGCCATTGGGAGAGTGTCTATCTACAAAGCATCCCTTTTGTTTATTGCAATTTGAAAACAACCGTGGTATACTGTTTGCAAGAAATGCAGAAGGAGGGAAGCCTATGCCCTGGAAAAAGTCGCTGAATATTACCACCGGCAGATGCCTGGATCTGGATTTTCTGAAAATGCTGCGCTCTTGCGGCTTTGACGGCGTGGATCTGAACTTCTCCGGGGATTTCTTCGAGAATGTTCCCCGGCAGGTGGAGACGATCTGCGAAAATCTGAAAGCGGCCGGTCTTGCCTGCGCCCAGGTGCATCTTCCTACCTACGGCCTGTTCGCTGACAGCGGCTCAGATGACCCGGAGATTGAAAACCGGATCGAGCAGGTGTTGGCGGCTATGCCAAAGCTTGGAGCTTCCTGGGCGGCTGAGCACGTGCGAAGCGCAACAAATGACGGCTTCAATCGGGAGCGCGCGATGGACGATAATATCCGCTGGCTGAAACGCCTTGTTGGCGTGGCGGAAAATTACGGCGTCGGCATCGCTGTGGAGAATCTGCCCACATTCCCGGATCGCCCGGATGCGCCCTTCTTTTCTTCTCGGATCGAGGATCAATGCGAGCTGATTGATGCGGTCAATCACCCGCTGGTGGGTGCTTGCTGGGACTTTGGCCACGCGCACCTAAACATTCAGCATAAGGACAAAACGCAGCAGGAATTGCTGCTGACCTTGGGCAGCCGATTAAAGCTCGTCCACGTCCACGGGAATTACGCCACCCGGGATTCCCATCTGCCGCCGGCCATCGGCTCGGTGGACTGGGAGGATGCCCTGACCGGCCTGAAGAAGATCGGCTTTGACGGCTTCTTCTCTCTGGAGTGCGGCTGTGGCGGCAGCGATCCTAAGATCGTGGCGGCTTACTGCGAGTTCTGCGGCAAATCTACGGATGCCATTTTAGAGAAGATTTAGGAGGAACTGACGATGAAGAAAGAAACGATGATGAAGATCCTGGAAGATACCGCGTATATTCGGCTGACCGGCACGCCGGAAGTTCTGAAGGCGGCAAAGTATATTCAGGAGCAATGCGCCCAGATGGGCTTGAACGCCGCCTTAGAGCCCTTTGAGGTAGAGCTGGCCAAGATCAAGAAAGCGGAGCTGTACGCTGATGGCGTGGAGCTGCCCTGCAAGGGCTACTTCCTGGCAGGCTCTGGCGAGGTGGAAGCACCGCTTTACTACCTGCGCTCGATGGAAGATTGCAACCTGGCGCAATGCAAGGGCAAGATCGTCCTGGTGGACTGCTATATGGACTACTGGACCTATCAGGATCTGCTGAAAAGCGGTGCAGTAGGCTTCATTACATACGACGGAAATCCCTACTATGCTGATGCGGACATCGACCAGCGGGAGCTGCGGCCTGTTGTCAGCGGCGGCGTCAAGATCCCCGGTGTCCACGTCAACGCCAGAACAGCTGTGGAGCTGGCCCGTATGGGTGAGCCGATGCTGAAGATCGTGCTGGAGCAGGATGAATACAAGGGCGAGGCACACAATGTGGTGCTGGATATGCCCGGTGAGATCGACGAGTATATCGTGCTGAGCGCACACTACGATTCCATCGCCATCTCCGTTGGCGTGTATGATAATATGTCCGGCGCTGTGGGCCTGCTGGCTGTTGCTGAGCATTTTGCCAAGCATCCCCATCGCTACGGTCTGCGCTTTGTCTGGACCGGCGGTGAGGAGCAGGGCGAGAACGGCTCTAAAGCCTATTGTGCTGCCCACGCAGATGAGCTTTCCAAGTTTGCGCTGAACATCAATCTGGATATGATCGGCTGCATTATGGGCAAGTTTATTGCCTGCGTTACCGCTGAGGAAGCGCTGATCAACTACATCAAGTATCTGGGCCTGGAGTACGGTATGCCCGTCCACGCCTATCAGGACACCTACTACAGCGATTCCACCTCCTTTGCAGACAAGGGCGTGCCTGCACTGTCTCTTGCCCGCATCGCACCCAATAACACCGCGCCCATCCACAACCGCTATGACACGATGGATGTTATGAAAGCGGAGCAGATGGAAGAGGATATTGCATTTATTACCGCCTTTACTGAGCGTATGGCAAATGCAAAATGCTGCCCTGTGGGCCGTGAGATTCCTGACAATGTCAAGGAAATGCTTGACTATTACTACGCACGCAAGAGAAAGAAGTAAGGATATAAAGAGAACCGGCTGTCCATTCGGACAGCCGGTTTTTTGTGTTATTCAATGACCTTTTTGGCTTCTTCTGCCGCAAGGGCCTGGGCGATGAACTCTGCTGCGTCATCGGGAACATCGTCTAAGTTCTCGCTACCGATATCCACCACTCTGGGATTGCGCTTGAAGAATACGTCGTACAGGATTGGCACAATAATCAGCGTCATCAGCGTGGCGTACAGCAGACCGCCAAAGATGACGATGGACATTCCGCCGCCCAGCTGACCGGCCATATCGTCGGAGAACATCATCTGCATCATTGCCAGGATGGTGGTCAGCGTAGTCATCAAAATGGGACGCATACGGGTCTTGCCGGTGGCGATCAGCGCGCTGCGGCGATCCATACCGCCAATGCGCAGCTGATTGACGTAGTCAACGAAGACGATACCGTTGTTGACCACAGTGCCCATCAGAATGGAGAAACCCATCAGCGACAGCAGGCTCAGCTGCTCGCCGGCGATCAGCAGACCGATCATACCGCCGGTAAAGGCCAGAGGGATCGTGAACATAACGATGAACGGGGACTTCAGGCTCTGGAACTGGGCAACCATCACCAGATAAATGAAGACCAGGCCCAACAGAAGCAGCAGAAGCATCTGGGACACCATTTCGTTTACGATTTCACTCTCGCCGCCAATGCCCAGGGTATAACCGTAAGGCAGCGTCTTCTCAAATTCCTCCAGCTTGTCGTCCAGCTGACGGGAGAGGAGGGTTGCGTTGTAGCCTTCTTCCACCGAAGCGGAGACGGTTACATACCGGGTCTGATTTTCACGGCCGATGGAATTAACGGAGGTAGTCTCCACAATTGTGGCAAATTCAGAGAGAGTATAGGTCTTGCTTACCATCGCGCCGGTGGCATCCATAGAGGTGGCCTCCAGGGTGATGTCCAGCAGATTTTCAACAGTCAACAGATCAGAGTTGTCAACCACGGAAACATTCAGATTCGTACCGTCAACGGTGATGGTGGTGGCGTCGGTCGAGGTGGTCATCTTCTCGGTGATGGCCATATAGATCTGCGCCACAGTCAGACCTGCGGACATTGCCTTGTCCTTGTCGATCTGCAGAAGGATCGTGGGATCGCCGTCGGTGAAGCTGGTGGTGATATCCAGATATCCCGGCACGGTGGCTACGACCTCCACAAGCTGGTCAGAAATGGTCTTGAGAACTTCCATATCGCTGCCGTAGATGTTCAGGCTCAGTCCGCTGCCCAGCATCGCCGCCATATCGTCCATACCGCCGGCAGTGGCTTCCACCTCGCAGGGCAGATCGCTGCAAACCTGATTGATATCATCTGTGATTTGCTGCACCTTGCTGGCAGAATTTCCGTCTTCCACGATGATATAGTAGGTGTAGCTGCCGTAGGAGTCATCAACGCTGACAGACATACCGCCAAACAGACCTGCGGTAGAATTGTTGCCCATAACGCCTACATCCTTGACACCGTCAACTGTCAGCAGGCGGTCGATCACATCGTCAGCCATTGCGTAGGATTCTTCCCGGGTCAGGGTTTCCGGTGTGGTAACGCTGACCTGGATCTGGTCGCCGGTCATTTCCGGCAGCAGGACGATGCCCATATTCAGCACGGCAAATATGCAGCCTACCAGCAGCGCCACAGAAATCAGCAGGGGAACGACCTTATGATTTAAGCACCAGTCAAGGAATTTTCCGTAGACATTCAGGAACTTGTCGTACAGCGGATGCTGCTTGGGCTTGGAATTGCGCAGCACCGTGGATGAGGCAGCCGGCACGACAGTCAGCGCCACTACAAGCGATGCCATCAGACAGAAGCCGATGCTCAGACCCAGCGGCAGCAGCAATTCTCTGACCATACCCTGGGTAAACACCATCGGCAGGAACACGCAAATGGTGGTCAGAGTAGAGGAAATGATCGGGCCTGCAACCTGCTTTGCACCCTGAACGGCTGCACGCGGAGCGCTGACACCTCGTACGCGAAGCCGGTAGATATTTTCGATGACAACAACGGAGTTATCCACCAGCATACCGATGCCCAGCGAAAGGCCACACAGCGTCATCATATTCAGCGAGATGTTGGTAAAGTACATCAGCACCAGCGCAAACATCACAGACAGCGGGATGCTGATGGCAACCACCAATGTGGGCTTTACATCCTTCAGGAACAGAGCCAGGATGATGATGGCCAGCAGCGCGCCCAGGATCATACTGGAGAGGATGGACTCAATGATCAGGTCGATATAGCTGCCCTGATTCATCAGCGTCAGGATCTTGGTGCCCTCGTACTTTTCTTCCAGCTCTTCAAAGGCTTCCAGGCACTGCTTGGAGGTCTCGTTTGTGCCGGTGGTACTGTTCTTAAAGATACTGAGGATGATGGATTGCTCACCGTTGAGCCGGGCATAGGTGGTGGCGGCGTTGTCGAGAACGGTTACGGTGGCAACATCCCGGATGCGCACCTCACCAATGCCGTCCATTGATACCAGCAGCGTGTCCGCAATATCCTCGGCAGAGGTGTAGTTTTCGCCCACCTTCAGCAGCCAGCTGTTGTCATTTGCGTCGTCAATATAGCCTGCGGGCATAGAGAAGTTTTGCGCGTAGATCAGCTGGGAAAGGGTAGTGATATTCAGCAGCTGGTCCAGGTTTGCCTGGGAAAGGGCATCGTCCCGGGCAGCTTCATACTGCGCTCTGGCAGCAGCAAGCTGACTTTCCGCCGCGGTAAGCTGAGCGCTGGCTGTGGCAAAGCCCACAGCGGCTTCCAGCTGCGCCTGGGTCAGCCCGGCATAGGCATCCTCCAATCCCGCCAGGATGTTGGGAACGGCATCCAGCACGCCGGACAGCTCCGTAAGCATCCGGCTGATGGTATTCAAGCTTCCCAGCATCTGAGAAACGGAGGGGATGGTTGTATCTTCCGGCAGGCTGGCTTCAATTTGCTCCAGCAGCGTGTTTACATTTTTGGCAACGGCTTGCAAATTGCCGGAAAGCTGCAGCAGATCTTCCACAGAAAGATCATTCTGCCCCAGCTTTGCCGAGATGTCGTTCAGGTCTGCGATCAGCGCATCCAGCGTCTGCACAAGGTCGCTGTCTGTTAGCTGACTGCGCAGGGCTTTCAGCTGTTTGACAAGATCGCCAATTTCTGCCTTCATCTGCTTGGCAGACGCTTTTACACCGGCACTTAGCTGGTCGAATATGCCGCTGGCCATCGTCTTGCCGAAGCTGGCCTGGGCCTTGGAAAGCTCCGCTTTTCCTGCGGCTACCTCGGCTTCGGCCTTATCGAGTTCTGTAAGAGCGGCGGCAAGACCGTCGCTGACTGAGCCCAGCAGCTTATCATTCAGCGCCTGGATCTTGGCAGGGTCCAGCTCCACGTGGATGTTTTGCTCCACAAGGCCGATGGTGGAGATGCTGGCAACGCCCTGCTGCCGCTCAAGATAGGGCTGTACGGTATCCTTAACAAATGCGGACAGCTGATAGATGTCGTAGTCAGCGCGGCTGACGGAGATGTACATCGTGGCCATCATATCCATACTGATCTCAATAATGGACGGCGTGCCGCACATTTCCGGCAGGTTGGGGGATACCTCCTGCAGCGTGCTGGAGACCTTGACCAGGGTCGATTCCATATCTGTACCCTCGGCAAATTCCAGCTGCACCATACCAAAGTTTTCTGAGGAGGTGGAGTAGACATTTTCCACGCCGCTGACCGTACCCAATGCACTTTCCAGCGGCTTTACAACGTCGTTTTCCACCCGCTCCGGGCTGGCGCCGGGATAGGTCGTTACCACCATCAAATACGGCAGACTCATATTGGGCAAAAGGTCGGTGGTCATCCGGGACACAGAGACCACACCCAGCACCAATACCATAATGACGGCCACCAGTATGGTGAACGGTTTTTTAACACTCAGTTTTTCCATAAAGCAAACAAATCCTTTGCCAATAATTTTCTAATTTACATTATACCACACTGTAAAACAATAATATATAAACATTTAGTGAATTTATCGTGGATTATCCATTGAAAAAAGCAATTTTTTGCCCTATAATGAAGAAAACCAGAAAGGAGGGTCTGCCCGGTGACGGAAGTTCAAATTACGGTCAGCGCAAATGCCGGCATTTGCATCCAAATTGACAAGCACCGCATCTGGGTGGATGCCCTGCACGAAGACAAGCAGCCAGGTTTTTCAGCGGTCAAGCCTGAGCTGTATCAGCAGATCCTGGCAAGTGAAAAATTCAAAGCGCCGGACTATATTTGCGTTACCCATTGCCATAGCGACCATTACTCTGAGGCTATGCTCAGCCAGGCGAGAAAGCGTTGGCCCAATGCGCAGCTGTGTATGCCGGAGAAGGATCCGTACAAGGTGACGGATGGAGATCTGACGCTGGAATTTATCCGCCTGCCCCACGAGGGCGCCCAGTATGCGGATGTAACGCACTGTGGTATTTTGATCCGCGCAGGGGAGAAGCACATTCTGATCGGCGGCGACTGCGAAACGGCATCGCCTGCTCTGGCGCAGGCGGTAGGGGAGAAAGAGATTGATCTGGCGATCCTGAATTTCCCTTGGGTCACCCTTTCTAAAGGCAGAGCCTTTTTGAGTCAAAGCCTGAGGCCAAAGCATATCCTGCTTTGCCATCTGCCTTTTGAGGAAGATGACGTAAACGGCTTCCGCGCCTCCGCACGGCGAAATGCGAATCTTCTTGAAACAGATGTACGGCTCCTTTGTGAGCCGCTGCAAACGGAAACAGTGAATATTTAAGGGCGTGCCGGTGGCACGCCCTTTCGTTATGCAAATATGGTTTCCAGGAATTCACGTTTTTCAATGCCGCCCAACATATCCGGAAGGCACAATGTGTCCAAAACAGCGCAAACGGCATCTTCCCGATAGATGCAGCCTTTCAGTGCATCCTCCAGCGGCTCAACGGGGGTCAGACCAAGGAAATCGCCAAGGATGCGGATATCCTGAATACAGCCATCCGCAACGGACAAGCTAATCTCCAGAGAGCCGCCGCCAAAGCGTTTTTTGCACTTGCGCTGGTATTTGGGAGACCGGCCGAAATTCCAGTCCCAGGTGTCGTACTTTTCTTTCTGCAGCTTTTCGATCTCCGCCAATTCTTCGTTTGAGAGGGAAGTGGGCTCAATGCCGTCAGCGGTCAGCGCGGTCTTCAAATAATCCCAAAACGCCTGCAGCATCATGTCCGCCCTCAAAAGGGAGCGGATGTTGCCCACCCGGCTGCGGACGGACTTGATGCTCTTGGACTGGAATTTGGTGGGGTCGGGATTCAGTGCCCCGGCGATCATCTCGGGATTGGATTCAAACAGCAGCGTACCGTGGTGCAAAATGCGTCCGCGGATCAGGTGCTGAGCTGTACCGGAGACCTTGCGGCCGTCAATCAGAATATCATTTCTGCCGGAGGCTTCTGCGTCCAGACCCAGTGCTTTCAGCGCTCTGACCACCGGCTCAGTAAAGGGCTGGGCGGATCGCTGGGAAATATCTGCGGCATCGGTGATGAAGGAATAGTTCAGATTCCCCATATCGTGATACACAGCGCCGCCGCCGGTGTTGCGGCGGATGACTTTGATGCCGTGCGCTTTCACAAAGGCTGCATTGATCTCTTCCTCGGCATTTTGATTTCTGCCGATGATGACCGCATTGCGGTTTTGCCACAATATCAGATAATTGCCGGTGCGGCGATGGGTCTGTACATATTCTTCAAAAGCCAGATTGTAGGCTGGATCCGTAGACCCGGTTTCAAGATAATACGTTTTGTTCATAACAAACCTCTTGAGCAGTTAACACAAAATCTATCATTTATGATACCCAAAATTCAATTGATGTCAAGGTGTTTTCGCGCATAACGAAATTGTCAATTTGTTATGTCTACCGGAGAAAGACATTTTTAAAAAAAGAGTGTCGAAAATTGTGTTTTGTTGGTTGCTTTTATGATTGACAGATGTTATAATACAATCAACTTACTATCGGATGCTGGAGAAGTATCCACAGGTGCGTGCGATGCACGGTATTTGTAAATTTGAGGCGGTGAGATGATACGATGGATCGCAAGTTCAGACTTTCCACAGCTTTAGATATTGATGATGTTCTGATGGAGTGCGTGCCGTATGCCATCCGTCTTGCCAATGAGAAATATAAGTTCGATCCGCCGCTGAGCATTTACGAGGTGGACCGCTGGGGAAAGCTGGGTACACGGGCAGATGTGATCTTTGAGATCTTCCAGGACCCCGAGTTTTACCGCAATCAGCCGGTGTTCAAAGGAGCGCGGCAGTTTGTTAAGAAGCTGTCCCAGCTGACCGATGTGTTCGTATCTACCTCTGTCTGGCCCCAGTTTATGAGCATTCGTGCTGAGCGGATTGCCCAGGAATTCCCGGAGATCCCTGCCGACCATATTTATATGGGCTCGCGCAAGGATAAAATTGATGTGGACATCCTCTTTGACGACGGTATGCACAATGTAACCCGGTCCAATGCGGCATATCCCATTTTGATGCGCCGTCCCTGGAATCAGGATGCTACCGGCGTACTGGCCGTGAACACCTATGACGAATTTCTGAAGCTGGTGGAGATCATCTCTGACAGCTACAGCACCAAGACGGAGCGCTTCAATCCGGAGCAGCCGGGTATTGTCGTTCTGGTTGGCCCTTCCGGTGGCGGAAAGACGGACATTGCCAAAAGATTGATGCGGCGCGGCAAGCGGTTTGAAAAGCTGATCAGCTATACCACCGACGCCACGGTGGGTCTGCACGGCGGAGAGTGGTATCACTATATTTCGCTGGAAGCCTTCCGGGATATGCAGGAAAATGGCGAGCTGTTTGAATCTACGATGTATGCCGGCCATTGCTACGGCTCCTGCAAGAAAGATGTGGAAGACATTCTGGCATCCGGAAAGCACGTGCTGACAGTTATGGATATTTGCGGTGCAATGTCATTGAAGACGAATTTTCATAATGTAGCAACGGTGTATATCACCCGTAAGAAGCAGGATCTTGTGGCCTCTGTTCTGGAGAAGAACTTAAGCAACAAGGAGAAGGTCAGCCGCATTCTGGCGCTGGATTCTGAAACCCGGAATGCAGAGATCTGTGATTACGTGGTCTCCGGTGATGATTTCGATCAAGCGGCCAAGGAAATCTTGAAGGGCCTGTTCAAACCCAACAGCCGCAAGAAGGTGTAAATGATGGCTTATTGCGATCTGCATACCCATTCCTATTTTTCGGATGGAACCTGCTCCCCGGCGGAGCTGCTTCATCTGGCGCAGCAGCTGCAGCTTTCGGCGGTGGCGATGTGCGACCATAATACGGTGTCGGGCCTTAAGGAATTTGTGGCGGCCGGCGAAAACAGTCCGGTGGAAGCTGTGCCGGGTGTGGAATTTTCCACCCAGTACGGTGATACGGAGCTGCATATTTTAGGATTGTTTATAAGGCCTGAGAAATATGGCGAGATAACAGAGCTTTTGGAAACTCTGCTCAAAGCCAAGGAGCAGAGCAACCGGACGCTGCTGGAGCGCCTGCGTACTGCCGGCATTGCGCTGGACTATGACAAGATCAAAAGTCACGCCGGTGAATATGTGAACCGCGCGGTGATCGGAGCGGAAATGACCCGTCTGGGCTATGTGGCTTCGGTCCAGGATGCATTTAAGCAGTATTTATCTGAGTCAAAAGGCTTCTATGTGCCGCCCAGGCGGTTGGATGCCTATGGCGCGATCCGGTTTATCAAATCCATCGGTGCGGTTGCTGTTCTGGCCCATCCGTTTTTGAATTTGAATGAGGCCGGGCTGCGCGCATTTCTGCCCCAGGCTGTAGAAACCGGCCTGGACGGTATGGAAGTATACTATTCTAAATATAGTCCCGAGCAAACTGCATTGGCGCAGCAAATCGCGGCACAGTTTGGGCTGTTACCCAGCGGCGGCAGCGATTATCATGGCGACAATAAACCCGGTATCGACCTGGGAGTGGGCAGGGGAGACCTGCGCATTCCAAGCAGCTGGCTTGAGGATCTGCGCAAGCGGGCAAATTTGGAAGGATGAAAGCAATGGACCTGCAAAGAGCAAATAGTTGGAAAAGAATCGCAGCCTGGATCCTGGATCTGATGCTGCTGTGTGTGCTGGCTGTGGGTACGGCTTACGGTGTTTCTGTCATCACTGGCTATGATGCTTACGATCAGAAGCTGCAGGCCGCGTACGATCACTACGAAGAGCAGTACGGCGTTACCTTCGATGTGGATCAGGCAACCTACGAGGCGATGACCCAAGAGGAAAAGGCCAACTACGACGCAGCATACGACGCGTTGATCGCGGATGAGGAAGCGATGTATTCCTATAATATGTTGGTCAATCTGTCAATGCTGATGACCACATTGGGAATTCTGGTGGCCACACTGGTACTGGAATTTGCTGTGCCGCTGGTGCTGAAAAACGGACAGACCATCGGCAAGAAATGTTTCTCCCTGGGTGTTATGCGTATCGACGGTGTGAAGATCAGTCCCTTGCAGCTGTTCGCCAGAACGCTGCTGGGCAAGTTCACCATCGAGACGATGGTCCCGGTATTTATCGTGATGATGATTCTGTGGGGCTCAATGGGCATTACCGGCACAGTTGTCCTGCTGGCGCTGCTGGTTGTTCAGGTGATCTGTGTTGCTGTTGGTGGAAACCGCGCTGCCATTCACGACCGGCTGGCAGGCACGGTGGTGGTGGATATCTCCAGCCAAAAGATATTCGAAACTGCAGATGAGCGCATCGCCTATATCAACCGTATTCAGGAAGAAAAAGCCAAAAAACAAGATTATTAAAAATTTAATATAAAAAATAAAGTACATATTTTGGAAGGGGTTCATATGAAAGTTACATTACAGAATCTTACAAAAATCTTCCCCAGCCGGGACAAGAAATCCGGCAAAGAGGTAGTCGCTGTCAGCGATTTTACCTTCGAAATTCCTGATGGCAAGCTCATTGGTCTTCTGGGACCATCTGGCTGCGGCAAGTCTACAACGCTGTATATGATCAGCGGCCTGCAGAAGCCCACCAGCGGCAGAATCTTCTTCGGTGAGGACGATGTAACCGAGCTGTCCACCGAAAACCGCGGAATTGGCCTGGTGTTCCAGAACTATGCACTGTATCCCCATATGAGCGTTAAGCAGAACATCCTGTTCCCTCTGCAGAATCTGAAGGGCAAGGACAAGATGTCCAAGGAAGAAATGCTGGAGCGTGCTCTTCAGGCTGCCAAGCTGGTGCAGATCGACGAGCTGATGGACCGTAAGCCCAGCGAGCTGTCCGGCGGTCAGCAGCAGCGTGTGGCAATTGCCCGTGCGCTGGTCAAGATGCCCAGAGTCCTGTTGCTGGACGAGCCTCTTAGTAACCTGGATGCCCGTTTGAGACTGCAGACCCGTGAGGAGATCCGCCGCATCCAGAAGGAAACCGGCATTACCACCGTTTTTGTTACCCACGACCAGGAAGAGGCGATGAGCATCTCCGATATGATCGTGGTTATGAAGCTGGGCGTGGTGCAGCAGATCGGCAAGCCCCAGGAGGTTTACGACGATCCTATTAACCTGTTCGTTGCCAAGTTCCTCGGCACGCCTCCCATCAACGTCTTCAATGGCCAGATCAAGGATGGCAAGCTGTACATCGGCGAGGATGCTGTTATGGATGTTACCGGCGCTGAGGACCAGGCCGTTACTGTCGGCGTCCGTCCCGAAGGCTTTGAGCTGGCTGAGGACGGCAAGCTGACCTGCAGCCTGAGCAACGTGGAGGTTATGGGCCGCGATGTCAGCGTGGTCTCTACCCACGAGGCATCTGCTAACCCTGTCATCCGCTCCATCATCAATGCCGACAATAAGATCGACCTGAGCCAAGAGGTGGTTCGCTTCAATCTGAAACCCCATAAGGTCTTCGTGTTCAATGCCGAAACTGAGGAACGTTTGGATGTTGAGGTGAAGTAATATGGTAGATAACAAGCAACAATGGAAAGCGTGGCTGTATCTGTCGCCGGCGATCGTGCTTTTGCTGGTGTTTACCGTATGGCCTATCTTTAACACTGTTCGCATGTCCTTGCTGGAGAATTACTCCGGCCTGAAGGCAGCGGGCGGTGCGGTTTTCGAATTTGGTATCGGAAACTTCCAAAAAGTCGTTGAATACAAGCGTTTTAAGGAGTGCCTGACCAATACGGTGCTGCTGTGCGTTCTGACTGTGCCGATCTCCACACTCCTGGCACTGCTGATCGCCGTTACGCTGAATTCTATCAAACCTCTGCAGAAACTGCTGCAGACCATCTTCTTCCTGCCTTATGTGACCAACTCCATCGCCATCGGCATGGTGTTCGCCGCAATGTTCAACATCATCGGCCTCCGTCCTGATGGCGTGACCGCAGATACCTGGGGCATTATCAACAATGTGATCCAGTTCTTTGGCGGTAAGCCGGTAAACTGGGTCAACCAAGGCTCCCAGTACTGGGCGAATATGACCGTTATGGTGGTCTACATCGTTTGGAACGCACTGCCCTTTAAGATCCTGGTACTGCTGGGCGGCCTGCAGAGCATCAACAAGCAGTATTACGACGCAGCCAAGGTGGACGGAACTTCCCGCAAGAGAGTGTTCACCCGCATTACTGTGCCGCTGCTGTCCCCGATGCTGGCTTATGTTATCATCACCGGCTTTATCGGCGGCTTTAAGGAGTACTCCAGCATCGTCGGTATCTTCGGCGAGACCATGGGCCCCCCGGATGCTGCCGGCAGACTGAACACGATGGTTGGCTTCATCTACGATGCTTTGAGCACCAACAGCCAGGGCCGTGCAAGTGCTGCAGCCCTGATCCTCTTTGCAATCATTCTTGCTGTTACCCTGTTTAACAACATGGTCATCAAGAAGCACACTCATTATTAATAGGAGGGCTGTTTATGGATAACAATGTTATGCACGCAAAAGATCTGCAACAGACCTCTTTCAACCAGAAAATTATTAAGTTTGGTGTAAAATTCCTCGCATATCTGTTCCTTTGCACAATGGCACTGATCGTGCTGTTCCCATTCTATTGGATGATCATCTCCTCCCTGAAAAGCCTGGCAGAGTATCGTCTGAATGTGCCTACGTTCTGGCCGAAGAAGATCATTTGGTACAACTATGTGGAGGCTTTTAATGCCGCCAATTTGGGCAAGCTCTTTGTGAATACTATGATCGTTGGCGTGGCATCCACACTGCTGTCGCTGGTCATCACGGTGCTGTCCGCCTTTGCCTTTGCCCGTTTGGAGTTTAAGGGCAGAGATACGATGTTCACTCTGCTGCTGGCCACAATGATGATCCCCGGCGAGCTGTTCACCATCACCAACTACACCACTGTCACCCAGCTGAACTGGATGAATACCTATACGGTTTTAATCGTCCCGTTCCTGGTCAGCGTGTTCTACATCTTCCTGCTGCGTCAGAATTTCCTGCAGATCCCCAATGAGCTGTATCTGGCTGCTAAGGTGGACGGAACGTCTGACCTGAAGTATCTGTGGAAGGTTATGGTGCCCCTGGCACTGCCTACGCTGATCTCCATCACCATTTTGAAGATGATGGGCGCCTGGAACTCCTATATGTGGCCCCGTCTGGTTGCCAATGATGAGGCCCACCGCCTGATCACCAACGGTCTGCGTAATGCATTCACCACCACCACCGGTGATGTGAATTACCCCGTGCAGATGGCGGCAGTTGCGCTGGTCTCTGCACCGCTGTTCCTGGTATTCATCTTCCTGCGTAAGTACATTATGGCAGGTGTCAGCCGCAGCGGCATTAAGGGCTAACGGCCCGGGCGTAGATATATTTCTACACATAAAATTTTAAGTCTATATACAGACCCGCGCATACGCAACGGCCTGATAAAGAAAAAACAAATTTTATATATAGAAAGGAACGAACAAAATGAAAAGAATTCTGGCATTGCTTCTGCTTGTTGTGATGGTTATTGGCCTGGCAGCTTGCGGCGGCACAAAGACCCCCACCGGCACCACCAATGCAGGCACAGTTAACTTCACTGTACCTGAAGGCGGTTACGATGGCAGCGCGGTAGAGATCAAGTTCTACCACACGATGGGCGCAAACCTGCGTGAAGTTCTGGATGCATACATTGTTGAGTTCAACAAGCTGTATCCCAACATCACCATCATCAGCGAGCAGGTCGGCGGCTACGATGACGTGCGTGATCAGATCAGCACCGAGATCCCTGCCGGCAACCAGCCCAACATTGCATACTGCTATCCCGACCACGTTGCTCTGTACAACCTGGCAGGCGCAGTAACCACTCTGGACGGCCTGATCGACAGCACCATCGAGATCACCCGTGCTGACGGCACCACCGAGACTCTGGGCCTGACTGCTGAGCAGAAGGCTGACTTCATTGAAGGCTACTACAATGAAGGTAAGGAATTCGGCGACGGTCTGATGTACACCATGCCTCTGAGTAAGTCCACCGAGGTTCTGTACTACAACAAGACCTTCTTCGATGCCAACAACCTGACCGTTCCCACCACTTGGGACGAACTGGAAGCTCTGTGCGCACAGATCAAGACCATTGATCCCAGCTGCATCCCTCTGGGCTACGACTCCGAAGCCAACTGGTTCATCACTATGTGTGAGCAGTACGGTTCTGATTACACCAGCGCTTCCGATGATCACTTCCTGTTCGACAACGAGCAGAACCACGCATTCGTTAAGAAGTTCAACGAGTGGTACAACAAGGGCTACCTGACCACTCAGATCCTGTACGGTGCATATACCTCCGGCCTGTTCACCGCTCAGACCGGCACCAAGAGCTATATGTCCATTGGCTCTTCCGCAGGTGCAACTCACCAGCGCCCTGATATGGTTGACGGCGTTTACCCCTTCGAGGTGGGCATCGCTACCATTCCTCAGGTTGATGCAAACAACAAGAAGGTTATTTCCCAGGGCCCCAGCCTGTGCATCTTCCAGAAGGAGAATCCTCAGGAAGTTATCGCTTCCTGGCTGTTTGTTAAGTTCCTGACTACCAATGTCGCTTTCCAGGCTGAGTTCGGTATGGCTTCCGGCTATGTTCCCGTTCTGAAGTCTGTTGGCGAGAACCCTGTTTACAAGGAGTACCTGGGCAGTGCTGACGGCGGTGCTTACATCGCTGCTCTGTCCGCTAAGATTTGTCTGGAGCAGGAGAGCGCTTACTACACCTCTCCCGCATTCAACGGCTCCTCCACCGCCCGTGACCAGGTTGGCGCTCTGATGGCCAAGTGCCTGACGCTGACCGGTGATGTGGATTCTCAGATCGCCGCAGCATTCCAGGATGCTATCGACGAGTGTGAGTACCACAGCTAATTTTGAATGCTTATGCTGAAAAAATTACTTTGTTTATTGATGGCTCTGTGCCTCACAGCCGGTTTACTTGCCGGCTGTGGGGAGCCGGCCAACGAGCCCGGCACCACAGATCCCACAACAGCGACGACTCCTACGGCGAGCACCGAGAACGTTGACTATGCAGCGTCTGTAAAGCTGGATATGAACTCTGCCACTATGAAACAAGAGGTTACGGTGAAGCAGTACATTGACGGCGATACGACCCATTTCCACGTTCCTGCATCTATGATGCCCGGAGGCGTACTCAAGGGCCGTTATTTGGCCGTGAATACCCCGGAATCTACCGGTAAGATCGAAGAGTACGGCAAAAAGGCATCCAGCTTCACCAAGGAAAAACTTTCCGCCGCCACTTCCATCGTGATCGAAGCGGAAACGGCTCAGTGGGAAGCAGACTCCACCGGCGACCGTTATCTGGTTTGGGTCTGGTACCGTACGGACGAAAACAGCGAGTACCGCAACCTGAACATTGAGCTTCTGCAGAACGGCCTGGCCATTGCCAGCAGCTCTGCAAACAATCAGTATGGCGCTGTTTGTATGAACGCCATCAACCAGGCGAAGGCACAGAAGCTGAATATCTACTCCGGCCAGAAGGATCCCGATTTCTACTATGGCGACGCTGTTGAGCTGACGCTCAAGGAGCTGCGCACCAATGTAGAATCCTACAACGGTATCAAGGTGGCATTTAACGGCGTTGTTACGGTTAATGACAGCAACAGCGTTTATGTGGAAGCTTATGATGCTGAAACCGATATGTACTACGGTATGTCCGTGTACTACGGCTACAACTTAAACGGCAAGGGTCTGGAGATCCTGACTGTGGGCAATGAGGTCCGCATTGTGGGCTCTGTCCAGTACTATGAAGCAGGCGGCACTTATCAGGTGTCTGACCTGAACTACCGTATGATGCAGCCCGACGATCCCAGCAACATCCAGAAGATCAGCGAAGGAAACGACCCTGCATTCTATGAAACCACTGCAGACCGCTTCCTGAACGGTCAGGTTACCGTAGTCGACGATGAGGGTAACGAAACTACGAATAAATACGCTGCAATGGCGATGAGCACCTCCATCGAAATGAAGGGACTGAAGGTCATCGACTCCTACACCACCAAGACAGAGGGCAGTGCATCCAAGGGTGCATTTACTCTGACCTGCGAGGTTGACGGCCAGTACGTCGATGTCCGCACCACCGTCCTGACAGATAAGGATGGCAATCTCGTCAAAGCAGATGTTTATGAAGGCAAGACCATTGATGTAAAGGGTATTGTGGATTACTACAATGGATCTTACCAAATCAAAGTGTTCTCCGCAGATAATATTACAATCCATTAATATCAAAGGAGCAAGCTATGAATAAGAAGAAGATAATTATCTGGGCCCTGATCGTGGCATTGCTGCTGGGCATTGGCGTTGGTGCCTTGGTGCATTTCACCAAGGGTTCCGGTGAAACGCCTTCTACCGGCGATGTTGCGACTAAGGCCGACTTGGAGGCTGCACTTGCCTATATCAAGACGGTCTACAAGAATCCCAGCGAGAAAACGCCTCGGGATTTCCAGCGTATCGGCGTAGTTCCGGTCAATGGAAAGGACTACGAGGTCGTTTGGACCGTTAACGTAGGCGAGGAGCACGTTAAGGTCGTCAAGGGCGAAAATGGTATGGTTACCATTGACGTCAATGAGCAGTCTGCTCAGGATGTTCCTTACGTTCTGACCGCTACCATTTCCAACGCCAACGGCGAAAGTGTTTCCTATAGCTGGAATCACCTGCTGCCGATGGTCAATAACGATATGGCAGCCATCGTCGAGGAAGCCTATAAGCTGGAAGTCGGCGCTTCTATGGACTATGAGGTTACTCTGACCGGTGTGATCACCAGAATCAACACCGCCTGGAGCGAGGACTACCAGAACATCACCGTAACCATCGTGGTTGCCGGTGCTGAGGGTAAGCCCATCGAGTGCTACCGCCTGAAGGGCGACGGCGCTAAGGACCTGCAGATCGGCGACACCATTACCGTTACCGGTATTCTGAAGAACTATAACGGCACGATCGAGTTTGATTCCGGCTGTGTTCTGGACGCTGTTGTTAAGGGTGAGGCCGTTGAAGCTCCTTCTGATGTGGAGCAGATCCTGAAGGATGCTTATGCTCTGGAGACCAATGCCAGCCTGAAGTACATTGCTACTCTGACCGGTAAGATCACCAAGATCAACTCTCCCTATAATCCTTCTTACAATAACGTTTCCGTTACCATTGAGGTACCCGGTTATTCCCAGTACCCCATCCTGTGCTACCGCATTGTCGGTGAAGGCGCAGACAACCTGCTGATCGGCGATACCATCACCGTCAAGGGCTACATCGTAAACTATGAGGGTACGATCGAGTTCGATGCAGGCAGCCAGCTGATCAAGGTCGAGAAGACCGGTACTGAGATCAAGGCCCCCACCGATCCTGATGAGATCCTTGAGGATGCCTTTGCCATGGATGATGGCGAAACTCTGCCCTACAAGGCAACTCTGACCGGCGTTATTACCAAGATCAAGACTCCTTATGACCCCGGTTACAAGAACGTTACCGTCGTGATGAAGGTCAATGGCAAGACCATCGAGTGCTACCGTCTGGCTGGTGATGGCGCTGACAAGATCGGCGTTGACGACACCATCACCGTTAACGGTTATCTGATGAACTACCACGGCACCATTCAGTTTGCTCAGGGCTCTACTCTGGTCAGCTGGAAGGATACCGGCACGGATGTTCCTCCCGCAGACGAGAACATTTCCTCCACCACCGTGATCCCCGAGATCATCACTGCACCCAAGGCCGGCACTGCCTACAAGTTCTTCCTGTACCAGAAGACTCTGGGCAAGAACCTGTACCTGACCGGCGAAATGGACGGCTTCTACTACGCTACCTCCGCGGATCATACTGAGGCTATTGATGTCTATGTGGAGCAGGTTTCCGGCGGTTACCGCCTGTACTTCCTGAAGGGCGGCGTTAAGAACTACCTGGAGATCGTCAGACAGTATTCTGAATCCACCGGCAAGTATCACAATAACGTCATTTTCACCACCAAGCCCACCAAGGTCCTGAAGTGGAACGACGCTATCAAGTCCTTCACCTGCGATCTGGAGATCGACGGTGAGAAGTGTGATTACTACTTCGGTACATACAGCTCCTACCAGACCATGAGCGGCTCCGACGTAACCCGCGTTACCGGAGAGAACGCTGAGGCTCTGGATGAGACCAACTTCGTTGCACACCTGGCTACCCTGAAGGAGACCAAGGTCAGCGAAGAGGAGAAGGCATTTGAAGAGCTGCGTGCTGATTATCCCGGCACCACCAACCCCACCACTGTTACCGAGAGCTTTACCCGCAGAGCTTACTACACTGTTGAGGGTAAGAAGGTTCAGGTCAAGTGGACCACCGATAACTCCGCTGTCAAGATCGTTGACAACGGCAACGGCACTGTTACCGTTAAGATCGCCCGCGGCGATGAGGCTGTCAACTTCAAGCTGACTGCTACCATCACCGGCGATGGCGAGACCTATACTACCTCCTGGGATTATAAGATTCCTGCTAAGCCCAGTGAGAATGTTCCCGAACTGCCCACCACCGATGGCGCAACCATCACCATCGAGCAGGCTCTGATCTTCGGCGCCGAGCTGGA
Source organism: Oscillospiraceae bacterium (assembly GCA_017466215.1). Taxonomy (GTDB): domain Bacteria; phylum Bacillota; class Clostridia; order Oscillospirales; family Oscillospiraceae; genus Faecousia. The sequence continues at coordinate 3,070 of JAFTUO010000063.1, read as the reverse complement.
TGAGTACACCACCATCAAGTACAAGGTTACCGGTAAGATCTTCAAGGTTTACAACACCCAGTACGGCAATATGTACATTGCTGACGAGAAGGGTAATGTCCTGACCATCTACGGCACCTACAATGCTGACGGCACTGTGCGCTACGATGAGATGGAAGTTAAGCCCGTGGCTGGCGACACCATCACCGTTTACGGCTCTTTGGGTCAGTACAACGGCACTGCACAGATCAAGAACGGCTGGATCGTTGAGCACATCCCCGGCACCGGCGATGATGACAATGACAAGCCCGAAATGACCATGCAGGAGATCGTTGATGCCGCTTATGATCTGGCTCCCGGCGGCATGCTGCTGGAGGACCATACTCTGACCGGTATCATCACCAGCGTTGACACTCCCTACAGCGACACTTACGGCAATGTTACCGTTACCATTAAGGTTGCTGGCCGTGAGGACAAGCCCATCAAGTGCTACCGTTTGGCAGGCGAGGGTGCTGACAAGATCAATGTCGGCGATACCATCACTGTCACCGGTATTCTGAAGAACTACAACGGCACTATCGAGTTCGATCAGGGCTGCACTCTGGATTCCTACGTCAAGGGCGAGAATCCGCCTCCCACTGAGCCCACCACTCCCGCAACTCAGCCCACTACGCCTTCCGGCGGTATTCTGGTACCTCAGATCGTTACTGAGCCCCAGACCGGCAAGGCATACAAGTTCTTCCTGACTCAGAAGAACTTGAGCAAGACTCTGTACCTGACCGGCGAGATGAATGGCTTCTACTTTGCTACCACCGAGTCTCACGAGGAGGCAGTTGATGTCTACGTTGAGAAGGTTACCGGCGGTTATCGTCTGTACTTCAAGAATGGCAGCGAGAAGAACTACATTGAGATGGCCCGCTCTGGAACCCATAACAATGTTATCTTCACCACCACTCCCACCAAGGTCCTGAAGTGGAATGCTGATATCCAGTCCTTCACTTGCGATCTGGACATCGACGGCGAGATCACCGATCTCTACTTCGGTACTTATGGCACCTACAGCACCTTCAGTGCTTCCAAGATTTCCTATGTTACCGGCGATAAGGCCGATACTATGGATGTCACCAACTTTGTTGCTCACCTGGCAACTATGAAGGAAGTCGCGGTTGTTCCCACTGAGCCCACGACTCCTGCAACTCAGCCCACTACTCCCAGCGTTACTACTCCCGCAACCCAGCCCACGACTCCCGGCACTACTACTCCCGCAACACAGCCCACTGAGCCCGCTCCCGGCACTCCTACCTACGAGCTGATCGGCAAGCCCAGCGTTGGCGTTGCATACAAGTGGGCCGTGGATACCGGCAATATCGAGGGCATTCTGGCCTTTATCGGCACCACTGCCAATAAGGACTACTACCTGTCCACTTCTGCCACTATGACTGAGGGCGTCGACGTTTATGTCGAGACTGTAACTGGCGGTTACCGGATGTATTTCATGGCAGGCGAGACTAAGACCTACATTGATATCTATCAGAATGGCTCTTATGTAAATGCCCGCCTGACCGATGCTCCCACCGCTGTATACACCTGGAATGATACCTTTGACACCTTCGTTGCAGACATTGGCGGTACTCCTTACTATCTGGGTACTTACACCAGCAGCAGCTCCGGTGTTACCTACACCACTCTGAGCGCATCCAAGCTGAGCTATATGAACGAAAGTAACGTTAATGTTACTCAGTTCCCAGCTCGCTTCTATGCACAGACTGGTGCTGTTGAGCCCCAGCCCACCACTCCCGCAACTCAGCCCACTGTTGCTCCTACTGAGCCTACTGTAGCTCCCACCGAGCCTACAGTTGCTCCCACAGAGCCCACTCAGGCTCCCACTGAAGAGCCTACCACAGCTCCTACCGAGCCCGCACCCGGTATGACTATGCAGGAGATCGTTGATGCTGCATACGAGCTGGCTAACGGCGCAATGATGGATGGCACCCAGACTCTGACTGGCGTTATCACCAGAGTCAATACTCCCTATGACTCCGGTTACAACAACGTAACGGTTACCATTACTGTTGAAGGCCGCGATGACAAGCCCATTATGTGCTACCGTATGAAGGGCGAGGGCGCTGATGTGATCAAGGTTGGTGATACCATCACCGTTACCGGTACCATCAAGAACTACAACGGCACCATCGAGTTTGATCAGGGCTGTACTCTGGACTCCTACACCGTTGGCGAAGCTCCCGAGGATCCCACCGAGGGTATGACCATGCAGGAGCTGGTTGACTACGCTTACCAGCTGCCCGTCGGTGGCTACATTGATGGCAAGACCCTGACCGGTGTTATCACCGAGGTCAACATTCCCTTCAGCTCTCAGTACAACAATGTTACTGTTACCATCGTTGTTGAGGGCCGTGAGGTCAAGCCCATCGAGTGCTTCCGCCTGAAGGGTGAGGGCGCTGATGTGATCGCTGTTGGCGATACCATCACCGTTACCGGCAGCCTGACCAATTACGAAGGCAAGATCGAGTTCAACTCCGGTTGTATTCTGGATTCCTATGTCAAGGCTGAGCCCACTCCCACCGATCCCACCGATCCTACCGTAGAGCCCACCGAGCCCTCCGTTGCTCCCACTGAGCCTACTGAGGAACCCACCGAGGAGCCCACTGTTGCTCCCACTGAGCCCGTAAAGCAGAAGGTCGACCTGACCGGCACTGTTGTTGGCGCTTGCAGTGGCAACGCTGCAACCGCAAACAGCTACTCCGAGTTTACCTGGTGGTCTGACGGCAGACCCGACTGGAAGCCCCTGGGTAATTTCGTTGATAACGATCTGACGACTTACTTCTCCTTCGGCGCATCCGCTGGCGAAAGAGCTGACCTGTATCTGGATCTGAGCAAGGGCGGCACCGGCTCTACTGCTGTTGATGAGTTCACTATCTACCACAGCAGTCAGGGCGATGTTCCCACCATTAAGGTCGTTCTGATCCTGGAAGACGGCAGCGAGTGGACCAAGATCTATGAGACCAACTGGGCCCAGTTCGGCGGTAACGTTTACATCACCGAGGTGCTGGACGAGACCAAGAACGCTGTT